>JBJMQQ010000244.1:0-18736 GCA_045802645.1 Polyangia bacterium
GACCGTCCGGATCAGAGGCTTTCGGTCGCGAAGAACCTGCCGCGTGATGTGGTCGGCGGCGACGGTCGCCGGTAACTTCGCAATGACGTCCACGATCCACTGCTTCGCCGGATCCCGTGCGGCGACGGCTGCGCGCCGCAGTTCTCCGTCGGAGTCGACGACGTAAAAGACGCCCATGTCAGCCAGGCTGCGCACCAGCAGGGGGGCCACGTCATTGAGGGAGCTGTCGTGGTGCGCGGGCCCCAGCACGGCACCGAGCTCCGCGAGCACGCGATGGTCCCGCTCGGCTCGTTTGTGATCCCGCAGGTCGCGGATCGACATGGCGGTTCGAATCTGGCCATGTCGATCGGTGAAGGCGGCGGATGAGATCTCGACGGGCACGCGGCTGCCGTCGCGGTGGATCAAGTTGATCTCACCGCGCGCCTTCCCGGTGAGGCGCCGCATTTCGATCAACGGAGGAAGCCTTGGATCCGCGGGATCGACGACGCCGCCGCGACCAAGCGCGCACATCTCTTCCGCCGTTCTCCCCAGCATCCGACAGATGGCGGGATTTGCCTCCAGCGTCTCTCCGGAAGGGGTGGTCAAGATGACGCCGTCGAGGCAATGGTCGACGAGCGATCGATACCGCTCCTCGTTCTCGCGCGCCGAGGCGTACGCGGGCCGCAGCTCTTCCAGTGCCGCGGTCGTCGAGCGCGCATTGGCTTCGACGTGACGGATCACGAAGTCGACGACCAGCGCCAGAAGCGCTGACTGCAACGACGTCGACGCCGCCAGTCGCAACCAGTTCCGGAGCTTCAAGGGATCGACCTCCGGGGCGAGCAGAAGGATGTGTCTGCTCACCAGCACGCCGATCACGACATAGGCGACGGTGGCCACGCCGATCATGAGGAACCCAGCAACGCGTCCCCCGACGATCAGCCCCAGCACGCACGTCACGACCACCAGCACGCTGAGCCCGGCGGCGAAGCCGAACCGGGCGATCAGCAGGAGCGCTGCGAGGAAGAGGGTCAGGATCCCGGCCATCGCGCGGCGACGGACGCACAGGGGCTTCCACAGCCGGAGACTGGGCAGCAAAAGTGCGACCGTGGCCAGCGGCAGCAGGTCTTGCCACCCCCGGTGGGTCGACCTGACGAAGACCGCCAGCGCAGCCAGCAGCGGCGCCACGATCGCGAAGACCGTGAGCGTTCCGCCGGCGACACTTTCGCGCCACCGCCACGCTTCCGGTGCGGCGGACCTATCGCTAGCCGGAAAGGGTGTCGCGGGAGTGACTGGAGCAGTTGTCATGTCTACGCTGCGATACCGGCCAGAGACCGGCGGCGCAGAGTATCAGCTTGCGAGCCCGAGGTTTACTGTCCCGGCGGCGGCTCCCACAGTTCCACCTTGTTGCCCTCGGGATCCATGATCCAGGCAAACTTCCCAAACTCCGACTCGTCGGTGTTGTCGAGCACCTGGCAACCTTCCGCGCGCAGCAGCTCGAGCAGGGCGGCGAGATCCGCGACGCGGTAGTTGACCATGAACGGGGTCTTGCTGGGGGCGAAGGACTCGCCCGTTCCGATGGACCATGCGGTGGTCCCGCCGGTGGGTTTCCCTGACGCATCCGTCCAGCTGAAAGCCGCGCCGCCCCAGGACTGCACGTCCACGCCCAGGTGCTTTTGATACCAGGCCCTCAGCGCGACGGGGTCCTTCGCCGCCATGAAAATGCCGCCGATTCCAGTGACTCTCTTCATCGACCTTCCCCGTGGATTCCCACGATCGCCCGGAAATGTGAAATATCCTAGGGTCCCAATGGCCAGTCCCAAACAGCTGTCGACGTCCGGGGCGCTGCTTGTCGCGCTCCTGTTCCTGGGCTTGGCGACCGGCGGATGTGCTGGGCGACAGGCCGGTGCCGGAGGCGGCACGGGCGGCGCCTCAGGGGCCATCGGCACGGGAGGCAGCCCCCTGGTGCAGGGGAGAGGGGGCGGCGCCGGGACGAGGAGCTCTGTCGTTCTGTCCGACGGCGGTCAGCTGGTTGGGTGTGACGGCGGCGATGCCTGCATGTGCCCGCCGTTCAAGCTGGCGGTCATCGGCAAGCCGGGTAAGTGGGGCGCCAATCCCAACGGCGACCCCGACACGGCGCTGCAGGACTGGCTGAACAGCAGCAGCGCGGGGACAGCACAGGCGGACAACTTCACGACCAGGCCCACGCTGACGGCCGACTTCTTGGCCCAGTACAGCGTGATCATCCTGGCTTCCCTGGCCGACGATTCGAACACCGGGCCGTGGTGGAAATTTTCAGCCGACGAAATCGCCGCGTTTCACACGTGGCTCGACAACGGCGGTGGGGTCATCACGCTGGCCGGCTACTCGGGGGACCCCGGCGAGACCACCCCGCTCAATCAACTGATCGGATTCTCGGGCGTCACGTACAGCACCGACGGGACGTGGGGGACGTGCGCGGACAACCAGACCTGCTCTTGCACGCACTCCAACACTTTGTCCGAGTGGAACCGGACCGATCCCGTCGTGGCGAATCTCGCGACGGGCGTGACCTTCGTCGGTTACCAGAACGGCCGGTCGATCATCGCGCCCAGTGACGGCCACGTGGCGGCCACCGTCGGCGGCACCAGCAATGCGCTGGTCGGCAAGCTGGTGGGCAAGGGTCGCGTCCTGGCGTTCGGCGACGAGTGGATCACCTACACCAGCCAGTGGACCGGCGCCGGCAACCCCAGCGCC
The DNA here is from genome assembly GCA_045802645.1 of Polyangia bacterium. Taxonomy (GTDB): domain Bacteria; phylum Myxococcota_A; class Polyangia; order Fen-1088; family Fen-1088; genus JADGRB01. Next base: position 2,713 of record JBJMQQ010000244.1, read on the forward strand.
AGCGATCCGAACTGCGCGGGTTACCTGCCGCAGGACAAGTATCAGATGGCCCAGTTCTGGTACAACATGATCCACTGGGTGCAGCCCGCGGCGAACTGCTTCATGATCGTCGGGCCGTCCCCGATCATCATCTGGGTGTCGTAGACGCTCACCGGTTCGCGTATTCGGTGAACACGAAGTCTCTCGCCTTCGCTTTCGTGTGGCAGGCGACGCCACAGGCGGCGTCGTGCCCCTGGGGTGGGTGGTCTTCGGTGGTGGCGGGGGTGAAAGCCCCCGACGCGGCGTCATATCTGAAGGCCCCGTAGCCCCATCCGCCGACCGCCTTGAACCGGGCGTTGTCCTTCACCATGAAGTCGACGTCGTGCAGGGTCCCCGGCACCGTCGGCGGCCCCGGCGCATTCTCGTTCTGCTTCGGGACCCAGTGGATCTTGGCCATCCTCGAGCCGTCGGGGAAAGGCTTGCCGTTGGCCGGGATGCCGGCTTTGAACGCCTCGATGATCGTCGGGTTGCCGAGGATGGCGGCCACCAACTTGCCGTTTTGGCTGATCGAGACGACCTGCCAGCTCTCGTACCCCTTGAATTCCGCGAACCCGAGGCCGCCCGGCACCTTCACCGCGTATCGGTCCGGCGCGGAGGTGGCTCTGGCGCCGAAAGCCAAACAAACCGCCAGGGCCGCTGTCGAGAGTGCGATCGCGATCGTTCTCATGCCACGGACTCCTAACACAACGCGCGTCAAGAGTTGGTAACGCGCGTGCGAATGCAACGACGGCGCATGTTTCGCGCGCGCTGAGGTACGCTCGGCCTCCAACAGTCGCGAGGGGGATATGGCGACACCGACGGTTCGACGTGCTGACTTCTTGATGGCGCTGGCCTACGCGACCGATCTGGCTACCGGACACTCGCGAGATTTTGCGCTGCGCTCGTGCGTCCTGGCGATGCGGATGGCGGACGACGCGCGCCTGGACGAACCGATGCGGCGCGCCGTCTACCATCAGGCGCTTCTTCGGTACATCGGCTGCAACGCCGACACCCACCTGCTGGCGGCGGCCTGGGGTGACGAGATCGCGCTGCGCCGGGAGCTTCAGGGGCTCGATTTCGGGGACAAGGCGGAGTTCGCCGCGGTCTTCGTCAGAGCCATCACGCGCCTTTTGCCAGGGGTGCCGCCGCCGGAGCTTGCCGAGGCTGTCCAGCGCGGGCTGGCCCAGGCGCCGCAGGTCAACGTGCCGGTCTTGTCCGGACACTGCGAAGTCGCGCAGCGGCTCGCGGAGCGACTGGGCCTTCCCCCCGAGCTTCGGGAGAGCCTGGGCCAAATTTACGAGCGATGGGACGGTCGCGGGTTGCCACACGGCCTGTCGGGCGAGGCGGTGAAATTCCCGGTCCGGCTGGTGACCCTGGCCATGGACGCCTTCGCGCTGACCGAGGCGCACGGCTTCGCGACCATGACCGCGATGATCGCCAAGCGCGCCGGCGGCGCCTACGAGCCCGAGCTGGTGGAGCGCTTCCTCGCTCACGCGGAACGCTTGATGGCGGAGCTCGACGGCCCCGTCGATCGCGAGACCATCCTGGCGCTGGAGCCCACGCCGCACGCGATGCTGGACGAGGCAGCCTGCGAGGAGGCGTATCTCGCGATCGCCGACTTCATCGACATGCGGATGCCGTTCACGTTCGGGCATTCGCGCGCGGTCGCGTCGCTGGCTGCGGACGCCGCCAAGCGCATGGGCCTCCCCGCCGGTGACATCCGTGACGTTCGCTGGGCGGCTTACGCGCACGACATCGGCGAGCTGACCGTGCCCGTCGCAACCTGGATGAGGGCCGGCACCTTGACCGAGCGCGAGACGGACACCGCTCGACTGCACCCGTATCACGGCGAACGCGCGCTGACGTCGCTGGGGGGCGACGGTAAAGTCGTCGCCGCGATCGTGCAGCGCCATCACGAGCGCCTCGACGGCACCGGGTACTACCGCAACTCGCGCGGCCCCGATCTCTCGCCTGCCGCGCGCATCCTGGCGGCGGCCGAAGCTTTCCAGACGGCGCGCGAGGCGCGGCCCCACCGGTCCGCTTCCAGCGATGCCGCCGCGGCCGCCAAGCTGCGTGGCGCGGTCAAGGAAGGGAAGCTTTGCCCGGACGCCGTCGAAGCGGTGCTCGCTTGCGCCGGTCAACCCGCGCGCCGCGCGTCGCCCGAGCGACTGGCGGGCCTGACCGCGCGTGAGATCGAGGTCCTGCGATTGATCGCGGCGGGCGACACGACCAAGGAAGCGGCCCGCAAGCTGGAGATCGCCACCAAGACCGCGGACAACCACATTCAGAGCCTGTATTCGAAGATTGGCGTCACGACCCGCGCGGGCGCGGCCCTCTACGCCCTCGAGCGCGGGCTGGTCCGGCACGAAATAGCACTGGCATAGGGAATCTTCCCCATGTGGGGAAGGGAGGTGGCCGGCATCCTCCGAGCGTGAACGGGCCAAGCGGTCCGCAACCCAACTCGGAGGAAAAGCCATGAAACAGCCAGCCATCAAAGTGGGCGTGATCGCGGACCAGACAGGGCCGCTCTCGTTCGTCGGCATCGCGAACGGCAATGTCGCGCGGATGGTCGTCGACGACATCAACGCCGCGGGGGGCTTGCTGGGGCGGCGGCTCGAGCTGCACCTGGAAGACAGCGCGACGATCGACAGCGTCGCCGAGGCGAAGGCGACCAAGCTGGTTCAGCACGACGGCGTCGACGTGCTGTTCGGCGGCATCTACAGCTCCACGCGGCAAGCCATCAAGGGACCCGCCGTCGCAAAGGGGAAGAAGCTCTACATCTACCCCGAGCAGTACGAGGGGCAGGAGTGCGATGCGCTGATCTTCTGCACGGGGCCCGTGCCGGCGCAGCAGGTCGATCCGCTGATTCCGTGGCTGATGCAGAAGACCGGCGCGAAGCGGTTCTACCTGCCGTCGGCCGACTACATCTGGCCGCGCGTCTTGAACCAGCGGGTGCGCCAGGTGGTCACCGCGAACGGCGGCAGCATCGTCGGCGAGGAGTACTTCCCGCTGGATCACGCCAACTACGCGCGTACCGTCGAGAACATCATGTCGAGCGGCGCCGAGGTCGTGTTCAACACGATCGTCCCGCCGGGCGTCTCGCCCTTCCTCGAGCAGCTTCACGAGGCGGGGTTCAGCGCGCGCGGCGGGCAGCTGGTCTGCACGTACTTCGACGAGAACTTCCTGAACATGGTGCCGGCCCCGCACGTCGAGGGGCTCTACAGCTGCCTCGACTACTACCAGGCCGTGAGCGACCCGTTCAGCACGGCGCTGCTCCGTCGATACGAGGAGCGTTTTCCCGGCGCCGCGAAGTTCACGGGCGGCGGCGCCTGCTCAGGTCTCTACCGCGGCATGAAGATGTGGGAGGCGGCGGTGAAGGAAGCGGGCTCGCTGGTCCAGGACGAGGTCATCCGCGCGCTCGACCACGCGGCGATCGTCGAGGGGCCAGGCGGACCGGCCCAGATGGTGCCGGGCCAGCACCACGTCCGTATGAACATGTACATCGCGCAGGCCTCGGACGGCCGGTTCCGGATCGTCAAGAACCTCGGCGCGATCGAGCCGAACGAGGCGCCGGTCCGGGCCGCCGCTTAGACAGACATTCACGACACAAACCTCACGACCAAGGAGACACGACCATGATGCTTGCAACGACGAAGGTGGAAGACTTTGACCGTTTTCTGGAGGTGTTCTCGACGAAAGGCGCCGAGAAGCGAAAGCAGCACGGATCTAAGGGCGCGGCCGTCTTCCGCGATCCGATGGAGGCCGATCGCGTGTGGGTGATCTTCGACTGGGACGAGCAGGGCTTCAAGAACTACCTTGCCGATCCGGACGTCCCGGCGATCATCAAGGCCGCCGGACACGTCGGCAAGCCGCAGCCGGCGCTCCTCGGCGGCAAGTACGGCGCGTAGCGCAGGCAGGAACCAAGGGCGCAGGCACCCGGTTCGGGTGCCGCGCCTCCGCTACATCAGCGAGAACGGGTACGTGACCACCTGGCTCGCGCTCGACGCGGGGAAGCGCAGACTGCCGAGCACGCCCTTGATGCAGCCGGTGAGGCCGCCTCTGTGCAAGATGACGGGCGCCTCCACCTGCACGCCCTTCACGACGCCCGTGCGCTGGATGCGGAACCGCACGTTCACGCGGCCGGGCACGTAGGTGTACTCGTCCGGCCGCGCGCGCGCCACGCAACCAAGGATGGCGTCTTCCTTCGTGTGGAAGCGCGCGTCGATCTCGTCCTGCGACAGCTCGTGCCCGTCCTTCGAAAAGTCGAGGCGCATCGTTTCGGTCCGCGACAGGTCTTCGCCCTGCCACACGATCTTGAGGTCAGCGGGGCGCATCTTGACGGGTTCGGGTTCGGTCTGGGCGACGGGCTGATGGCGCCCGCCGCTTGGCGCCTGCGTGGGTGACGAGATCGTGCCGAACACATCCGACGGCGCGGCCTCGGTCGTCGCGGAGCCGCCCGGTGCCAGCGGCGCGCGCTCTTCCGCCGGCGGCGGTGGGGCGAGGCCCGGGGACGGGGCTTCGCTGCCAGACGCTTCGTCAGGCTGCGGTGACGCCACGAATACTTCGTTGCGGGCGAGCCGCCGCGCGCCGCGCCGCCGCCGCCGATGACGGTCCTTGCCCTCTTTGGTGGGCGCGCTGGGCGCAGCCACCACCGGCGGCTTGGGCGCCTGGAGGGACCGCCGCCAGTAGAAGACGCCCGCCAGCCCCGCGGCGGCGAAGAGGACCAGCAGTAAGAATGCCTTCAATGTTGTGGAGCCAGCCTACCATCACGGGGCGATGGCGGTCGCGTCACGCCGCGCGCACGAAGCGCCAGGCTTCGACGAGCTTCTCGGCCGGGCGGTCCTCGATGGTCTCCGAATGGGCGACGAGGAGACGCTTCATGGGGAGCGCGGCCATGCGATCGATGGCTGTCGCCGCAGCTTCGTTGCGCTTGGTCTTCGCGCGCACGTCGGGGGGCGCGCGGAGCTTTTCATAGCAACCCGTCAGCCGCGCGACCCAGCGCCAGGTCCAGTGGTCTCGCGCCGACGCGCGGATTGCGAGGTCCGCCCCGATCAGCGATCCCGTCGGGCGGTGGAAAAACACGGTTTCGTCCAGGAACGGACAGCCGTCGAGCGGGAGCGCCTCGAGCTCCTTGACGGCGCCCAGGAACCGATCGTCCCGCACCTCCAGTTCGAGGCGCAGCTGCGGGTTGCGCGCCGCGGCCGACGCGGGACCGACGACCTTCGCCGACGGAAAGCGTGCCGCGGTCGCGGGCGCGCCGAGGTGATGGTACCGGTTCGGGACGACGATCCAGCGGACCTCGCCCAGCGCGCGAAGCGCCGCGCACAGCGCCTCCGTCGGATCGGGCGCGCTGTGCAACAGGAGTCCGCCGTCTTCCAGCCGCAGCACCGTCGTCCGCGCACGCAACCGAACCCCCGCGAACCAGACCGCCCGCTCACTGACCCAGATCGCGTCCGGGACCACGACCGACAGTTCGGATGTCGCCATTGCTCCGTTCACGTGCTGCGCGACACCTCGGACGCGAAGGAGATCTTCCACGCCTCCAGCGACAGGTCCACGGGCGACTCGGCGGCGGACTCGGCCACGATGCCGTCCATGAAGGCCAGGAAGCGCCCGCGAAAGTTGGAGCGGGCCATCTTCCACGCGGCCCGCCAGCCGGGGCTTCTCGCCGAGAGGCGAGCGCCCGCCACGACGGTCTCGAACGCGTCGTCGTTCAACAGGCCCTCTTCGCGTTGATAGAACGAGTCTTCGAAGTGGAAGAACAGCGCCCGGCAAAGGTTGATGAACTGGCTCAGCTCAGTCTGCGTGAGCCCTTGTGGGCTCCCGGAGCCGTGAAGCCATGCGCCCGCGACGCCGGGGTTCGCCAGGGCCAGCTGCAGCTCGACGATGCGCGACGCGCGACTGTGTCTGATCGCGATCTGCTGATTGCGCTTCGTCTGCCGGACCTGAAGTGACAGGTAGATGAGGGAGGTCAGCACGGCGATGCCGCTGACGAAGCTGCCCAAGGCCGCAAGGTCGGAAAGTGACATTCGCCGAGACTAGCACTTGCCTGGAATCACCGATCCAACGCCATCATCTCGGGGTAGTGGTAGACGGCCGATTCCGCGGGCGTGTTCCGGGACGTCGCGATCATCGCCTTCGCGATCTGCTCGACGGTGATGGATTTGTATTTGGCGGGAGTCAAGAACGAGAGCGCCGGGAGCACTTTTTCGAGCAGCCACGGTGTGTGCTGCGAGCCGATGATCATGGCCGGGCGGAAGATGCTCACGACGGCCGGACCACTCTGTTTCACGGCCTCCTCGGCCTCGCCCTTGATTCGGGCGTACCGCGCCATGCCCGCCGCGCCTGAGCCGGTCGCCGCCGCCGTGGGATTCGCGCCGGCCGCGGACATGAACGCCAGGTGCTTCACACGCCCCGATGCCTTCAGCCCGCGCGCGAAGGCCGCGTTCAGCTGCACGTCGACGGCGCAATGTTCGTCGATGGTGAGCTTCGCCGTGCCGGCGCCCACACCCAGCACACTGAACGCGACGACGTCGCCGTCGACGGAACGAATGGCTGCCGTCGTGGCGGCTTCCAGACCGGCTGGATCCATCGCGGGCACGATCGTCTCGCGCAGCTCGACACCCGCCTCGCGCGCGCCGGCGATCTGATCGGGCTGCAAACGACGTACGATCGTGACGATGGGCCGGAACGATCGACTGCGAATCAGCTCCCTGATCAGTGCGTTGCCGACCGATCCCGATGCCCCAAGAACCACGGCTGCTTGCGTGTTCGACATGAAGTGCGCCGATCGTAAGCCGCGCACTGAAGAGGTTCACTTGAATTCCGGCCTGTCTTGATACGTCGCGCGTCGTCCCCACGTTGCGCGGGCATCGCCAGGAGGGCGCGCACATGGATGAAGCAACGGCTTACGACACCGGGATCGAGGCGTACACGTTCCTGTATCCGCTTGTTCTGATGGACTTGACCCGCAGGCAGGCCACGAACGTCGAGAAGGTGGGGCAGGTCGCGGCTCGCGGTCCGGCCGACACCTTCGTTCACATGCGGGCGTTTCCCGCCGCCGAATTCAGGGACGTGGTGCGACCCAACTTCGACACGCTGTACTCGATCGCGTGGATCGATGTGAAGCAGGAGCCGCGCATCCTCTCGGTCCCCGAGGCGGGCGACAACTACTACTTGTTGCCTCTCTATGACATGTGGGGCGAGGTCTTTGCCGTTCCAGGCACCCGAACGACCGGCGGCGGCGCTGGACGCTTTGCGATCGCCGGGCCCGGCTGGTCCGGCACACTCCCCGAGGGCGTTCGCCGGTACGACGCGCCCACGCCGTGGGTGTGGCTGATTGGTCGGACCGAGGCCAGTCCGAAGACCATGGACCGGGTGCACGCGTTCCAGGACGGTCTGTCGATCACGCCGCTTTCGGCCTGGGGGCGCGAGGTCCCCGCGGTGAAGGGTCAGATCGATCCGGCCGTCGACGCCAAGACGCCGCCGCTGCGTCAGGTGTTCGGGATGAGCACCGCCGAGTTCTTCAGGAACGCGTCCGAGCTGTTGAAGCAAAGCGGGGTTCACTTTCAGGACTACCCGATCCGCGACCGGCTCGAGCGCATCGGCTTCCGGGTGGGCGAGTCGTTCGATCTCGGCTCCGTCGAGGCACCGGTTCGTCGCGCGCTCGAAAAGGCGGCGCCCGACGCTCAGCAACGCATGGTGGCGCATCAGAAGGTGATCGGTCGGGTGCGCAACGGCTGGCTGATGAACACCGAGAACATGGGCAACTTCGGCACGGACTACTTGAAACGAGCCTCCGTCGAGCTCGCCGGTCTGGGCGCCAATCTGCAGGAGGACGCCATCTATCCGCTGGCGTTCGTCGATGGTGCCGGGCATCCGCTGACCGGGAAGAACCGCTACGTCCTGCACTTCGAGAAAAAGGACCTGCCGCCGGTCCGTGCGTTCTGGTCTGTGACGCTGTACGACGACGAGGGCTTCCAGGTGGCGAACGAGCTCAATCGGTTCGCGATCGGCGACCGCGATTCTCTGGTCTACAACGCCGATGGGTCCCTGGACCTGCTCGTCCAGCATGAAGCGCCGTCCGGCGACAAGAAGCGGAACTGGCTTCCGGCGCCCGCTGGCCTGTTCAACCTCTGCATGCGCCTGTATTACCCGAAGCCCGAGGCGCTGGACGGGCGATGGCTCCCGCCCGGAGTTCACGCGACCGGCACCGAGCCGACCGCGACGGTCGCCACGTCCTAAAAGGGGAGAACGACGTTGTCGTGAACCGCGGAGGCGGTTACCCCTGTCACGGTGATGTCGCCGGCGCCCGGATCCGTGACCAGGTTGTAGATGACCGAGACGTTCGACCCGGACAGCACCTTGACGCCGGCGACGGAGAAGCCGTCGAAGCTGTCGTGACTGATGGTCAGGCCATTCGACGTCGTGCTGGCGATGCCGGTCCCGCTTTGGTGTAGCAGGCCGCTGAAGCGGAAGCCGTCGATCGTCACGCCAGCGACGCCGGCAAGGGAAATCAACGTGCCTCCCGGTTGCTTCCCGACCAGGAGCGGCGCCGACGGGCTCGCACCGGCGCGGATCGGTCCACAGCCGACGCCGGTCAAGGTGACGGACTTGCTGATGGTGTAATTGCCCGTGTACGTGCCGGCGCCGACGCGGACGCGCCCGCCCGGCGCCGCGAAGGTCAGCGCCTGCTGCAGGTCAGCGCGGTCGCTCATCACCTGGACAAGTGCTGCGGAACCAAACGTGAAGTCGCCGTGCGGCGCGCTGGAGAACGTGCCATTCAGGATGAGCGTACCGGCGCTGATCCTGATTATGCCTGAGCCGAACTTGACGTTGCCACGGATCTCGACCACCGGCGCTTGAAGTGTCAACGTGCCGTCCACCTGGCCAAATACGCTGGCTGATAGATCGATGTCGTCCTCGATGATGATCGCGCGGGCCGAGCCGCTGATCGTCATGTCGGTGCCGACGAGGTTGTCGGCGATGTCTTGGGCGTTGATATAAGTCACGCCGGACACCTGACCGTTGCCGATGGTGAATGGCGCACGTTGACAGACGGCTCCCGTCGCAGGAGTCGGGTCCCCGCAGAAGCCCGTCGCCGGATCGCACGAGTTCAAGTTACAGGCAGCCGGCTCGTCGGGGCAGACGACCGGATTCGCCCCGACGCACACGCCGCCCTGACAGGTGTCGACCTGCGTGCACGCGTTGCCGTCGTCGCAGGGCGTTCCGTCGACCACGCCGGGGGTGGCGCAGAGCTGGTTGCCCGGGGGCGACGCCGGGCACGCGGTGATGACCTGGCACGTCGGCGGGCCGCCGACGTTGTTGATGCAGGTTGCGTAAGCGGGGTCGCCGCAGCCGCCGTTGTTGGTCAGGCACTCGTTCGCGTCGACGCAGCTGACGCCGCTGCCGACGTAGCCCGACGGGCAGGGACCGCAGGAGACGCTGCCGGGCGTGTTGATGCACGCGGCGAGCGGATCGCAGCCGCCGTGGTTCGTCGCGCACTCGTCGATGTCCGAGCACCCGGTCGCGCCGCCGCCGGTGTATCCAGCCGGGCAGGCGCCGCAGCTGTAGGCTCCCGGCGTGTTCACGCACGCGGCGAGCGGATCACAGCCGCCGTTCGCGAACTGACACTCGTCGACGTCGGTGCAGAGGCGGCCGTCCCCGACATACCCCGACGGGCAGGCGCCGCAGACATACGACCCCGGCGTGTTCGTGCAGGTGGCCGCCGGCGTGCGGCTGCAACCATCGGTGTGCTGCGCGCATTCGTCGATGTCGACGCACCCGCTGGCGCCGTTGCCCGAGTACCCTGCGGGGCAGCTCCCGCAGACGCGGCTGCCCGGGATGTTCGTGCAGACGGTCAGCGGGTCGCAGCCGCCGTTGCCGACCAGACACTCGTTGATGTCGGCGCACGCGGTCCCGTCGCCGATGAAGCCCGCCGGGCACGCGCCGCAGGCGAACCCACCCAACGTATTGGTGCAGGTCACCAGCGGGTCACAGCCGCCGTTGTTCGTCGCGCACTCGTCGATGTCCGCGCACGCGAAGCCGTCGCCGCTGTAGCCGTGTGGACAGGCCCCGCACGTGTATCCGCCCGCGGTGTTGCCGCAGGTGACGGCCGGGTTGCGGCTGCATCCGTCGGTGCCGGCGGCACATTCGTCGATGTCCAGGCACCCCGTGACCCCGTCGCCCGTGTACCCCGCCGGGCACGGCCCGCAGTGGAAGCTGCCGGCGGTGTTGGCGCAGGTGGCCAGCGGATCGCACACCCGGTGCGGGCCGTTGCACTCGTCGATGTCGACGCACCAGGTCGCTCCGCCACCTTGATAGCCGGCCGGGCAGGCGCCGCAGACGAAGCCCCCGGGCGTGTTGATGCACGCCACCAGCGGGTCACAGCCGCCGTTGTTGGTCGCGCACTCGTCGACGTCCGTACAGGTTCGTCCGTCGCCGGCGTACCCGGAGGGGCAAGGACTGCACTGGTAGCCGCCCGCCGTGTTCGAGCAGGTGGTGCGCGGAGTCTTGCTGCATGCGTCCGTGCCTTCCGCGCACTCGTCGATGTCGAGGCAACCGGTCTTGCCGTCGCCGGTGTATCCCGGCGGACACGCACCGCAAACGAATCCGCCCGCCACGTTCGTGCACGCCACCAGCGGGTCGCACGGCGGGGACGCCGCCTGGCACTCGTTGATGTCGGTGCAGGAGTAGCCGTCGCCCGTGTACCCGGGCGGGCACGCGCCACACGCGAAGCTTCCAGGCAGGTTCGTGCACGTGGTGACCGGGCTGCACCCGCCGTTGTTGGTCGCGCATTCGTTCACGTCGGTGCAGGTGTGCCCGTCGCCCGTGTATCCGGGCGGGCAGGAGCCGCACTGGTATCCGCCCGCGGTGTTGCTGCACGCCACCAGAGGCGAGCAGGTGTCCAGCCCTTGCGCGCACTCATCGACGTCCGTGCAACTGTGGCCGTCGCCCGCGTATCCCGCCGGGCACGCGCCGCAACGGTAAGACCCCGGCGTGTTGGTGCAACCAGCCAGCGGATCGCAGGCGTGACTCGAGCCCCCGCATTCGTCGATGTCGACGCAGCCGTTCGGTCCGCCCGTGTAGCCGGCCGGACACGCGCCGCATCGGTAGGCGCCGGGCAGGTTCGTGCAGGTGGCCAGCGGATCGCAGCCGCCGTTGTTGACGGCGCACTCATTGATGTCCGTACAGGTGCGGCCGTCCCCGGAATATCCAGGCGGGCAGGCGCCACACTTGTACGAACCCGACGTGTTCACGCAGTTGACGAGGGAGCTGCAAGCCGCCGTTCCGTTCGCGCATTCATCTATGTCGTGGCACCCGGTCTTGCCGTTGCCCGTGTACCCCGGCGGGCAAGCGCTGCAGGTGAACGAACCGGCCGTGTTCGTGCACGCCGTCAGCGGGTCGCACGCCGGCGTCGGGCTGGCGCATTCATTGACGTCCACACACTTGCCGAGCGCGCCGCCGGTGTACCCCGCAGGACACGCGCAAGCGTCGCCGATCCCGTCGTGGTCGCGGTCGGGCTGGTGGAAGACCGCCGGGTTGCAGTCCAGCTCCGCCGGGTCACATGCGGACTGGTCGGGGTCGCAGCCGGTGGCAGGTTTCTGGGTCGGGGTCGTTACGTCCGCCGCAACAGGCGCCGGGAGGTTCTTCAGGTTGGGGCAGTTGTCGAGCCAATCGAAGACACCGTCGCCATCCCGATCGACCGCCGCCTTTTCGATGCGGAACTTGATCGGGAGCGTCTGGCCCTTCAGCAGACCGACGAACTTCGTCGTGTCGACGCTCTTCAGGTCGGCGGCCGTCGCGACCACGTCGATGTCGGCAAACCCCAGCTCTTTGCCGCCGACATACACCTCGATCCGGTAGGTCTGTTTCGGATCCAGAGCGAAGTCGGCGCTGTGAAAGCGGACCACGTAAATCTCTTTGTCGAGACGGCGGCGGACCTTCTCGCCGTGCAAAGCTCGCGTGGTCGAGTAGAGCGCGATCAGCTGGACGGGTTTCTTGTTCGCGTCCAGCCGTTGAATGCGAACCTCGGGCGCCAACCGCGGCTCGAAGGTCCCCGTGTAACGGACCAACGGAGCGATGGGCGGTGCAAAGAAGAAGCCCTTCGTGCCGCTGCCATGCACCTGGTCGGAGATGACGTCCACGCTGACGGTGTCGAGCCCCTGCCCGCTGTCGCCGGCATCGCACCCCGTCTGAGTCGCCGCCACGGCGAGCAGGGCGGCTATCAGAGGAAGCTTTCGAAACCGATTTGTGACGTTGTGCTTGGCATTGTGCATTACGGTTTCGAGCATGGGACATGGTAATGACCAGCTCAGCCGTTACACAACAGCAGAGTGCGACCTGACCACACCCACAATCACTTTGTAGCGCGGTGTGTGGAGACAGATCCCTGACGCCCACATCCGCCGTAACGGAGCGGCTCGACTGAGACTGCGAAAACGTGGTAGAAGGCGCCCACGATGGACGGCAACTTTTTCGAGAGTCAGGCGCTGGCGAAACGGGCCATGAAGGACAACACCTTCACCGAGGTCTATCTGTCGACGGCCGTGACCACGCCGATCCAGGTCAAGGGATGGGTCACCCAGGCGAATCCCTACGAGCGGCACGGGCAGCGCTGGCACCTCTACGTCTCGCGCGTCGAGATGTTGCGCCGGCTGGCCGCCCGGCACCGCAAGAATGTCCCAGCCTGACGGCATCTCCCACCTCGTTGAAGAAGGGATCATCGACGCGGTCCACGCGCGTCTGATGAGCGGGAAAGAGGCCACGGTCTACGTGGTCGAGCGGGAAGGGCACTTCGGCGCGGCCAAGGTCTACAAGGCGCGCGACGAGCGGACGTTCAAGAAGACGGCCAGCTACGTCGAGGGGCGGAATCAAACCCGCAACTCGCGCGACCGCCGCGCGATGCAGAAGAAGAGCGCCTACGGGCGCGGGCTCATCGAGGACAACTGGCAGGACATGGAGTTCCATGCGCTGCGCGCCGCGTTCGATGCGGGCGTGCGCGTACCGGAGCCTTACTTCCTGTACGAAAACGTTCTCTTCATGGAGCTGATCGTCGACAGCGCCGGCGTGCCCGCGTCGCGCCTCGCCGATTTTTCGTTCACGGCCGAAGAGGCCACCGCGCTTCACCACGAGGTCTTCCTGCAGGTGAAGGGGCTGCTTGGCACCGGCCGCATTCACGGCGATCTGTCGGCGTACAACGTGCTCATGGCCGCGGGTGGTCCGACCATCATCGACATGCCTCAGGTCGTCGAGGTGGCGGGTAACAACAACGCCCGCCAGATCCTGCGGCGCGACCTGCGAAACCTGACCGAGCACCTGGCCCGCTTTGACGCGCGGCTGCTCCGCGTGGCGGACTGTGGCGATGCGCTCTTTCACCACCTCCAGCGCGGAACGTTGGACACGGTCACCGCACCCGAGGTGGGCGCGCCCGAGCATCGCACCGGCGGTCGCGGCGGAAGCGGCCGTCGAGGCCGCGATGCCCAGCGGGGTCGTGCCGGGCGCGAGAAAGCCCGCCCGGGGCAGCCGCCGCAAGATCGTCGCGGTCGCGGCGGACGCTGACCCCGACGAGGGCGGCTACTTGCCGGCCTTCTTGAGCCGCTTCAGCTCCTTCTTCTCCTTCGGTGTGCGCGTGGGGGCCTTCTTGACGTTCTTCTTCGCGTCCTGGTTCTTGCTCATGACGTCAGAGAGTAGTCGATGCGCCCGTCGCGTGTCACCGCGATGAGAGTGCTTTCAGAATGTTTCGGAGGATCTGGTCCCCGCACTCGCGATAGTTCCTGTGGTCGGGACGGCGGAAGAACGCGCCGAGCTCCGCCTTCGACACCCTGAGGCCGGTCCGCTGCAAGAGCGCGATGATGTCGTCGTCCTTCAGTTCGAAAGCCACGCGGACCTTCTTCAACACGGTGTTGTTGGTGACGGAAAGCTCGAGCGGTTGGGGCGGTCGGCTGTCGTCCTTGCCACGCTTGTAAGTGACCATGCCGTTCAGGAAATGCGCCAGCGCGCTGTCGGTACACGGCGCGTAACCGTCGTCTTCCTCGGTCTTCAGGAATGCGACGACCTCGGCTCTGCTGACCTCGTGGTTGGCCAGGCGGAAGATGTCGATCATCGCCGCGTCGCTGACGTTCAGCAGATAGCGGAGGCTTCGAAGGACGTCGTTGTGGGTCATGAACGGCTCGTCGCGGACTAGCTGGGCAGCCCCACCTTGAACTTCTTGCCCTTGATGCGGCCGGCGCCCAGACGTTCGATCGCGCGCTGCGCGCTGGCCCGCGCGATCGCGACGTAGGAAAACCGCTCGTGAATCTCGATCTTGCCGACGTCCGTGCCCGGCAATCCACCCGCCTCGCCTGTGAGCGCACCCAGGATGTCGCCGGGACGCAGCTTGTCCTTGCGGCCGCCCGACACGTATAGCGTCACCATGGCGGCGCCGGAGTCACTGGCCGGCACCCCCCACGCCTTGCCATGCGCCGTTCGCTTTTCGGGCGCGGGCGCCGCTTGACGCTCCAGCGGCGCCCCGACCGCGGCTTCGATCGCCTTCACCTTGGCGCGATCCTGGGGGCCGACCAGCGACACCGCCAGTCCCGTCTTGCCCGCGCGACCGGTGCGGCCGATGCGGTGAATGTAGATCTCCGGCTGAAACGGCAGCTCGAAGTTGACGACCAGATCCAGGCCCTCGATGTCTAGCCCGCGCGCCGCCACGTCCGTCGCCACCAGCACGCGAATGCTGTGATTGCGAAACTTCGCCATCACGAAGTCGCGCTCTCTCTGTTCCAGGTCGCCGTGCAGGCTGGCGCTGCTGAACCCGGCCGCGACCAGCGCCTCCTGGACACTCTTCACCGTCGCCTTGAAGTTGCAGAAGACGATGGTCGACTCCGGCGCCGTTCCGGCCGGGCTGGCGCGCAGGATCGCCAGCAGCGTGTCGACCCGGCGGTCGTCGTCGACGGCATACGCGAGCTGGCGCGAGCGCGCGCGCGGGCCGTCCGACTCTCCGACGGTGAGCCGCTGTGGGTTGTCCAGATGCGCCTTGGCCATCGCCTCGATGGAGCGCGGGTAGGTCGCCGAGAAGAACACCGTCTGTCGCGGCTTCGGCGCCCGGCTCAGGATCTGCTCCATCTCGGCGCCGAAGCCCATCTCCAGCATCCGGTCGGCCTCGTCGACGACCAGCGTCGCCACACCCGTCAAATCCAGCGAGCCGCGCACGATGTGATCGAGGGCCCGCCCCGGCGTCGCGACGGCGACGTGCACGCCCCGCTCCAGCGCGGCCAGCTGGGGCTTCATCGGCTGCCCACCCGTGAGGATGGCGACGGCAAGGCCTGCCTCACGCCGACCCAGCTTCCGGAGCTCGCGCGCGACCTGCGCGCACAGCTCGCGCGTCGGACAGAGGATCAGCGCCTGGGGCCGCCGCACACCCCAGTTCATCTTCTGCAGAATCGCCAGCCCGAAGGCCGCCGTCTTTCCGCTGCCGGTGCTGGACTGCCCGATGACGTCTCGCCCCGCCAGCAACAGCGGAATCGCCTGCGCCTGCACGGGCGTGGGCGCGGTGAACCCCAGCTCGGCCACGACCTGACACAAGCTGGCGGACAGGCCGAGCGCCGCGAACCCCCCATCCGATTTCATGGAGCCTGATTACCAACCGCGCCAGGAAAGTCCACGCAATTCACCTCGACGTTGGCCCGATCTCCTGGTCAAGTCAGGGCCAGAACATGTCCAAGGTCGTTCTCACGGCGTTGTTCACGGCTGGTGTGCTCGGGGTTGCGATAGGCGCTCGCGGTGCGGCATCGGGCGCGGTCACCATTCCTTCCGAAGACCTGGCCTGGCACGACGTGAAAGGGCCTGCAAAAGCCCCGACCGGACTCCGCACAGTCGATCTGTGGGGCGACGCGGCCAAGGGGGCGCATGGGTCGCTGACCAAGTTCCCAGCCGGTCTCGCCGAGCCCCTCCACACGCACTCGCACGAGCTCCGGCTGGTGGTCGTCGCCGGGATGATGGCGTTCTCGATCGACGGGACCGA
>JBJMQQ010000245.1:0-13024 GCA_045802645.1 Polyangia bacterium
ACGGGGAAGGATTCGAACCTTCGAAGTCAGAGACGACAGATTTACAGTCTGTTCCCTTTGGCCACTCGGGAACCCGTCCAGTTATCCTCGGAAACCCTGAAAGGGTTTCCAAACCTTCCCGCGACGGGCTCCGGCGGGCAAAGCCCAGCTCCGTCCACGCGATAAGTAAACCCGGCGCGGGTCTCCGCACGGGGTTTTGTTCGCTGTCGGTCGCTGTCCATTGTCGTGTGATTCTGACTAGTTTGACTTGCTGCACGCCTCGGCATAGGTATCCCCCGGCCGCCGCGCAGAGCGCGAACGTATAGACCGCGCGGGGTGCAGTGTCAAGCGACTTTCGGCGGCTGGCCGGCTTCTTGCCAGGGCCCCCGCCGCGACGCGGTCCAACCGCGCGCGACTCTACAGGATCTGTCGCTCGGGAAGCGGAGAAGTATGGTCCTTCGGGTCGCGCACGGACGGCGCCTGGTCGCCCGGGCGTCCCGTCGGCGGGGTCGGCGTGGGCGGCGGTGGTGGCGCGGCCGTCGCGGCCCCCGCCGTGGACGGATCCGCGAACTCGAACTTGTAGCTGGGGTCGAGCATCTTCTGCAGCTTCGAGAACGCCACCTTCGACTTGTCGCGCCACTCGTTCTGGACGCCCAGGCGTTCGAGCATCGCCAGGTTCTGCTCGTGCGTGCGCAGCGACTTCTCGAGGAGGATGCGGATCTTCTTCCGCAGCTCCTCGTAGTAGACCTCGCGTTTCTCGTCGTTGGCGTCCCCGTGGAGCTCGTCGGGGATCGGCGCGTGGATGAACGCGTCGTAGAACTCCTCGTACAGGGACCCGATCTGGTACCCGGACGCCGACGCCCACTGCGGGTTGCCGAGCTTGATCGTCTCGATGTACTGGCGCTGGGCCGCCAGCAGCAGCCGCGCCTTGTCCTCCATGTCGGTCGCCATCCGCTTTTCCGGCAGCCGCAGCGGGATGGCGCGGAAGCGCTCGTGGGTGATCTGCCCCATGTGGTAGCGGATGAGGCCGACGTAGAAGTCGGTCTCCAGCCGCTCTTCGGAGACGATGCTGTTGACGTACCAGAGCGCGGACTGGAATGTCCGTTCGGCCGTGTCGAAGTCCTTGAGCTGGTACTGCGCGAACCCGCGCCGCCCCATCGCCTCGATCTTGTCGTCGGCGGTCAGGTCCTTGCGCTCCAGGATTTCCGCGAAGACGGTGGCGGACGTCGGCCAGTTGCCCAGCTCGGCGTAGCAAGCACCCAGCTGGAACTGGGCGTCCTTCGCGTCCGAGCTGTCCGCGTGCTCGCTGGACAGCTTCTGGAAGTGCGCAATGGCGGTCTGCCAATCCTTCAGCCCCTCGTAGGCGAGGCCCCCGTTATAGAGGGAGGCCTTGGTGTACCGGGTGTCGGGGAACTCTTTGATGAGGCGGTCGTAGTCCCGGGCGGCGTCCGCGAAGCGCTTGTCCGAGAGCGACTTGCCGGCGCGTTCGAACAGCTCCGCGACGTCATAGGTCTCGAGATGGGTGCCGTCGGGCCCCTTCACCGCCGAGATCTTGATGGGATCCATCTCGATCTCTTCGACGGGGGTCCCCCCCGGAACCACGTTGACCTGATTGTTCGACTTACCGGCGCAGGCGGCGACGAGCGCCAGGGGCACCAGCCAAAGGCCTCTCTTCATGGACAAATCCCCGCTTTCAGTCTTAAAGGACACCGCCGACACCGGCCAGTTCCATCGACTTTTGGGGCGAAACGTTTACACCCGGGGCGGACTGGGGCACCTTCGGGGGGTGCCGCTGCGTGAGGTCATCCCCGCCGCCGCCATCGCCCGTCGGGTCGCCGAGCTGGGGGCCGAGGTCCACGCGCGGCTGCCGCCCGGGCCGCTGACGGTCGTCGGCGTGCTTCGAGGCGCCTTCATCTTCACCGCCGATCTGGTGCGGGCCATTCCGCGGGACCTGACAGTCGACTTCCTGGGCGTGCGCAGCTACGGCGACGCGACGGTCTCGTCCGGGGTCGTCGAGATCACCACCGACCTGGGCGCCCCCATCGCGGGCCGCCACGTCTTGCTCGTGGAAGACATTGTCGACACCGGTCTCACCCTTCGGTACCTGCTGGAGCTGCTGCGCGCCCGCGGCCCGGCCAGCCTGCACATCTGCGCGCTCCTCGCGAAGCCGCCTGCCGACGGCACCGCCCTGCCCCTCGACTTCGTCGGCTTCCCCGCGCCGAACGGGTTCGTGGTCGGGTACGGGCTGGACGGGCGACAGCTGTACCGGAATCTGCCCGGCATCAACCTGCTGGAAGGCTGAGCCCCCGTCGGACAGCCGCGCCAAGGCCGGTGACGACGGGCCGTCCAGATCCGTACCTTGCTTCCCGAAACCCAGGATCGTACCGTTCGGCCGTGCTGCTGAGGGGAGTTGGGGCTTTTGGCCTGGTGTGCTTGGCGTCCGTGCTGGTGGCCGGCTGTGGCAGCGCGACATTGAACAGACCTGACGGCGCGGCCAGCGGGGGTGCTGGTGCTGGATCGCAAGGCACGGCCGGTTCGCACGCAAGCGCCGGGGCCGGTGGCGCCGGCCTCCAGGGCCACGCCTCGGGCGGGCAAGGCGGGCAAGGCGGACAGGCTGCGACGGCGACCGGCGGATCTGCCGGTCACGGTTCGGCGAACACGGGCGGCACGACCGACGCGGGGACACCGTGTGGCGCGAACCTGAAGCGGTGTGGGGACAAGTGCGTCGCTACGGACGTCAACAACGGATGCAGCGACCCGGCCCGCTGCACGGCTTGCGCGCAGAACGAAACCTGCGGCGGCACGCCGGTCGCGACCTGCCAATGCGTGCCCTCGGACAAGACAGTCGCCTGCGTAGGTAAGTGCGACCCGGTGCCGAACGGCTGCGGCGGAACCCACGACTGCGGCGCCTGCGGCGGCGGCAACGTATGCCAGAGCAACCGGTGCGTCGCGTGCGGGGCAGTCGGCCAGCCCTGCTGCGCCAGCGCCGTCTGTGGAACCTCGCTGGCCTGTGTGGCGGCCAGTTGCGTCCCCGTCCAGCACACGTTGACTGTCAGTGTGAAGTCTGTCGCCGCAGCGGCGGGTTCGGTGAGCGCGACGAATGGGGGAACCACGCTGTTCACCTGCACGGCCGGCATGTGTACTGCGACCGTCGACGCAGGCGCGACCATCAAGCTGACATCCGCTCCTGGGGCTGGGGCTGCGCTCGCCGCATGGGGCAGCGGCTGCTCAGGCTCCGCGGCGACCTGCATGGTGACTCTCAACGCCGACACGTCGGTCGTGGCGACTTACCGGCCGAACGCGAATCTCATGTTCGTAACGGCGACCCAGCTTGTGATGCCGTTCGGCAACTCGGCAGCCACTTCGCAGACCAACGCGGACGCGTTCTGCAACGCGCGCGCAACCGCGGCCAGCCTCCCCGGCACCTATGTGGCGTGGCTATCGACCTCGACCCGCAGCGCGATGAGCAAGCTCGGCACCGCGAACGGTTGGGTCCGGACTGACGGCCGACCATTTGCCAACACGAAAGCCGACCTCGCCGCTGGCAAGATCTTCTACCCGCCGCTGTACTCCGAGAGCGGAGCCGACACACTCTCTGCGTTCTACTCCGCGGCGACCGGGACCGCCGCGGATGGGACGGCCACCGCCAATACCTGCGCCGACTGGACTTCGACCAGCGGCGCGACCGCCGGCGGCGGCGAACCCTCGAGAGGGACGAAGTACTGGACCGACTTCTTCGCACGGACCTGCAACGCGGCGTACGTCCTGTACTGCTTCGAGACGGCGTTCAACACCGTGGTCAAGCCACCTCCGGTCAGCGGCCGTTACGCGTTCGTGAGCAAAGGAACCGTCCAGCCGGCTGCCGGCCACAGCCGGGCGACTTTCGATGCGCTGTGCCAGTCAGAAGCGACGACAGCGGCGCTGCCGGGAACGTACCTTGCGCTCGTCGCGACGACACAGAGCACCGCCATCGCCCGGTTCACGACCTCCGCCGGGTCGCTGCCCTGGTTTCGGCCGGACGGCGTTCAGTTGGTTACCGCCGCCGCCGGGTTGCTGGGCGATCGTCCGGAGCTGCTGGCCGCATTCGACGTCATGGCCGATGGCACATACGTGGTCGACTCTTGGCCGTGGACCGGGGCGCTTCAGACGGACCAGGTCGGAACGCTGGCGACCACCTGCAACGACTGGTCTTCGACGGTCGGCTCTGGCGACGGCGGCACCACTGCCGGTGCTTACGACTGGTACAACGAGTTCCAAGAGTCGTTGACCTGCGTGGGATCTCAACCGGTCTTCTGTCTTCAACAGTAGTCGGCTACCTGGGCTTCCGGCCTCGGTCGAGCTCTTCCTTCAGGCGCTGCTTGAGGGCGTTGTAGCGCTGGAGGAACTCCAGGTGGCGCTGGCGGAAAGCCTGGAGGTAGCGCCGCTCGTGGGCTTTTTGCTTCAGCGCCTCGCGGATCTCGCCCAGCGGGACCACCAGCTGGGTGGGGTCCGTGTAGCTGCCGATCAGGTTCATCACACGGGTCGCGTCCACCAGCTTCACCTCGCCGGCGCGGCCGCTCTTGCCGGGCGGCGTGTAGAGCAGCGTGACGGCGTCGGGCGCGCTGGCCTTGACCGTGTTGACGACCATGCTGCCCGGCAGGTCCGGCAGGTCTTCCTTGACCAGCACGATCTGTGGCCGGGTCTGGGTGACGACGTCCAGCGCTTCGCCGCCGGTCAGCGCCGCACGGAAAAGCCAGCCCTGGGCGGAGGTCAGCGCCTCCTCCAGCTTGGAGAGCGCGCCCGGGTCGTCGTCGACGACCACCACGTTGACGTTCGCGGCCGCGTCCGACACATCCTCGGGCTTGCGGCCCGCCAGGCGATCCTCGACGTCGATCAGCTCCCGCGTGACCTCGCGTAGCCGCCGCAGGAAGTCCTCGTGCGTGTCGGACACCTCTTCCAGCAGGATGTTTCGGTCGGCCGTTCCTTTGATTTCGCCCGCGGCCTCGATCACCCGCTCGCGCAGGTAGGGGACGACGTCCGGCTCCTTCAGCACCACGTCGGTCGCGCCCGCGCGAAACGCCTTCAGCGCCACGTCGTACGACTTGCGGGCGGTCATCACGACCACCGACGTGAGCGGAGACTTGTCCCGCGCGAACTGCAGCAGCTCGATGCCCGCCCCCGGGGTGGGGGTGTCGGCGTCGACCAGGGCCACGGCGAAGAACTTGTTCAGCAGCTGGTCGCGGGCGCGGATGGGGTCGTTCGTTCCGGTGACGATCAACCCGACCTTGGTCAGCAGCTTGTCCAGGCCCTTGACCACCTGGTCGTCGGCGTCGACGACCAGCACTTCCTGCCCGGCGGCGGGTTGGCTCCCCACGGTGGCAGCAAGTTACCCGGAACGCGGCGGCTCTTCCACATTGCGACCCTTTCCAGGTCATGAATGTGGCGCCAGGGCCGCCGGGCGCCTGGTACGCTGAATCGGCGCGATGGAATCCTTCTTCGATCGGGCGCTGGTGGCCGCGCGCCGGCTGGGTGCTTCGGACGTGCACCTGAAGCCGGGGCTGGCCCCCATCCTGCGCATCGGGGGCGAGCTGCGGACGCTCAGCGACGTCCCCCCGCTCTCGCGCGAGTTCCTGCAGAGCCTGGGACATTCGCTGCTGAACGACCGGCGCCGCGAGCAACTGGAACGCACGGGCGAGGTCGTGCTGGCCACCGCCACCAGCAACGGCGGGCGGCAGCGTGTCCACGTCTTCCACCACCGGGCGGGGCTGGGGTTGTCCCTCCGCCTGGTCCCCCCCGAGCCGCCCACGCTGGAGACCCTGGGGCTCCCGGCGGAGGTGCGCGGGCTGACCGAACCCGGCGGGGGCCTGGTCGTCATCGCCGGCGGCGCCTCCAGCGGGCGCACGACCACGGTCGCCGCCCTGCTGGACGACCTGGTCGGGCAGCGGCCAATCAGGCTGGTGACGATCGAGGACCCCGTCGAGTTCCTGCTGAAGGACCGGCGCGGCGTCGTCGTGCAGCGCGAGGTCGGCACGGACGTCCCCACCGTGGGCGCCGCGTTACGCGCGGCCGCCCGACAGGACCTGGACGTGCTGGCGGTCAGCGACGTGGCCGATCCGGACGCCGCCGCGCTGGCCGTCGACGCCGCCCGCGCCGGCCGTTTGGTGCTGGCGACCATGATGGCCACCGACGTCCGCGACGCGCTGGACAAGCTGGCCGCGCTGATCGCACCGGCGGCTGGTCCGGCGGCCCGGACGCGGATCGCCGGCGTCCTGCGCGGGGTCCTGCACCAGCGTCTGGTCTCCACGGGCGACGGGCGCAAGCGCAGCGCGGCCGGCGTGTTGTGGCGAGTGACGCCCGAAGCTCGGACCTGGCTGGCGGCGCCGGGGACGGAGGGGCAGCCCCAGGGCGCCGTCGCGTTCGAACCCGGGCCACCGACGGCCGCCCGCAACAAACGTGCCCAGGGATCTACGCCAGCGGTTGAGGATGACGCCCTCCCCGACTAGATTACGCCCCCCGATGGTAGCCCCGCTTCTGTCTCCCGACGCCCGCCGCGCCTTCCTGGACTTCTTCAAGCAGCACGGGCACACGGAGGTCGCCAGCGCCTCGCTGGTGCCGCACAACGACCCGACGTTGTTGTTCACGAACGCGGGGATGAACCAGTTCAAGGACTACTTCACGGGGAAGGCCAAGGCGCCCATGCCGCGCGCGACTTCCTCGCAAAAGTGCGTGCGCGCCGGCGGCAAGCACAACGACCTCGAGAACGTCGGGCGCACCGCGCGCCACCACACGTTCTTCGAGATGCTGGGCAACTTCAGCTTCGGCGACTACTTCAAGCCGGACGCGATCGCCTTCGGGTACCAGCTGCTGACCGGCACGTACGGCATCGACGCCAAGCGGCTCATCTACACGGTGCACGAGTCGGACGCCGAAGCGCGCGTCATCTGGAAGAAGGTAGCCGGCGTCGGCGACGACCGGATCATCTCGCTGGGCGACAAGGACAATTTTTGGGCCATGGGCGAGACCGGGCCCTGCGGCCCGTGCAGCGAGATTCACTACTTCCAGGGCGCCGACATCGCCTGCGCCGAGGAGGCTGCCGGCGGCAAGTGCCTGGGCCCGGCCTGCGACTGCGACCGCTGGGTCGAGATCTGGAACCTCGTGTTCATGCAGTTCCAGAAGGCGACCAAGGATTCGCCGCTCGTGCCCTTGCCGAAGCCGTCGGTCGACACGGGGATGGGGCTCGAACGGCTCTGCGCGGTGTTGCAGGGCGTGCGCTCGAACTACGAGACGGATCTCCTGCGGCCGCTCATCGATCACGCGGCCGAGCTTTCGAAGAAGACGTTCGACCCGAGCGACTACACGGGCACCAGCGTGTCGCTGCGGGCGGTGGCCGACCACGCGCGCGCCGCGACGTTCCTGATCGCGGACGGTGTCTTTCCCGAGAAGACCGGCCGCGAGTACGTGCTGCGGCGGATCATGCGGCGGGCCGTCTATCACGGGTGGCTACTGGGCATCAAAGAGCCGTTCCTGGACCGGCTCGCGGCAGACGTGATCGAAAAGATGCGCGCCGTCTTCCCGGAGGTGGCCGAGCGCGCCAGCCTGATCGCGAAGATCACCCGCGACGAGGAGGTCCGGTTCCGCGAGACGCTGGAGCGCGGCGTGCGCCTGCTGGATGAGAAGCTGCACGGCAAACCATCCGGCGGAGCCCTCACCGTGCCCGGACAGCTGGCGTTCATGTTGTACGACACGTACGGCTTCCCGCTGGACCTGACGCGCGTCATCGCCGAGCAGCGCGGCTGGACCGTCGACGAGGCGGGGTTCACCGCCGCGATGAACGAGCAGCGGCAGCGCAGCGAGTTCCAGGGCTCGGGTGAGGTCGCCGTGGCGGCGGTGTTTCAGCAGATCGCCGATCGCACCGGGCCGTCGGGCTTCACCGGGTATGAGGCGACCGAGGGGACGTCGCGCGTCGTCGCGCTGCTGGCCGAAGGCCACGAGACGGACGTCGTCGGGGCGTTTTCCAAGGATGTGGCGGTCATCGTGGCGGAGACGCCGTTTTATGGCGAGCAGGGCGGCCAGGTCGGTGACGCGGGGACGATCGCGTCCGACAAGGCGCAGCTGCTGGTGCGGGACTGCAAGCGCCCCGTGCCGACGCTGTGGGTGCACCTTTGCGACGTCCAGAGCGGCGAGCTGCGCGTGGGCGACACCGTCAAGCTCTCCGTCGACGGTGAACGGCGCGACGACATCCGGCGCAACCACTCGGCGACGCACCTGCTGCACTGGGCGCTGCGCCACGTGCTGGGCACGCACGTCACGCAGAAGGGCTCGCTGGTGGCGCCGGATCGACTGCGCTTCGACTTTTCCCACTCGGCCCCGCTGACCGAGGAAGAGCGCGAGAAGGTCGAGGACCTCGTGAACGCCCGCGTCCGCCAGAACGCAGCCGCTGCGACGGCGGTGCTGCCGATCGCGGACGCCAAGCAGGCGGGCGCGATCGCGTTCTTCGGCGAGAAGTACGGCGAGACCGTCCGGGTCGTCCCGATGGGCGACTCCAAGGAGTTCTGCGGCGGGACGCACGTCTCGCGCACCGGCGACATCGCGATTTTCAAGATCCTGTCCGAGAGCGGCGTCGCCCAGGGCGTGCGGCGGATCGAGGCGTCCACCGGCGCCGGCGCGCTGGCCTACGTCCACCGGATGGAACGCGAGCTCATGGAAGCCGGCAAGCTGCTGCGCAGCGGCGAGCTGGAGGTCGCCTCCCGGATCGTCAAGCTGCAGGCAGACGCGCGCGCGCTGGAAAAGGAGATCGAGAAGCGGCGCCGGCGGCTGGCCTCGGGCGGCGGGCGCGACCTGGTCGCCGAGGCGCGCGACGTGGGCGGCGTGCGCGTGCTGGCCACGCGCGCCGACGTGGCGGACGCCAAGGCGCTGCGCGAGGTGGCGGACCAGCTGCGGGACAAGCTGCACTCGGCGGTGATCGTGCTGGCCGGCGTCGAAGGCGAAAAGATCGCGCTGGTCTCGATGGTGACGCCCGATCTCGTCGGCAAGTACAACGCCGGTAAGATCGTGGGCGAGGTCGCCAAGGCTGTCGGCGGTAAGGGCGGCGGGCGCCCCGACATGGCGCAGGGGGGCGGATCGCAGCCAGAGCTCCTCGACGGGGCTCTGGCGCGCGTCTACGACATGGTTCGTGGCTAGCGGCGAGCAGAGCTTTTCGTTGGAGGCGGCGGACACGGGAACCACGCTGGCAGCGGCGCTGCGGCGTCGATTGCCGGGCACCAGCTGGTCCGACGTCCGGGCACTTTGCACGACGGGCAAGGTGCGCCTGGACGGCGAGCCGGCGCCCGATCCGGCGGTTCGCGTGCGCGCCGGGCAGCAGCTCGAGCTGCACCCGAACGCGCGCCGCCCGATCACGACCCCAGCCGGGTTCAAGGTGGTCTTCGACGACGCCCACCTGGTCGTCATCGAGAAGCCGTCCGGCATCTCCAGCGTGCCGTATGAAAAGAAAGAGACCGGCACCGCCATGGACCTGATCCGCGCGGCCTGGCGTCACGCCGGCAAGCGCGCGACGGCGACGCCGCTTTACATCGTGCACCGGATCGACAAGGACACCTCGGGGCTGCTGTGCTTCGCGAAGACCCGCCTGGCGGAGCGCGCCCTGCACACGACCTTTCAGCGTCACGAAGCCGACCGCGCCTATCTGGCGGTGGCCGAAGGTGACGTGACCGCGCAACGAATCGAATCGCGGATTGTCGCCGATCGCGGCGACGGCATCCGCGGGTCCACCACGCGTCGCGACGAAGGGCAGCAGGCGATCACCTTCGTCGAGCCGCTGGCGCGGTATCCGCGGGCGACGCTGTGTCGGGTGCGCCTCGAGACCGGACGGACGCACCAGATCCGGATTCACCTGTCCGAGCGGGGCCACCCGCTGGTCGGCGAGACCGTGTACATTCGAAACCTGCTGCGCGGCGGCGGGCGGCCGCTGCCCGCGCCGCGCCTCATGCTGCATGCCGGGCGGCTGGGTTTGGCCCACCCGGTGACGGGGGTGGCGCTCGATTTCCGGTCCGTGCCGCCCGATGACTTCATGACCGTGTTGGAACAGCTGGGGGGCTCTCGTGACGATGCCCGGGTCTGATACGCCGACCGTCCGGTCAGCGCTGGCGGCCGTCTTCGAAGCGATCCGGTCGGCGTATGGCCCGGAGGCGCGCCGCGCCACAGATCTGCCGGACGGCGGGCACGACCCGGCCTTCCTGGACCAGACAGCGCCGCTGCTGGAGTTTCTGTGGTCGCGCTACTTCCGTGTGCGGCTCCTGGGCGTCGAGAACGTGCCCGCCACCGGACCTGCGCTGCTGGTCGGCAACCATTCGGGCGGCATCCCCTACGACGGCGCGCTGCTGCTGCACGGCATCCACCGCGACCATCCCCAGCACCGGCGCATCCGACCGCTGGTCGCCAACTTCGCGTTCCGGGCCGGGTGGATGGCCAACGTCGTGGCGCGCATCGGGGGCGTGCCTGCGGCCCGTGACAACGCGCTGCCGCTGCTGGGTTCGGGTCAGCTGGTCGCCGTGTTTCCGGAAGGGCTCAAGGGCGTCGGCAAGCTGTATCGCGAGCGGTACCGGATGGCGCGCTTCGGGCGCGGTGGATTCGTGCGACTCGCGGCTGAGGCAGGCGTTCCGCTGATCCCGGTCGCCATCGTCGGGGCGGAGGAGATCCACCCGATCATCGGGAAGCTCACCAAGCTCGCTGAACCGCTGGGCTTGCCGTACATCCCGATAACCCCGACTTTTCCGTGGCTTGGCCCGCTGGGGCTGCTGCCCGTCCCGACGAAGTGGAGCATTCAGATCGGTTCGCCCATTGCGCCGCCACAAGTCGGGGACAAGGCCGGGCTGGTTCGGGTGGCTGAAACGGTACGCGGCGCCATCGACACGATGATCGCGGATTTGCTCATTCAGCGGCGCTCGATTCTCTTTGGCTGAATCGCGAGAAACGTTTGTCTTCTCATACGTTATATTCGTGCGGGCCTATACCATTCGGCTATAAAGTGGAGACTTCGCCCCCGGCTGCATGATCGACATCGGCCATACGATCGGGAATTACAAGATCACCGCCAAGCTCGGAGAGGGGGGGATGGGGGTGGTCTATCTCGCCGAGCACCCGGTCATCGGCAAGAAGGTCGCCATGAAGGCGATCCACCCGGAGCTTTCCAAAAACTCCGACGTGGTCTCGCGCTTCATCACCGAGGCGAAGGCCGTCAACCAGATCGGCCACGAGCACATCGTGGACATCGCGGACTTCGGGAACACGCCGGAGGGCGAGTTCTACTTCGTGATGGAGTACCTGCAGGGCGAGTCGTTGTCGGACCGCCTGAAGCGGGACAAGCGAATCCCGGTGAACCAGGCGATGTCCGTCGGCGCGCAGATCGCCGACGCGCTGAACGCGTCCCACCAGCAGGGGATCATTCACCGCGATCTCAAGCCGGAGAACATCTTCCTGTGCAACCGCGGCCTGAGCCGCGACTTCGTGAAGGTGCTGGACTTTGGCCTCGCCAAGCTGACGCAGGCGGACCAGAAGGTGACGCACAAGACCCGCACCGGCTCGGTGATGGGCACGCCGTACTACATGTCCCCCGAGCAATGCGAGGGGAAGACGGAGATCGATTACCGCGCGGACATCTACTCGCTGGGCGTGCTGATCTTCGAGATGCTGACGGGCAAGGTGCCTTTCGGCGGCGAGGGGTACGGCGAGATCATCGTCAAGCACGTGACGATGCCGCCACCCTCGGTGCGCAGCATCGTCCCGGAGCTGCCCGAATACCTGGATTTGATCCTGTATCGGGTGCTGGCCAAGGATCGCAATCAGCGCTTCCAGACGATGGCGGAGCTGCGGGAGGCGCTGCTCGACCCCGAGCGCTACGCGAGCTCGGCGCCCGCGGTCGGCATCCCCGACGACCTGTCGGGGATCGCGCGGGCGGCGGCACCGATGGCGCGCGCCGAGCTCGATCGCCGTTCGCACCTGAACGAGATGGCGGTGATCGGGACGACGCCACCGCCGCCGGGAACCCCGTCCGGCCGCGGCGAGCTGATCGACAACATCGACAACTTGATCCGTACCAAGCGCGGCAGCCGGATGGTGCTGCTGGCGGGCGTCGCCTCGATGGCGGTGGCGCTGGTCGCGCTGCTGGGGCGGCACGGTGAAAGCAAGCGGCCGATTCCGGCCGCGAACGCCCCGCTGCACCCGGCGACCGTGCGCGTGAACTTCAACTCCGACCCGGACGGGGCCGTCGTCACGCGCGCCGACGGGAAGGCATTGGGGCTGACGCCGCTGTCGATTGAAATCCTGTACAGCGATTCCGCCGTCGAGTTCCAGTTCAAGAAAGCGGGCTACGAAACCAAGACGATGTACATCGTCCCCAACCTGCCCTCGCCCCTCTTCGCGACGCTCCGCCGAATGGAAGCCGAGCAACAGCCCCCCGCCGAGACCAACACCGCAGCCGTCGCGGGCCCGCGCCCAAAGCGCCAACGCCCCACCCCCCCCGCCCCCTCCCGCCCCGCCGCCGCCGACGAAGACGGCGTGCTGGAACCCAGCATCCGCTGAGCCTCCACTCGCTCGGTTCACTTTGCGGGCAGAGGGGGACGGGGAGCTCCTCGGCTCCGTTCCGCCAGGTCCGGCCCGAGCCGAGTTACGCGCGGAGCGTAGCGGTGCTCTTCGACGCGCGAGAGGACGGGGATTTGGTCGGCCGGAGTTGAGGCCGGCGGCTCTGTTGTTCCGCCGGCCGATTCCAACCCCTCGGGTACGGAGGACGACCAAATACCCGTCCTCTCGCCCCCGCCGAAGAGTTGAGCGGAGCGTAGTCCCTCGATGAAGGGTCAGGTCACGCGCAGACGCGGTTGCGGCCGCTGGCCTTCGCTTCGTACAAACGTTCGTCGGCGCGCTTGATGATGGTCTGGGTGTCGATGACTTCGCCGTCCACGGTGGCGATGCCCATCGAGATGGTCACGGGGATGCGCACGTTCTCGAACTTGAACTCGGTACGCTCGACGATCTGGCGGATCTTCTCGGCGAACGGCAGGCAGTTCGCGTTGTC
>JBJMQQ010000246.1:0-14010 GCA_045802645.1 Polyangia bacterium
ACGCCGGCGCCGGTCGTCAGCGGAAGCGGCGAGGTGTCCGGGACGTTCAAGGACCTGCCGAGCCTGATGGACGCCATCGCCGGCAGCCAGGCCTACGCCGACTGCTTCTCGCGCAACCTCCTCGCGTTCTTCCTCGAGCAGGACCCGGACTACGTCGACGCGGCGTCGGTCAGTGACGTGTCCGCGGTCGTGAAGTCCGGAGGCGGTCTGGCGGACGCGATCGGGCAGGCGGTCATCAGCCTCGAGAAGCGGTCGCAATCGACAACTCCGTGGTGCACGGGCCAATGAAGAGGATGAACATGATCCCACTCCACTCTCGGCGCACTTTCATCAAAGGGTTGCCCGCCAGCCTGGCGGGCGTGGCGGCGACATCGCTGCTCTGGGACCGCCTGATCAGTCGGGCGATGGCCGCCACGGTCACCCAGAAGCGCTTCCTGATTTTCTGGGTTCCCGACGGGCTGGTGCCGGAATGGTTCTGGCACGCGACGCCGGGGCCCCTGACCATCCGGTCGGATCGGGCGCAGGACAGCGAGCTGACGGGGACGTCGTTCAACAACGACATTCCGGCCGCGGATCGGCCGACGTTCGTGTTGCAGCCGCTGGCGCCGTACGCGAACCAGATCCTGCTGGCGAAGGGGATCAACAGCGCCGGCTCCAACGATCACGGTCTGGCGGTCGAGTCGACCCTCACGGGCGAAGAGATCCAGGCGAAGAACACGGCGGGCGGGCCTTCCATCGACACCATCATGGCGGCGGCCAACAAGACCTCGATGCACGTCGTCAGCGCGTTCCGGACCGGCTGCTACGTGAAGCAGACCAAGCTGAGCACCGCAGGGCACCCGTATCGCGACACGGCGGGTACCGCGATGATCGAAATCTCCTCGTCACCGACGACGGATGCCCGCGTCATGCTGGACGCGGTGAGCGGGCGGGCCACCGCCAGCACCGGCACGGGGACGACCACCACGACGACCTCGGCGTCCGCCGACGCGCTGAAGGCCAAGACGCGCATCGCCGCGCTGGGCGCCGTCAAGAGCAGAGTCGACGCCATGAACTGCGCCGCGGGAACCGCCGCCGGTCAGCGGCTGGAAGCCTATATCGCGAACGTCGACGACCTCGAGACGCGCCAGACGGCGATCAGCACCGGCATGGTCACGGTGACGAAGACGACCACGCCATTCAGCATCTCGTCGATCCTGAATCCCAGCGACGCGACGATGAAGGCCGACGAAACCGACATCAAGCACCTTCCCGACATCGCCCCGTTCGTCCGGGAGCTGGTGGTCACCGCGCTGGCGCTCGACTATGCGCCGGCCATGGCCATGCAATGGGGCGCGACGGGCATCAACAAGGTGTCCGGCGACACCCTGACCGACTACCGCTACGACTTCCTTCCGAACTTCGAGAACAAGGGCGCCGGCGAGCACGGGCTCGCGCACCCGGACAACAACCAGGGCTTCGGCGGCACCAGCCACACGATCACGGGGGCGAGCTCGACGCGAGACCGCGTCCGCGATCGCCGCTGGTTGTTCAATCAACTGCGGCTGCTGCTCGACCGGCTGTCGAGCATTCCGGACGGCAGCGGGACGTTGCTGGACAACACGACGGTGTTGTACGCCTCGGAGTTCGGCGGGCCGTTCGCCAACAGCACGGCGGGCCAGCACTCGACGTCGAACCTCCCGTTCATGCTGGTCGGCGGCGCGAACTCGCCCTTCAAGCTGGGCCAGGGTTTGAACGTGAGCAACCGCTCGCACGGCGACTTCCTGTACACGCTGGCCAAGGGCTTCGGCAGCACCGTCACCGCCGTCGGCAAGGGCAAGACCCTCATCGACGGTATCCTGAAGACCTGATCGACGCTCAGGTCCGGGCGGCGCGCCGGGCTCGCCAGAACGCCAGCGCGCCGAGGCCGAGCACCGAAGCCGCCACGGCGCGCTGACGGCGCTGCCGGCGCCGGAGATCCTGGGCGCCCTCGCCTTCCTGCCCGCGTATGCGGGTGTCACCGTCCAGCGGCTGCATCAGGTTGTTGGGCGCGTCCGCCGACTTGAGCTGCCGGGTTCGCTGCTGCCGGAACATGGTCCGCCGCAACAAGGCCTGAAACACGCGCGGGAAGTGCCGGTGCATGCGCACCATCAGCTGGCCCGAACCACCCACGATGACCACGCGCTTGGGACGTACCGCCGCATGCAAGATCGCGTCGGCCACCCGTTGCGGGTCGTACACCGGAGGCGGCGGTTTCGGCGCGACGTCGAGGCGGGTCATCGAGTGGTCGAAGAACGGCGTGTCGATCGACGCCGGCATCACGGCCGTGACGGAGATGGGGGCCTGCTCGTGCTCCAGCTCCAGGCGAAGAACGTCCAGCATGCCGTTCACGCCGTGCTTCGCGGCCGCATAGGCCGCGTGATACGGCATCGGAATCTCGCCCTCGACGGACGAGACCGCGATGATGCCGCCGCCGCCGTGCCGCCGCATCACCGGCAGCGCCGCCAGCGCCCCGAAGGCTTGCCCCGTTAGGTTGACGTCGATGACACGGCGAAACTCGTCCGGCTTCATGGCCTCGAGCGGCGCGTACACCGACACCGCCGCCACCTGGACCCAGGTGTCGAGGCGGCCGAATTCCCGCTCGGCAGCCTCGGCGACCGCCCGGACCTGTTCAGCGTCCGAGGTGTCCGCCGCGACCGCGAGCGCCTTGCCCCCGGCCTGGCGAATCTCCGCCGTCAACTCGTCCAGCGACTCCTGCCCGCGCGCCGACACCACCACGCTCGCGCCGGCCTTCGCGAAGTCGAGCGCCGTGAGCCGCCCGATTCCGGTGGATGCCCCCATCACCACGACCACCTGATCCGCCAATGACTTTCGGGTCATGTTGCGAACCTGGGGATCGCCTGACCGGCGAGCAACCCACGAGGTGCCGCGTATATCGCGGACCCACCAGCTGGATACGTTTCAAAACAGCACGCCGACGCCCAAGGATGCGCTGGGCGCCCACTGGTCGACCACGCCGTGGTCCAGATCGCGGCTAGCGAAGGCCGGCGCCTCGAGGTCCACGAAGGCGACCAGCCGCACGTCGGTGATCCGCAGGGCTTCGACCCCCGCCCGCACACCAAGCGACAGGCCGTCGGCCGTCGCGACGCCGTTCACGCCGGGACCGTCCAACGTCGCGGGCCCCGCAAAGCGCTGGTAGACCAGGCCGACCAGCGCGCTGGCGAACAGCGAGACCGACTGGATGGGCCGAAAGTAGAACGCCGCCTCGACCTGCGCATCGAACTGCAGGCGCATGCTGAGGCCGTCTGGCTGGGCGGCCGGGTTGAAGGCGCCCGCCACCCGCACGCCGATCGAGATCTGGTCGACCTCCCGGCGCAATGAGAGCGCCACGCCGGGCAGCGTCCCCAGCGGCGCGCCCACAGGCGTCACCAGCTCGTACACCTCGACCCCGGCGTGCATCGTGCTGCGGACCATGAGCGCCCGCTGTTGCCGCGCGAGCCAACCCGTCGACTCCGGGCCGCGCAGCACCAGCGGGTCGTTGTGCAACAGAACCGTCAGCAGGCGCTCGACCGCGGGCACGATTCCGTCCGACTCGATCCGCTCGCGGTGCGGCACCTGCGTGTCGAGCCGGCCCGTGATCCACTTGCCACCCGCGCCGAAGTCCAGGAGCTCGATCGACAGGTACGCCTGGCAGCCCTCGGTCGCCGCGCGGTGGGTCGGGTGACGGTCGATCTCCTGGCGCACCAGCCGGACCAGCGTGTCGGTGGGCGCCGGCGCCGACGTGATCTCGACGCAGGTCAAGAGCTGCGCGCGCGCCGCCGCGGCCGGGGCGGTGAGCGCGATGGCGGCAGCGAGCCCCGCCCAGAGCGTCGCGCGCATGGCTAGAAAATGATGCCGATCTGAGCCAGCGCCCCGGGCATGTAGGTGTCGACGGCGCCCGCGTCGTTCTGGGTCTTCAGCAGGTAGGTCGGCGCGTCCAGCTCGACTTGTGCGAAGAAGTGAATCGAGCTGGCACGCAGGAACTCGTAGCCAACGAGCAGGTCGACGTTCAGCCCGCCGCCGACCAGCGTCGAGCGACTGTTCGTCTGCCCCGTCTGCGCCAGCGGCTGGATGACACTGAAGAACGCCAGCTCGAACGCCGCGCCGCCGCCGAAGTACAGCGAGTTGATGCCCGGGGCGTCGAGGTAACGCAGGAAGTGAAGGCCGGCGGAGAGGCTCCAGCTGTAGTCCACGTGACCGCCCAGGTCGTTGTCGTGAACCCCGGTCTGCTCCGTGCCGATGCCGACCCGGCCGAAGGCGTCGAAGCCCCACGAGTGCAGCTTGTAGCGGTAGCCGGCCTGGATGCTGATCGGCGTCAGGACGCGCAGCTCGTCGGCGACCGGCAACGACTGCCCCTGCGCCGTTGGCAGCGCGGCCAGCCGCACCTCGGTCCCCATGCCGAAGATGAAGTGCCGGCTCCCCTCGACGGTGCGTAGGTTTCGCTCGCTGTCCGACCGCAACACGTTCTCGCGCGTGATGGTCTGCCCGATCGTGCGGTGGCGCAGAAGCGCGAACACCAGCCGTTGCGCCAGCTCGTTGAACTCGTCGAGCTGCGCGTGGTCGACCTTCTCTTCACGATCGGCGTAGCGGGCGAACACCGTCCAGCCGGTCTCCAGCTGATAGAGCTCCACGACCAGGTGCTCCTGGCACCCCTCCGCTACCGCGGCGAACCCGGGTTCGTGCGTCACTTCGTACTCCAGCATCCGCGTCAGGTAGACGGTCGGATCGACCTCGTGGGCCATTCCGCGGATTTTCGGCGCCTCGGCCGGCGCGGGCGTGGCGGTCGGAGGCGGCAGCGGAGGAACCGGGCGATACCACGACTTCTGCTCGACGCTGACGCAGACCTGCGTCGCGGCGTGAGCGGCGGTGGATCCGAAACCAATGCCGATGACGGCGAGCACGAGCCAGCGTCCATTCATGGGAGCTCCTTGTGCCGCTCCCTTGTGCAGGCGCGGTGCCAGCGCCCAAGCACGCGACCTGCCGCGGCTTCAACCTCGGCCGCTGTCAGAAACCGCACAGACCGTGTTCAGGCGCCCACAGCGGGCGGCCCGGCCGGCCTGCTCAGGCCAGTCCGACGATCGTGTCGACGACGTCGTCGATCGTGGGCATGGCCGCGATCTCCTCGGCGAACCTGCGGGCCCGGACCCGGAGCTCCGGCGCATCGAGCGCCTGCTGGATCGCGGCCCGGAGCGCGTCCGCGTCGGGGTTGATCAAGGTGAGCCCGGCGCCCGCCGCCGCGACGAGCCGTCCGTTGTGCGGTTGATCCGCGCCCGCGGGGACGATCACCATCGGCAGGCCAGCGGCGAGGCCCCCGAGCAGCGTCCCCGAGCCCCCGTGGCAAACGAGCGCGGCGGCCCGCGGGAGAATGTCGCGCTGCGGAATCCACTGCTCGACATGGACATTGGCCGGAATCGCGCCGAGCGCGCCGGGCTCCAGCCCCCGGCCCGTCGTGAGGAGCGCGCGCACGGGAAGGTCGGCGACCGCGTCGAGGGAGGTGCGGTAAACGGAGCGGAGGTGTGAAATGGTCCCCAAGATGCTCCCGAACGTGATGTAGACGAGCGGCCGCGGATCTTCGGCCGGTGCCCACCCCGCGGGCGCGGAGCTCGGCGCGGCGTCGACGCCCCGCGCACGAACAGGCGCCTGCATCCGCGAGCCGTCGGGGACGCGGTCGAGCGACGCGGGGAACGACGAGAACACCGCCTCGGCGCGCAGCGACGCCAAATCGTCGGGAGGGAGCTCCGCGGCCACGCGCAAGGCATCCAGCGGCGCGCCCACGAGCCGAGGGAACATCTCTTCGAACGATACGGAGTGGACCGCAACGCGCGCGTGCCGCACGCCCACTGCCTCTGCTGCGACCAGAGCCCCGTACTCGAACGATTCGCGAAGAACGAGGTCGGGCCGCCACTCGCGGATCGTCGCGCGCACCTTCGGCAGCGCGGCCGCGGCACTGACGCCCGCGAAGATCTCGCTCGCCGCGATCGTCAGCATGTCGGCCTCCGAGGCCCCTCGCAGCCGCGCCCAGATCGGCGCGAGCAAGTCGTCGCCCGGGTGATCGAACGGCAAATGGGGCAGGCCCGCGTCTCGGACGGTGTCGCTCACGTCCGCAGGGGCCGCCACCGCGACCTCGTGCCCGCGCGCGACGAGCGCCCGCGCGTAAGGGAGCAAGGGCTGCAGGTGGCCGGCGCCACGCGTGGACGACAACAAGACGCGCATCGACGCCACCATCCGACGCCCGCCCACCGCCGTCAACGTCGCGCGTTTTCAGTCGTCGAGGCGGCGATGGCTCGCTGACGGCCAATTCAGTACAATTCCTTCCTCGCGCGTGCGCAGATCGCATCAGATCGCCGCAGTGCTGCTGGCCCTCGGCGCGAGCGGTGGGGGCAGCCTCGCGTCGGCAGCCGGGTGCCCGGCGACGGAACCCTGGATTCGAATCGAGCTGCAGGCACCAGCCTGGAGCAGCGGCGCGCGCGACCGGGTGCTCGACGATTTGCGGCGCACGCTGGCCGGTCAGGGAATCGACGCCTGCGTGTCCCCGGATTCGCCCGCCGCAGATCCTCTCGCAACGCTGGCGATCGATCTGCCCGCGGACGCACCCGCCCGCGCCGAAATCGAAGTTCGCGACGCGGTCACCCAGAAGCGCGTTCGGCGCGAAGTGGATCTGGCGGGCATCCCGCCTGACGGTCGCGAGGTGGCCATCGCGATCGAGGCCGACGAGTTGCTGCGCGCCAGCTGGGCGGAAATCGCGCTCGACACGCCGCGCGCGCGGAAGGCGCAGGTCCGACCGCAGGTGGCGGGCAGCGTTGGGCAGGTGTTGGCGCCCGCCCGCGTCGACGCAGCGGGGGCCCTGGGTGCGCGGACCGCTTTCGAGCGAACATTCGGCGGCGCCGGCGTGACCCTGTTCGGCGGCGACGTGGTGGGGCGGCTCCGGCTGCGGCACCGGTTGCTGCTGGAGCTTGCGGGCGGCATGCGCGTCAGCCCCGCCGAGGCCGCGCCCCACGGCCGGGTGCGTGGCTTGGAGGCCGGTGGCGAGGCCGCGCTGCTGGTCCGCGTGGCTGGAACGGGAAGCGGACCGGCCGTCGAGGCAGGTCTGGCGATGTCCGCGAGCTGGCTGCGCTGGACGGGCGAGCCGCTGCCGGGTAATCAGGGCAGCAGCACGGCCGGCATACGGGTGGTCGCGCGGGCCCGCGCCGTCGGGCGAATGCCGCTCGGTCGCGCGTTGCACCTGATCGCCGCGGTCGATCTGGGCGAGTCGGTGCGTGGTGTCGAGGCCACCGACGCGGGCCAAGTCATCGCGGCCGCCAGCGGTCTGGTCCTGGGTGCCAGCCTGGGAGTGGCCGCGCCGTGACGCGCATCGTCTTGGTGACCGCCGCGCTGGTGCTGGCAGGCTGCGTAGACCGCGGTCAGGTCCTGGGGCCCGGCACGCGGGTCGTGCTCCAAACCAGCGCCGTCCGCCT
Organism: Polyangia bacterium; assembly: GCA_045802645.1. Classification (GTDB taxonomy): domain Bacteria; phylum Myxococcota_A; class Polyangia; order Fen-1088; family Fen-1088; genus JADGRB01. The sequence goes on from JBJMQQ010000246.1 coordinate 7,473, forward strand.
CGCGCTTGGACAAGAGCACGCCTGCGCAGTCGGCGGCGGCGCGCTGCGCTGCTGGGGCCTGGACGACGACGGGCAACTCGGCACTCCGCCGGTCGTCGCCGGTGTCGGCCAGGGCGCTTCTTCCGTCGCGGGCGCGACGTCCTGGATCGTGCCGGCCGCCGGCGAGCGCCACAGCTGTGGTCTGGATGCCAGCGGGCGCGTCTGGTGCTGGGGCGCGAATGACATGGGGCAGCTGGGGACCGGCGATCAGACTCCCAGCGCCGCACCGCGCGCCGTGGCGCTTCCGCAGGCCGCGCTGGACGTCCGCACGCTCTTCGATCACACCTGCGCCGTGCTCGCGGACGCGACGCTCTGGTGCTGGGGCGCAAACCTGGAAGGACAGCTTGGGCAGGGGGACCAGTATCCCGGCCACGATCAACCCCTCCCCGTTCAGGTCGGCACGAACAGCGACTGGACGTTCGTGGCGACCGGCCAGGGCCACGGCTGCGGGATTCGCGCGGCGGGCGCGCTGTTCTGCTGGGGGCGCAACAGCGACGGCGAGCTGGGGCAAGGCAGCACCCGGGACATCGAGCTTCGCTCTCCGACACAGATAGGCAGCGACAGCGATTGGGTCGAGGTCGCCTGCGGCCAGAACCACACTTGTGCGCGAAAGAGTAACGGGCGTCTGTTCTGCTGGGGGAACATGGCCAGCGGCGCGTTGGCGGTCGGCGACACCGGTGAGCACGACAGCCCGACCGAGGTCCCGGCCATCTCGGACTGGGTTCAGGCCAGCACGAACACGTTCCACACCTGCGGGCTGCGGGCCTCCGGTCAGATCTGGTGCGCGGGGCGCAATTCGGAGGGGCAGCTCGGAAGACCAGGCGCCGCGGACGCCGACCCCAACATGCAGCAGGCCGACCCGAACGCCGGTTGGGTCGAGGTGACGACGGGGCGTTTCTTCACTTGCGGGCGCAAGGGGGACGACTCCGTCTGGTGCATGGGCAAGAACAGTAGCGACCAGCTGAACGCCGGCGGAAGTGTTCCGTCCAGCGACGTCATGCTTCGCGCGCTGTGAGTCTCAGGCCTTCAGAAAAGGCAGCAGCGTGCTGGCCGTCGTGTAGTAGGGCGAGCTCAGGGTCTTGTAGTGCGCTTTCCAGGCAGCGCTGGGCGTCCAATCCGACCCGAGATACGGGGTTCCATAGCCTTTCTGAACGTTCCCGCCGGAGTCTTTCCAGAGCTCGAATTCCGCGGGCGGAACGCCCATGCCTTGCAGCACCGTCGCCAGCCACTGGCTGTAGAGCAGGCCCGCGTACGTCTTGTATCCGGCGGGTGATTGCGGAGCGATGGCACCACCAGTCTCGCCCACGTTGCGGTAATCGCAGTAAAGGCCGGTCTTGAAGAAGCCGGCCCCGGCGCCGCAGGTGACGACGGGGATGCCGTACGCCTCGTGGGTCTCCATCCCGGATTCCTGGCTCCAGACCAGCAGCGTGCTGTCCAGCAAGCTGCCGCCCATCCCGTCGTCGACCTGATCGAGCTTGGCCGCCAGGTAGAGGAACACCTGTTCGAAGAAGCCCTGGTACGACTGCGTGAGCCACGCCTGCGGTTGCGCGTCCATCCACTGGTGCGCGACGTCGTGGTGCCAGTCCGTTCCGACGTAGTCCGACAAGCCGGAGGTTTCGCCCCAACCGAGCACACCGATGCGGCTGGCGCCGCAGCTGAAGGCCGCCACGACCAGGTCCGCCCAGAGCTGGCCGTAAGCGGCGGCGTCGGCCTTGGAATGCTCCCGGTCGTGTTTGCCGGCGTCGTCGCTCGGGGCGCCGGGCGCGGTGCACGACAGGCGCGCGCCCAGCGACGATTGCAGCTGGGCCACCAGCGCGATGTGCGCGTCCAGCCGCGCTTTGTCGGCGGCGGACAAGCGCGTGTTGCTCTGGCGGAGCGATTTGTAGTTCGCCAGGATCTTGTCGACGACCGGCGGCCGCGGATTGGTTGCGACGCCGGCGCCGCCGAACAGGCTCGTGAAGAGCTGCTGCGAGCTATTCACACCCTGCACGTTCTGCACGGGGCTGGCGACGCCCTGCGCGGGATTCGAGAAGGCCCACGACAGCGCCCGACCCGAGTTGATGACCATGCTCCGCAGCTTGACCCCGCTCAGATCGGCCGCGGTGTAGAACGAGCTGGAGGCAGCCATGATCTGGTCGATGGTGGGGCGGTTCCCCATCCCCGTCACGGCGGCGCCACAATCGCCGTTGTTATCGTTGCGGGCGTAGTTGCCAAGGTGCAGGCCCGTGTTGTGGGCGATGTACCAGGGGACATCCAGCCCGCGCAGCACGTTCATCTTGCCGACCAGCCGCGAAGTGAGAATCGTCGAGCTGGCGTTCAGAACCGGCGACAGCGTCGTTCGCCCATTGGCCGTCGTCATGCTTGCGGTCAGTGGGCCCGAGGCCACCATGTGCCCGGCTGCGGAGGCCGCTTTCAAGGTCAGCATGGCGGTGTCCGGAAAGAAGTTGGTGTCCCAGCAACCGCCGTGGTCAGTGCCAAACCAAAACAGCCGGGGGCGCATCGCCGTGGCCGCGTGGGCCGACCGCGGCAGCAATGACGGCAAGAACGGAATCGCCAGCGTGAACCCGCCCGCGCCGCGCAAGACCTGACGGCGGGTCATTCCTGGCGCGCGATTGTCCATCGGGGGTGGTCTCCTCATTGGAAGGCTCGGCGTTTGAAAGCCGGCGTCTGGGTGACGGTCTTCAGCATGTCGACGAGGTGGCCGCCGCCATCCAGCGCCTTGCGGATCATCTCCAGCGAGCAGCCGTCCAGCGCGACGTCCTCGAAGCGGCCGAAGGTGTAGCGAAAGTAGTTGCGGGCCAGGCAGGCCTCCGGCTTGTGGCTGCTTTCAACCAGGCGCATGATGTCCGCAGCACTGGAGGCGGTCGTCACGTCGTCGCCCATCATGACGTGCGGCTTGCCGCTGGTATCGACCGGCAGGCGGGTCGCCACCGTTCCATCGGGGTTGTACAGCGTCTCCATCGTTCGGAACCGTCCCAAGCCGTCGAAGCTCTCCGTCGCGAATCCCAGCGGGTTGAGGTACGGGACGTGGCAGCCGCTGCAGGCGGCCGAGGCCGTGACCGCCTCCGTCACCTGGCGCGTCGTCTTGGTCGTGCTCAGCGCAACCGTGACGTTGGCTGCGGCCGGCGGTGGGCGGCCGATCGTGTCGCAAAGAACGTAGCGACGCAGATAGACCCCCTTGAGGATCGGGGCGCTGTCGACGCCGGCCGCCACCACCAGCGCGCGCGTGAAGAGGCCCGGTCGCTGGTCGGCCGGCAAAGCAGGTGGGGCGGACTTGCCGTCCCAGACGGGCGCCCCGTAGATGGCAGCGACGTCGGCGGTTGCCGCAAACGACAGCGGGCTCGCGAGCAGGTCGTGAACGCCTCCCGGCGCCGTCCACGTGAAGTAGTCCAGCATGCCGATCGCGTCGGTCACCATGTTCTGGTAGGTCGAAGCACTCGGCAGGTTGGTACCGGCGAAGGTGGTGAAGATGGGGGTGCCCACCCGCGAGGTCAGGTCGTGATAGTTGAGGCCACCCGTTCCGCGCGGCCCGCCGGTGCCATTGACCTGCAGGTAGTCCTGGAAGAACCGGTGCATCGTCGCGCGGGCACGCGGTGCCGAAAACAGCCGATCGACCTGCGCCTGATAGACGCTGTCCTGCACCAGCGTCCCGTCGGACGCCGCTTGCCAGAGCTGGTCGTCGGGCATCGTGTCCCAGACGTGGTACGAGAGGCGCGAAGCCAGCTCGTACGGCGACAACGTGTAGACGCCGGTCTGGCCGGCCACCGGCTGATCGCCGTGCTCGACCAGGTACTGGAAGTCGGGCGAATTGAGCATGACCGCAACCACGTCGGCGTAAGCCGCCGCACTGGGCGCAGTGCTGCTGCCGTACACGCCGGTGTAGAACGTCACCTCGTCGGTGGTCAGCGGGCGGCGAAGCGCGCGCGCGCCGAAGCGCTGGATGAAGGCGGTCAGGCAGCTCGCGTCGTTCGAAGTGCTGGTGTCGGTGGCGCAGCTTCCGACCAGCCCCCCCATCCGCGCGCTGCTGCTGGTCACGGCCGCCCCGACCGCGACGCCGATGTTGTAGGTGGCCTGGACGCGCGTGAACTGCGGATCCTGATCGGCGCGCAGCCAGCCTCCGTCCGGAAAGGCCGTCACGAAGTCGGCGACGTTCGACGGCACGATCGGGACGTTGCCCGGCAGGGACCCGATCGGCGCGGCCACCTCGCCCAGGATCGTCGTGGCGGTGCTCGCGCTGCCCATCGCCCAGGTCAGCAGGTCCTGCAGCGTGTTCTGCACCTGCGCCGTCGTGAGAGGGCGCAGCTGATCCACGGGCGGCCGCAGCGTCGCATCGCAAGCGAACGTCGTCGGCGCGTCGGCGGACGTCACGTTGATGGCCCCGCTGCCCGCCTGGCTGCTTCCTCCGCCGGCCGTCACGGCGCTGTGCCCGCCCGAACCGGTCGCGCCGGGCGCCATTCCCGCCCCCCCTGCCCCGTTTTCAGCGCCGCCCGAATCGGAACCGGCGCCGGCCTGCAAGCCTTGGTCGATCTGTCCGACGCATGCCGCGGCGGACAGGACCAACAATGACGTGACCGCCAAGCGCCCCATCACCTCGTACGAACCGCGACGGCCGCCAAGCGGTCCACCTCGCCGGTCGAATTGGCGCGCAGTGCGTCGTACGATTCAGCGGCCGCAGGCGGCGGCCACGGCGCGGCGGTGCACGCCGTCGGGGTAAGCCGCCAGGTAGCGCGTTTGGACCTGTCGGCACGATGGCAGGTCGCCGGCGGCGCCACGGGCAGTCACCAGCCGCGCCATCGCGTCTTCGCGCAGCTCGGCGCCGGGCGCCAGCGCAACGGCGCGTTCGAATGCTTCGGCGGCACGGGGGGCGTCGTGCAGCCGATCCATCCGAAGACGCCCGAGCTCGAAGGCGACCAGTCCGGCCCGCGGATCGCGCGGATACCGGGTCAGAAGGTCCTGGTAACGGTCGACGGCCTCCTGAATGCGCCCCTCCCGCCAGAGACCGCGGGCTTGCTCGAATAGCGCCGCACTGTCGGCCGCCGCTGCGATCGCGCGGGGGCTGGCCGAACGCGAATGAGGGGAAGCCGGCGGTCGGGCCGGAGCGGGGACATCCGGCGCGGCCGGTGGCGGCGGTGCCAGCGCGGGCGCGTCGGACAGAGGTCCGGTCCGGGTCGTCTGCGACCAGGCGTGACCGGCTTCCACGCGCACGACGGAGCGCCCGGCCCGCACCTCGACGGCGCCGCGCTCGACCTGGACTTCGACGCGGCTGGCCCCACCACCCTGTGCCCGCGCGACTGAAAACCGCGTCCCGACGACACGCACCTCGACGTCGTCGGCGACCACGACGAACGATCGGCCCGTCCGGTGGGTGACGTCGCACAGCACGCGCCCTTGGCCCAGCGCCACGCGGATGTCACCGGGATCATGCGCCGCCGCGTCGAGCCGCGTGCCGGGTTCCACGGTCAAGAACGACCCGTCTGGCAGCGTGAGGGATTGGGTCTGCGCGCTGGCCTCGAGGTGCGTGTCCTTCCAGCGCGCGTCGGGCTGGCCGTCTCGCACGTGGGGACGCAGCAGCAGCACGGCGGCGGCCATCGCGACGGTCGCCAGTCCCCCCGCCCAGAACCAGCGCCGCCGGACGCGACGTCCCGGCAGGCGTCCGGCGATCCCACTCCAGATCCGCTCGACGCGTTCGTCCGAGAGGTCCGTCTGGACGTGGTCGGCCAGCCCCTTTTCACCGCGATCGTTCAAGCGCCTCCTCTGCGGCCTTGAGGCGCCGCTTCACCGTCGACGATGACAGGCCCATGTTGAGCGCGATCTGCGGGATCTCCATTCCGTCTATCCGCCGCAGGACCAGCGCAACCCGCTGTTCGACCGGCAGGTGCTGCAAGAGCGCGTACACCCGCCGCAGCTCGACCGCCACCTCCGCCGGCGCGTCCGGAGACGCGATGGCGTCGAGATCGACCGACTCCGGCGTGATCAGCCCCAACCGTGACAACAGGCGGCGCCGGCGCAGGTGGTTGCTCACCGCGTGGACGACGATTGATCCCAGCCAGCTGGAAAACGCCTGGGGGTTCTCCAGCTTGTGCAACCGCCGCAGCGCGGAGACAAAACAATCCTGGACGATGTCGTCCACCTCGGGATCGTTCGGCACCAGGCGATGGGCCAACCCGATCGCCATGCGCCCGTGGCGCCGGAACAGCTCTTCCTGCGCCCAGGCCTCGCCCCGACGGCCGGCCTGCACCAGCGAAGCGTCGGTGGCCGCCGTGCTCGACTGCGCCGCCAGGCGAAGCACCGTGGACATCAAAACCTGGGCCCATTATCCACCATCGCTTCCCCGTCTCATCGTTGGAACCGCGACATGGCCCAAACGGGTCACGCCGGGGTGCGTTGGGCTGGACCGACTGACGGTGGTCGCGGTTCGTACAGGCATGACAATTCGACGCGGGGTGTGGACAGCGGTCGCGGCCTTGTCTTTGGTTGCCGCGGCCTTGTCGGCTTTCGC
>JBJMQQ010000247.1:0-8437 GCA_045802645.1 Polyangia bacterium
AGGCGGGGAGGTTCCCGGCCTTGACGGCGGAGCGAACCTTGAGGCCAGAGCGGTTGTGGTTGCTGCCGTAGGCGGGGAGGCAGCCGGCCTTGATCGCGGAACGAACCTTCAGAGCGGACTTCGAAATGGTCTTCATGGCTATCTCCTGCGTGTGGGTTTTCGTGAGCACGTTCCCTGAAATTGCAGCCGTCGTGCCACACGAGGAGCCGGAGTGAGTCCCCCGTGAAATCGGGCTTTTGGGGGGTTGCGGGCAGCGAAAGTATGATTAGCGCCCACCTCTCCCTATGATTAGCCGCGCCTCGTCACAGGTCTGTCGCGGCCCTAATCATAAGGAGAATTACCGAACTCCATTCTCGAGCTACGCCGGCTAGCGGACGCGAGCTCGACCGTCCGCGCGCAGGGATCGGAATCGCACAATTCGCCATGTGCAGGTGGTTCCCTCCCGACCACGAATTCGGCTACGGTCCGTTCGTGGAACAGGCGGGCTGCGGGACGGCGGATGAGAAAACCGCGCGCGCATCGGAGCGGGCGGGCAGGCCCGTCGCCGCCCGCCTTGCACCTGGCTCGCGCGTCGGGCGTTATCAGGTTCTGGGACTGATCGCGCGCGGCGGGATGGGTGAGGTTTACGCCGCGTACCACCCGGAGCTCGATCGGCGGATTGCGCTGAAGATGGTCTTCGGCCCCCGCGACTGGGGAGTCGATCGGCAGAAGCGCCTGCTGCGCGAGGCGCAGATCATCGCGCGCCTCAATCACCCGAACATCGTCACCGTCCACGATGCGCGCACCGTCGGCGAGCGCGTCTACGTCGCCATGGAGTTCGTCGACGGTCAGACGATCGCGGCGTGGCTGCACGAGACCGAACGTTCATGGCACGAGATCGTCGACGCGTTCGTCTCGGCTGGCCGCGGCCTGGCGGCCGCCCACGCGGCGAACGTCGTGCATCGGGACTTCAAGCCGCAGAACGTGATGATCGGGCGCGACGGTCGGGTGCGTGTCATGGACTTCGGACTGGCACGCCCGCTGCGCGACGAGGCAGAGGCTGAGTGCGTCCCAGAAGTCACACCCGCACCCAACGACCTGACCTCGACAACCGTCGGCGCCGTCGTCGGGACGCCGGCCTACATGGCGCCGGAGCAGCTGCGCGGCCATCCCGCGGACACGCGCACCGATCAATTCAGCTTCTGCGTCGCCTTTCACGAGGCGATCTACGGGACGCGCCCCGGCGCGTCGACGGCCTCAGGCGGCCGCCGCTCGGCGCGCGTGCCTCCGTGGCTGAAGCGCGTGATTCGGCGCGGCCTGGATCCCGATCCGCGCAAGCGCTTTGGTTCCATGGAGGAGCTGCTCCGCGCCGTCGAGAGGGGGAGAAATCGCGTTCGTCGCCGGCTGCTGTTGATGGCGGCCGGCGGGCTCGTGCTCATCGCCGCCGCCGCCGGCGGGCGCGCCGCGAGAGCCCGCCAGTTCGTCTGCACCCCGCCGCCCGATCGGGTGGAAGCTGTGTGGCCGGCCGCGGAGACGCCGGGGGGACACTGGGCCGCCCTTCACCGGTTGTTCTCCAACAGCGGGATCGCGGACGCAGAGAACACCTGGAAGCACCTGTCCGGCGTGCTGGACGATCGCGTCCGCCGCTGGGCGGCGATGTATCAGGATGCGTGCGAGGCGACGCACATTCGCGGGGAGCAGTCGGCGGAGATCCTCGACTTGCGGATGACTTGTCTCGCCGACAACCTGGACGAGACGCGCGCGTACACCGACGGCCTGCTCGGGGCGGACCGGGGCGGCGTCGCGCGTGCGCTCGCCACCGCGAACGCGTTGACGCCAGTGCAGCGGTGCGCCGACGTGAAGAGTCTCCGGCTGCAACTGCCGCTGCCACCCGATCCAGCGCAGCGGGCGCAGGTCGAGCGGTTGCAGCAGCGGCTCAACGACGCCGAAGTGCTGGAGAGCCTGCTGTATTCGGCCAAGGCCGAGCAGCAGATCGAAGGGGTCGTACCCGCGGCGAGAGCGCTCGGATATGCGCCCCTGCTCGCGCAGGCACTGGAGAAGCTGGGGGCGACGCAGGCGCGGAAAGAGCGGTTCGCCGCTGCCCGCGGCTCGTTGGAGGAGGCGCTGCTCGTCGCCGAGGCCGCCCGTGACGACCTGACTGCCGCGAAGGCCGCAGACCTCCTGGCGGGCGTCGCGACGGTCACGACGTCCTTCGACGAGGCGAGGCGATGGCTGCGGTTTGCCGAGGCTGTCCTGGATCGAATTCACGCGCGCGAGTCGCTGGTCGGGGCCTGGGTCTTGAACGAATGGGCCAACCTCGACTACGAGCAGGCGGACTTCGCCGCCTCCGCGCGAGAGGGGCGCGCGGCCATCGCGTTGAAGGCCCGCTTCTTGGGGCCGGAGCACCCGGACGTCGCCGGCTCCATGAGCAACCTCGCCGGCACCCTGGAGGAGGAGGGGCGCTGGGACGAGGCGCTGGTCATGGCGCAGCAGGGCCTGGCGATCGACGAGAAATCCGCGGACACACACTCGATCTCGTTCGCCGTCGATTTGATGACGGTCGGTGAGATCCTGGCGCACGGCGGACGACTGGACGAGGCCGAGGCGGCTTTGACCAAAGCTCTGGCGGTTGCCGCCGACGCGGGCGGCGGCGAAACGATGATGTTCGGCGTCGCCCTCACGGATCTGGGCGAGCTGCTGATTTCACGCGGCCGCCCGCGCGAAGCCGTCGCGGTCCTGGACCGCGCGCAGATCAATCAAGCCGAGACGGGCGACGAAAACGTGGTTCGTGTCGCGGCGACGCGCGCGGCTCTCGCCCGCGCGCTCATCGAATCTGGGCAACGGCGGCCCGTTGCCTTCCAGCTGCTGCCGGCCGCCTGCACGGCGTTCGAAAACTCCGGCTTTTCCCGGCGCGAGCGGGAGCTGCTGGCCTGGTTCAACACGCTCCCGCGCCGCGGGAAGGTCCCGCCCGCGACGTCGTGCGCCGATTTACGGGGCCGCGGTGCCCTGCGCTCAGCTGCCCCACCAGTACGAGAGCTTCAGCAGCACGACGTCGCTGGTCGCGCCGTGGCCGAAGTTCCGCGGTGACAGGGTCGCGGGCGGTACGAACATGTTCGGCGCCAGGTCCGGAATCTGCGAGCGCGTGTAGACCAGGTACAGCGTCGAGCCGAGCCGGTACTCCCAGCGCAAGACGACGTTGGCGTTGATCGCGGCCTGCTCGAAGTCGGGGTTGGCGATCGTCGTGCCGGCCGCCGGAGCGGGCGTCGCGTCGAGGTCCGACAGGTAAACCTTCTGCCCGGGGACGCGCATCGGGGTTGCCGACATGTTCAGACCGAAGGCGCGCAGGTCCGAGAAGTGTCCCGACGCCAGAAACGCCTGACCGTAGGCCTGCAAGGACAGACGCGGCGTGAACGTGTAAGTCACGCGCAGCGTGGCGCTCAAGTTCCTGGCCGCCAGTTTGCCGAACCAGTACGGATCGGCCTCCGACGTGACCGCCTGCCAGGCATAGCGGTACTCGCCGGCCGCCCAGGTCACCTGCGGCAGGAACTCGATGTCCAGCTGCGGCAGCGCGTGGAAGACCAGGCTCCCCTGGATGTTGGTGGCGTAGATGCCGGCGCCCATGAGTTGCGTCTGGTCCGCGATGGTGGCGTAGACCGAACGGCGCGGGTCGCTGTCGTACTCGATCTTGCCACCCCAGTAGCCCGCACGCTGAAGGGCGGTGCCGTCACCGACCTCGCGGTCATCGAACCGCGCGGGCGCGAAGTTGGCGGCCAGGAAGATCGACGAGAAATCGAGCAGCCGCAAGCGCGTGTTGAGCTCGTAGCTCTGTCCCAGCTCCAGCCCCGACATGTTCCGGCTGTCCGACGCCACCAACGAGGTGGTCGTGTCGACCGTGAACCGCGTCGGCTTCAGCGTGCGCCACCCGACGCTGGTCTGCACGGTCTGGATGTTCTGCCGCTGCATGTAACCGATGTCGTTGTACTGGAGCTGCCGCCCGGCGCCGGTGTATTCGAGGCTCAACAGCAGGTGCTTGCCGCCTTCCTTCGCCAACCGCAGCCAGCCGCCGGGTGCGGTCGCGCCGGCGCCGATCAGGGTGCCGTCGTACTGCTGCAGCGTCGGTCCGCCGTGGATGTAGGACTGGATGAACGCGCCGTTGATGACATACGCGCCGGACTTCGAGCGCCAGAGAACGTCGAGACCGCCCACGTAAGCGTCGTGAAAGCACCTGCTGCCGAGGGGGGCCGTGACGCCCGACGGACAGAGCTGCAGGTCGGGAGTTGCCGGGTCGGCGCCGGGGTACTGCGTGCTGCCTTCGAACGTGCTCGCGCCCGTGCCGATGAGGCCGATGTGGCCGCGGCTCCCCAGTTCGCGCTTCAGTCGCAGCACGTTGAAGGCGGTCAGCGGTGCAGCCAGCCGGTCGCCCGTGGTCGTTCCTTGCACCACCTGCACGTTGTTGGCCCCGGTGACGGCCGACAGGGCGCCGATCGTCCAGTTCGGGCTCAGGCGCCCCACCAGCTTGCCAGCGGCGTAGATCGTGGCGGGCACGGGCGTGTCGACCAGTTGCTCGGTCGTGGACTGGCCGTTCGGGCCGCTGATCGCGTTGCTGCGGAGCGACGGCGGCACGGGCGCGCTGCCGATGCGCCGCGAATAGAAGACCTGCATCGGGAATGAGAACGCGTCGACCCCTTCGAGGAAAAACGGGCGCTTCTCGGGCAGGAACGTCTCGTAGGTGCTGAGGTTCAGGATGACCTGATCGAGCTCCACCTGGGAGAAGTCGGGGTTGAACGCGGCGTCGAAGGTCAGGTCCTGCAAGATGTGCCACTTGAGGTCCAGGCCCAGCGACCCACCGCCGTCGTACCCCTTGCCGGTCGTCATCTGGTTCGCGTCGCGCCGCCGGCCATAGCCGAGCGCGAAGGGCTGCAGCTCGAGGGCGCCCGCGCCTTTCAAGCCCTGCAGTCCGTCCAGTCGCCCGAAGAACGCGATCGGGCCCGCCACGTCGCGCGGCACGTACGCCCAGATGTCCGTCTCTTCTCGCTGCGCGATGAACCGGTTCATCTGCAGCCCCCAGCTCTGCACCGGCAGCTTGTTGTCGAAGCGCAGCACGCGAAGCGGGATCCGGATCTCCGCCGTCCATCCGTGCGACGTGCGCGACGTCTTGGCGTCCCAGTTCTCGTCCCACTCCCAGGAGACGTTCGTCTGGTCGATCGCCTGCGCGTCGGCCAGAACGCCCGAGATGTTGACGGCGAAGAAGTACGCGCTCTTTCCGTCGTTGCGCGAGTCGATCTGGACGTACGCCCATTCGCTCTCGGAGTCGCGGTCGCGGCGGGTCAGGCGTTCGACGATCGGTGTGTGGATCTGCTCGCAGTCGAAGCCGAAGTAGATCGCCGCCTCGTCGTACAACACGCGCACGCGCGTGTGTTCAGAAGGGGCGGCGCCGTCGAGCGGATAGGACTGCGTGAACGAGTCGGCGACCGCCGCGGTCTGCCATACCGCATCGTCCAGCCGGCCGTCGATGAGGGGGGCCGCCGCCGCCCGGATCGCCGTCAGATGAGGAGGGCCCGCCCCTTGAGCGGGGGTCAGCGCCAGCAGTGCGGCGAGGATGAGGGGTCCGGGCAAGAGGGCGCTCAGCCACGATACCGGATCGCGGCGAAGCCTCGCAAATCGGCGGTTTCGTCAGGGAAATTGAAGGCGGCGCGTCGTCAGTCTCAGGACTTTTCGTAGCCGCGTCAGCCGACTGACGCGGCGGCCAGTCGCCCCGCCAGGTCCGTCACTTCCGCCGGCCCGACCTCGGGTGTCGGCAGCCGTGGCAGCGGAACGATGCCCAGATTCAGGCGTTCGCGCAGCTGGGCGACGATGTGGTCAGCCGTACGCCGTTGGGCGCGAGCCCCCGCGGCCAGCCGCAGCGTCGCCACCAGCGCGGGATTCCAGGAATTCACGCCGACGGTCACCCGATCGAGCAGCGGCTCCAGCGCGGGGGCGGTGGCGGCTTCGGACGGCATCGCGTTGACCACCAGGGGGCCGAGGGGTAGCCCCAGCTCACCGCGCGCGATGGTCGCCAGCTCGACGGCCTCGCGCGCCGGCAGCTCCTCGGCCAGCGTGACGATCAGGAAGGCCGCCCGCCGCGGATCGCGCAGCAGGCTCTGGATGGCGCTCGCGTCGCGCGCCAGTGGCCCCTTGGGCATGGCCGCCACAATCGCGTCGGGGATCCGCAGCATCAGCGCCGCGTGGCCGCTGGCCGGCCCGTCCAGCAGCACCAGATCGTACCGGCGCGCGCCCCGGACCTGCTCGGTCGTGTGCCACCAGGCCTTGCCCAGCAGCGCGTACGCGTCCAGCCCGGGGACGGCGTTCAGGAAGGCGCGCGAGGCGCGGTTCTCGAACAGCGCCCGGGTGACCAGCTCCGACCGCAGGGTCAGAAGGCCGTACTCGTGGATGGCCCCTTCGGGCGTGATGTTGACGGCGTCGATTCCGGAGGCGACCGACGTGACCGCGGCGCCGACGGGCGGGCGTCCGAACAGCCCGCCCACGCGATCGGCCGGCGAGCTCGTGGCGATGAGGACGCGCTTACCGGCGCGGGCGGCGGCGGTGGCCAGGGCCGCCGTGACCGTGGTTCGCCCGACGCCCCCCTTTCCGGAGACCACGACCAGGCTCAGGTCAGTCAGTGCCGTCATGCTGGCCTCGGCGCGGTGCCCGCGGCTGCGATCGCGGCCAGAAGACCGATCTCGGCGCCCGAGACCACCGTCAGGCCCGGGTCGTAGCTGAGCAGCGGCATCGTGACGCCGATGATCGGCAGCCACCCGCGGCAGACCGCGATGTGCAGGGCGGCGGGGACCAGCAACGCCGTCCCCAGGCCTGCTGCCAGCGCCCGGCCGCCGACGTCGTCGCGCCGGGCGGCAGCGTAGGCCGCCCACAGGACGCCGACGCCGATCGCCGCCCAGCAGGTCAGCACGGCCAGCGCACCGGCCTGCCCCAGCTCCTCGCCGACGACCGCGAAGGCGTAGTCGCTGGCCGGCGACGACAAGCGGTGCCGCGCGCGCCCGTGGCCCAGCCCCGCCGGCCCGGCGCCGGCCGCGGCGTTGGCGTGCGCGAGCGCGAGCACTTCGAATCCTTTGCCACGCGGATCTCTTTCGGGCGAGACGAAACCGCGGATTCGGTTGTCGACGTAAGCCGAGCGCAGGGCTCCGCCCGCCAGCAGGGCCAGCAGCAGCGCGGCCACGGGAACCAGCCTGCGCGCGGGGACCCGGCCTGCCGCGGCGACCGTCGCGAACGCAACGACCAGCGTGGTGGCGGCGGCCGAGAAGTCTGGCTCCAGCGCCATCACCAGGACCGCCAGCAGTGACCCAGCCACGGCGACCGCGCGGCGCCGGGTCACGCGCGTCGCGTGGTCGTCGATTCTCACGGCCTGCGTTTTGACGGAGCTGGGGCCCGATTCGGCGGCCGCCAGCCACAGCGCGACGGCGCCCGCCAGCAGCGACGAAGGGCTGCCGCTGATGGGTCCAAGGTGCACCCAGCGGCGCGCGCCCGCCGCCAGTACGCCCAGCCGCGGAACGAACACCGCAGCCGCCGCGACCAGTGCCACGACGAAGATCTTGGGGGCCGCCGCCAGCAATCGGGCGGTTCCCACCCAGGCGGCGCCCGCGCCCAGCGCCAGGCCGACCAGCAGGCCGATGGTCTGCCGCCACGCGAAGTGCTGGGCCGCGCCCAGGCCGGCTGCCCCCGCCCGCGCGGGTGCCGCGGCGACCAGCTCCAGGCCCAGGACGCCCAGCGCCAGCGCCGGCACGGCCAGGAGCAGGATCGGGATCGCGCGACGCGTGGCGACGCCCATGCTCAGAACCCCAGCGCCACGCCGGCGCCCGCGTCGAAGAGGTCGCCCAGGAACGAGTAGGTGGCCGGTGCGCCCGAAGTGGCGTCCGCCGTCAGCGTCGGGTGCGTGAAAACGTGGGTGTAAGCGACGCGCACGGTGATCGCGATCTGCGCCGTGACCGCGATGTCCAGCCCCGCCGTCGCGCGGGCCAGCGGCTGAACGGCGGTCAGGCTCCCCGGACGCAGGGTCATCTCCGCCGTAGAAAAATACGCGATCGTCGCGCCCGCGCCGATCTGCACGTACGGCCGCAGCCGCCGCCAGCGCCACGCGCCGCCCGCCGTCGCGGCAAAGCTGGTCTGCGACAGCACGCGGTCGCCTGAATACGCCTGGACCTCGCCGGGGACCGGCTGCGACGTTCCCGTGACGCTCGTCTGGAACTTGTCGTACCGGAAGTCGACCCCCGCCGACAGCTCCAGCAGGTTGGGCAGCGTGACGAAACGGTGCTCGTAGTCGCCGCCCACGCTGAACCCGTTGCGCGGCCCGAGGGCGCCGCCCTCGTCCCCCAGCCTACGCGCGTAGCCGGCGCTGATGCAGAGGCGGTTGTCGTTGTCGGCCAGGGGCGCCGCCGCGCTGGCGGTCGCGGCCGGAACGCTGGGC
>JBJMQQ010000248.1:0-27624 GCA_045802645.1 Polyangia bacterium
AACGACTTCGGCGCCAACATCGTCCTCACCAACGACTGGAAGCTCTACAGCTTTCCGTTCAAGACCATGAAGCAGATGCCCGACTGGGGCGCCCCCAAGAAGCCGCACATCACCCCGGCCAAGCTCTACGGCATCCAGTTCCAGGTGAACGTCCCCCGCTCCACCTACGACATCTACATCGACGACCTGAAGTTCTTCTGCGAGTAACAGGAGCAAGCGATGCGCTTTGGATATTTCGACGACAAGAGCCGCGAATACGTCATCACCACGCCGAAGACCCCCTACCCCTGGATCAACTACCTGGGGTCGGAGAACTTCTTCGCGCTGGTGTCGCATCGCGCGGGCGGTTACTGCTTCTACCGCGACGCCCGCCTGCGGCGGCTCATGCGCTATCGCTACAACAACGTGCCGACCGACGTGGGCGGCCGTTACTTTTACATCAATGACGGCGGCGAGGTCTGGAACCCCAGCTTCGCGCCGACCAAGACGGCGCTGGACACGTTCGAGTGCCGTCACGGTCTCGGCTACACGCGCATCACGGGCGAGCGCAAGGGCGTCCGCGCGTCGCTGTTGATGCTGGTGCCGCCCGGCCACACCGCCGAGGTGCACGAGCTGCGGTTGCAGAACACCGGCTCGACGCCGAAGAGCCTGAAGGTCTTCTCGTTCATCGAGTGGTGCCTCTGGAACGCCTACGACGACATGACCAACTACCAGCGCAACTTCTCGACCGGTGAGGTCGAGATCGAGCGCGGGGGCAGCACCCTCTATCACAAGACGGAGTATCGCGAGCGCCGCGACCACTTCGCGTTCTACAGCGTCAACGCCGAGGTGGCCGGGTTCGACACGGACCGCGAGACCTTCTTCGGCCTCTACAACGACTGGAGCGCCCCGGACGTCGCGCTCAAGGGGGCGTCCTCCAACTCGGTCGCCAGCGGCTGGCAGCCGATCGCGTCGCACGGCCTGGACGTCAACCTGGCGCCGGGCGAAGAGAAGACCTTCGTCTTCACGTTGGGCTACGTCGAGAACCCGCGCGAAGAGAAGTGGGAGAAGCCCGGCGTCATCAACAAGACGCGCGCCCACGACGTGATCCAGAAGTTCAGCAAGCCGGAACAGGTCGCGGCGGCGATGAAGGCGCTGAGCGACCACTGGTCCAAGCTGCTGTCGAACTACTCGATCGAATCGAGCGACGAGAAGTTGAACCGGATGGTCAACATCTGGAACCCGTACCAGTGCATGGTCACGTTCAACATGTCGCGCAGCGCCTCGTACTTCGAGACGGGGATCGGCCGCGGCATGGGCTTCCGCGACTCGAACCAGGACCTGCTCGGGTTCGTGCACCTGGTCCCCGAGCGCGCGCGCGAGCGAATCATCGACATCGCGTCGACGCAGTTCCCGGACGGCAGCGCGTATCACCAGTACCAGCCGCTGACGAAGCGCGGGAACAACGACGTCGGCAGCGGTTTCAACGACGACCCGCTCTGGCTGATCTTCGGCGTCGCCGCGTACATCCGCGAGACCGGGGACTACAGCATCCTCGACGAGCAGGTGCCGTTCGACAACGACCCCAAGAGCAAGACGACGCTGTTCGAGCACCTCAAACGCTCGTTCAACTACACGCTCAACAACCTGGGTCCGCACGGGCTTCCGCTGATTGGGCGCGCCGACTGGAACGACTGCCTCAATCTGAACTGCTTCTCCGAGACGCCGGACGAGTCGTTCCAGACCACCGGCAACAGGACGGGCCGGACCGCCGAATCCGTGTTCATCGCCGGGATGTTCGTCGGCGTGGCGCCGGACTACGCGTTCCTGGCCGAGAAGCTGGGCTTCGCCGACGACGCCAAGAAGGCCCGCGCCGAGGCTTCGAAGATGAGCGACGTCATCTTGAAGCACGGCTGGGACGGCGAGTGGTTCCTGCGCGCCTACGACTTTTTCGGCAACAAGGTCGGCAGCAAGGACTACAAAGAGGCCCAGATCTTCATCGAGCCGCAGGGCTTCTGCGTGATGGCCGGTGTCGGCGTCGAGGGCGGCCAGGCCAAGAAGGCGCTGGACTCCGTCAAGGAGCGCCTGGACACCAAGTACGGCATCGTGCTCAACAACCCGCCCTACAGCGACTACCACGTCGAGCTCGGCGAGATCTCGTCGTACCCGCCGGGCTACAAAGAGAACGCCGGTATCTTCTGCCACAACAACCCGTGGGTCATCATTGCCGAGACCGTCATCGGCCGTGGCGATCGCGCGTTCGAGTACTGGAAGAAGATCGCGCCCGCCTACCTCGAGGAGATCAGCGAGGTTCACCGCCTTGAGCCGTACGTCTACGCCCAGATGATCGCGGGCAAGGACGCCGTCCGCCACGGCGAGGCCAAGAACTCCTGGCTGACCGGCACCGCGGCCTGGAACTTCGTCGCCATCTCGCAGTACCTGCTGGGCGTGCGGCCCGACTACGACGGCCTGCGCGTTCACCCCTGCCTGGGCAGCGAGGTCGGCAAGTTCACCGTCACGCGCAAGTGCCGCGGCGCCGAGTACCGCATCCACGTCAAGAACAGCGGCAAGGGCGGAGCCCCCAAGCTCACCGTCGACGGCAAGCCCGTCACGGGCGACCTGGTCCCCTACGCGAAGCCCGGCGCCACCGTCATCATCGACTGCGAAGTCTGAACCGCGGGGCGCGCGGCGCAAATGAAAAAGGCCACCTGCGGGCGAACCGCAGGTGGCCTGATTTCGTTCTACGTTGAAGCGCGGACTACTGAGTCAGCAGCGTCAGGTTGTTCACGCAGAACGAGAACGGGGTAGACGTGCTCTGGTTCGTGAAGACCTGGAACTGAATCGACTCCACCTTCGTCGGGTCGAACTTCGGCGGGACCACCGGCGGCGACTGGGCGGTCAGATACTTGGGGCCACCGACGTCGGCCCACTTGATCGTGATGGTCTTGTTGTTCGCGAGCGACGAATAATCTTGGGTGTCGCCCTGCCAGTAGGGCGAGTCGCTTCCGTTGTGCTCGCCGGTGAACGGGAAGTTCACGCGCATGTGGTTGACGGGGATGTTCGTGCCGGTGAACGTGAAGCCGATGCCCGTGTACTTGGACAGGTCGAACGTCCCCTTCGGGCCGGCGTCGCCGCCCTTGTTGTTGAAGTCCAGCGCGAGACCCGCGCCCCAGAGGTCGGCGTAGTCGGACGTGCCGCTCGCTCCCGGCAATACGACAGCGCCGGTTCCGTTGGCGCAAAGCGCGCCCGTCGTCGGATCGGGCGGGACCGGCTTACCAGGGCCCGGCGTCACCGTCGAGCAGGCCGTCATCGGGAAGCTGCCCTTGTTGCACGAGCTTCCGGCGAAGTCCGGGTCATTGGGACCGGCGGCGGGGCCGGCGGCGTCGGAGTAGGTGTACCAGGGGCCGATCACGCCGGTGTTCGCGGTGTCATCGACGTAGCCCGTGGAGGTCGGGACCAACGGCTTGCCACCGGGAAACAGATTGTTGCCGCTGCCGCCCCCGCTGCCGCCGGTGCCCGTGGTGCTGCCGGTGCTGCTGGAGCTACAGGCGCCTGCACCCAGCGCCAATACGCCGGTCAGGAGAAAAAAGGTATGCGCGAGCTTTTTCATGATGGTTAGGCCTCGTTGAGTCAGTTGCGTTCTTGGGTGGGAGGAGCGGTGGGGGCACACGCGCACCCCCTGTGCGGAATGGTGTTGTAGTATCTGGCCGCTCCCCCCCTAGGTCAAGCCGGTGACCGGTGCTGTTTCGCCCTGTTGCCGCCGCTTCCGATCTTCCTATTTTCGCATTCCAGGAGGCTTATTTGATGTCGCGCGGCGCCGCCGTGATCGTGATCGCAGTTGTGTGGTGTGCGACGGGATGTTTGGGCGGCGGCGGGTCTGGACCGTCCTCTGGCAGCGGCGGGTCGGGGGGACCCGGTGGCACCGGAATGACTGGAGCGACCGTCATGAAGGACCCGGGCGCCTATCCCCAGAACGTTCCGGGCGCCGCGTATCCCTATCCACAGGGGCATTCGTCCGCGACCTGCGCTTATCCCGTCTACAGCACGGACGAGGTCTACGCGGCGTACGTGAACTGGAAGGCCAAGTTCTTCGACGGGACGAAGATCGTTCGTCCCGAGAACGGCAACGACACCGTCTCGGAGGGGATCGGCTACGGCATGCTGATCGCCGTCTTCATGGACGACCAGTCCATGTTCGACAGCCTCTGGGCCTTCGGCAAGAGCCACAACGACGGCCACGGCCTGATGACCTGGTGTATTCCGGGCGGAGCGGGGAGCTGCTCGGGCGGCGGCTCCGCCACCGACGGTGACGAGGACATGGCCTTCGCGCTGCTGATGGCCAGCAAGCAGTGGCCCACCAAGGCCAGCTATTCCAGCGACGCCACGTCGCTGATCAACGCCATCCTCCAGTACGAGGTCGAGAGCGGGACGAACGTGCTGAAGCCCGGCGACAACTTCGGCGGGTCCAGCCAAACGAACCCGTCGTACCTGGCGCCGTCCTATTACCGCGCATTCGCCAAGGCAACCAACAACCAGAAGTGGATGGACGTCCTGACGGCGAGCTACACCATCCTCGGCAAGGCTTCCGGCCAGTACGGGTTGGTTCCGAACTGGGCGACCTCGAACGGCACCGGTGTCGCCGGCCCCGGCAACGACGCCAACGGAGTCAACTTCGGGTACGACGCGTGCCGCACGCCGTTCCGTGTCGCCATCGACTACTGCTGGAACGGGGAGGCGCGTGCCCAGACCTACGCCAACCTGATCGCCGGGTTCTATGCGTCCAAATCGACAAACGCCAACCTCGCGGGCGTCAACGACGGCTACACCCCGGCCGGCGCGAATCCTTCGGGCACGCTGGGCGACTTCCCGGCCGGGATGTCGTTCACCGGTCCGGCCGGCGTGGCCGCCATGGCGGCCGGTTCAGCGCAGAGCGCCTTGCGTGACAACGTCTACCATCTGCTCTGGGCGGACACGACCCAAGGCGGCATGAAGATCAGCGGCGTGTTCAGCTACTACAACGCGTCTTGGGGCGTGCTGTCGATGCTGGCTCTGTCCGGCAATTTCTGGGACATGACCCAGTAAACGCCGCGCTCAGAGCTGCGAATAGTCCAGCATGTTGCCGGACATCATCAGCATCGAGAGGACCCGCAGCGACTGCGCGAAGTACGAATTGTTGCTGCTGGTGTTGTTGAACGAGAACGCATTGTCGCGCAACGTCCCGAGGCCGACCGCCATGCCGGCGATTCCGGCCGGGCCGATGAACGCCGAGTTCTGGTTGGAGCTTGTCTTGGGTCCGTTGGGAGACGTGTAGGCGTCCCCAATACCCGAAACACCGCCGTTGCTATTGAAGTAGTTACCGATGGCCGTCAAATAGGTGATTGCGCGCGGCTCGTTGTTCCAGCACGCATCCATTCCGATTCGCCAGGGCATGCGGCACGCGTCGTAGCCGTACTTCAGGTCGCAGGTGTGTCCCTGGGTGTTGCAGTTGCTGGCATTGACCGAGTTCTGCAGGTTCGTCGAGTTGGGCACGAGCCCGGCCGTGCCCGTCAGCGCCGCCAGGTGCGCGTAACCGCTTTCGATGACGTTTGTCGACCAGAAGGGGTCGTCGACCGCCTTCGCGAAGACGCGGTAGTACGCCGGCGAGAAGTAGTCCGGGTTCATCGCGTTGGTGCTGTTCCAGGTGTCGCCGTTCTGGATGGAGCCGTCGGTGAACACATCAGGGCCGCGCATGGCGTTCACCATGGCCACGCCGTCCTGCAGGTACGTGCCGCCCTTCCACTGGTCGGACGCCATCAGCAGCGCAAACGCAATGTCCTCATCGGCGTCGGTCGCCGATCCCGCGCCGCCGCCCGCGATGGAGCCGTTGGAATTGAGGTGCCAGTTCATCAGGCCGTTGCTGTCGAGGTTGGCCTTCGTGAACGCCCAGAGCTGGTCGAACGTCGCCTGGTCGTTCACGTAGACGGCCGCCAGCATCCCGTACCCCATCCCCTCGGAGACGGTATCGTTGCCGTTCTCCGGCCGCTGCACGCGCGCGCCCGTGCTGGCGCTGACGACATACGTGTTCTTCCAGCTGGCGTAGGCCGTCTGCGTCAGCGACGACGCGCCCGCGACGCTGGTCAGCACGCACGGCCCCGTCGGCTTGTTCTGCGGGAACGCGAACCCTTTGCCGGTGCCGAGACCGTTGTTGGTCCCCGTGCTGCCGCCGGTGGCGCTGGTGCTGCCGCCCGACCCGGTCTTCCCGCCGCTGCCCCCGCTGGAACCGCAGGCCGCCAGCGCCAGCGCCGCGGGAAGACAGATCGATGCCAAGAGATGACGACGTCGCATTCTGAGCTCCTTAAGGTGTTACCGAGGGTAAGAGTAAGAACGTGACCGGGATGGACCGCGGTCGCTACTCCTTCTTCTGGGGCGCCGGCTTGTCTTTGTGCGCCTTGCCGCCGTGCGCCTTGGCGCCGGTGCCGGCCTTCTCGTCCAGGAACGCGGTGACCCACGCCAGCGGCGCGTTCCAGTTGATCGCCACCTCGTTGGCCGACCACGCCTCGATGTTGTCGGCGTAGCACTTCTGGGGCGCGCAGCCTTGCAGGCCGGCCGCCTGCACGTACGGGTCCTGCAGCCCGGAGTTCGCGCCACCCGACAGCACGCCCGGCGGCGGCGGCGGGAACGCGGCGTTGGCCTGGTGCGCCCAGAAGCGGTGGTGCGGGTTCACCAGCGGTCGCTCCCCGTAGCCGGTCACGAACGACTTGTCGAGCGGGTTGCGCCCCAGCACGTAGTTCACCGCCTCGGCCGCGGCGTTGAGGTACTTGGAGTCACCCGCGAAGTCGTGCGCCAGCGCCAGGATGAGCGCGTTGTTCAAGATGGACGAGTTCGACCCCCATGGATATCCCTGCGCGCCTGGCTTGAACGGCACGCGATAGCCCTGCTGGTCGACCAGCGCCTGGAACGCGTCGGCGGCGGCCTCGATGGCGACCTTGCAGTCGTCGATGTCCTTCGGCGGCAGCACGTTCGGGACCACCGCCAGCGAGATCGTCCCGAGCGCGGCGACGTTCCCCCAGTCGAGCGAGCCGGGGATGCCCGGGCCGCCCACGGACACGGGGACCTTCTTGTAGAAGGGCGACTTCTCGAGCGCCGACTTGTACACGTCCTTCTTGGTCGTGATGAACAGCTCGACTGCCGCCCAGTAGAGCTCGTCCTCGACGTGCATGTCCTCGTACGGACCGCCGCCCACGGCGGACGTCCCGGCATACACCGCCGGGTTCGCCTGCGCCGCGGCCCAGGCCTTCTCCGCCGCGGCCAGGCACTTCGCCGAGAACGCCTTGTCCAGCTTCTCCCAGATGCGCGCGCACTGCGCCGCCGTCGCGGCGACGTTCAGCGTGGCGGCTGTCGACGGCGGCAACAGGTACCGCGGCATCGGATCCTGATCGGGGCGGGTCGCCAGCGCCGTCCACTCCTTGTCGTGGATCTTGTGGTGGACCATGCCCGCCTTCGGCTGCCCGTCGGGCACCTGCATCTTCAGCAGGAACTCCATCTCCCAGCGCGCTTCGTCGAGGAGGTCGGGAACCTTGTTCTTCTTTTCGGGGATGTTCAGCTTGCCGTCGGCGAAGTCGGCCAGCGTCCCGCGCGCCACCGCGCGCTCGTACTGGTTCATCAGCGTCCAGACGCTGATGCCGCCGTTGACGACGTACTTGCCCTGGTCGCCGGCGTCGTACCACCCGCCGCTGACGTCCAACTTGTACGTGCACCCGGAGCCGGGCATGCAGGGGACTTCCTTGTCGCCCTGGTTGGGCGGCACCTGCAGGTGACCGGCGGGGCGCGTCCACTGCTTGCCGCCCGCATACGGCATCGCGATCGCGATCCCGCTGCGCGTCTGGTAGAAGTACGCCAGCGCGTCGTATTTCAGCTTGTGCAGCACGTCGGTGCCGATGTCGAAGGGGTGGCTCGTGTCGGCGCCGACCTTCAGCGTGTAGTCCTTGCCCGGCGTCTTCACCGCCGAGAAATCGATGACCTGGACGTCATCGCCCGAGGCTGCGTCGTTGCCGACCGGCCTGGTCTCGCCGCTGGCGACCAGCCCGCCGCCTTTGCGGTGCAGCTCCCACTTCAGCGGCGTGGTCTGGGTGGTCTTCACCGTCGCCAGCTTGGGCAGCTCCGGCAGGTAGCCGGTCTGGTTCACCAGCACGTTCGGGATCGGCGCCTCCTCGGCCGAGATCTTTTCGCTCTTCTTGAACTGCGGGTCGTCGAGGTGGATGTCGTCGAAGCACACGGTGTAGGGCGGGGCGGTGTCGCCCGCCATCTGGCCGCCAAAGTGGAAAGCCAGCTCGGCGGTCGCGTCGTCGTCGGCCTCCGCGGTGAACGCGCCCACGAACGTCTGCGGGTGGGTCGTCAGATCGACGGTGTCGGTCCAGTACTCCTTGTACGGCGGGCCGGACATGCCGACCTTCGCCTTCACCTGCACCGGCTTCGTGGCGTGCGCCATGTACGACAGCGTGTACGTGTGGCCCTTGCGGATCACCATCTCGCGGTGCCGGGCCTGCGCGTCCCAGGGGTTCACGCCTTTGTTCGTGACGGTGATGCAGAACTGGCCGTCCTTCACGGCGGCGGTTCCCGTCCCCGGCGACGTGAAGGACGTCGTCCAGGGGATGTACTTGCCGCCTTCGAAGGTGTTGTTCTTGAGAAGCTCGTGCCCCGAAAGCGCCGGCACGTGCACGCCTGGCGAGCCATTCGTGGGGGCCGCGTTCCAATCCATCATCGACGGTTCGACGGTCGCCGCTCCGGGCGGCGTTGCCGGCGATGCGGCAGCGGGCGCTGTCGCGGGCGTGGACGGCGGAGCGGCGGCGGGCGCCGTCGGTGCCGTGCAGGCGGCCAACGCGAGCGCCACAAAAGGGAACACGGCGCGCGAACGGGATCCGCGCAAACAGGCTACGGTCTCGGGCATAGGTCGATCCTCGGGGGGGGAGCCGGCACGCTGCCGGCGGGCCGAGACCCTACCCCGAAACCCTGTTGCCCGGAAGCCGCGGCGCCGCAAGTCCGACGCGCCGCGCGCGCGCCGTTCACATCGGCTCGGTGCCGAAGACCAGGACGCCGTTGATGTACCCGGTAATGTGCGGGTTCGGATTGTAGGGCGGGTTGTTGGGAGTCGCCCCGGCTGGACATGGCTGAAACGAGTAATCAGTCGTTTGGTCGGACAGAAACATCGCCGCGAAATTCATCGCGTTGAACCGCAACTGGATCTGGCCGCTGTCGCTGAACGCGGCCAGCGTCGGCACCTTGTTGCCCGCGAAGCCGATCTCGAAATACTCGTTGGCGCCCGTTCGGGCCGGCGACACCGACACGAACTTGGACGTGATCGTCGACGACGCCAGCATCGCGTAGTCGACGGTCAGCAACGGTGGATCGGTCGTTTCGCCCAGCTGGAACCAGTAGCGGAAGGTCACCTGCGTGAGCGGAACCCCGGTTGAAGCAGTGTTGACGACGTCGACGACGACCTTGCCTTGCTTCGGGTTGGTCCCGTCCTGGCATGCGGCGTCGATGACCAGCTTGCAGTTCGCGCACGTCGCGCCGCCACCCGCGCCGCCACCGGCGGACATGCCGGCGGTGCCTCGCCCGCCGGCCGCGCCGGATACACCGCCGCCCGAGGTGCCGCCCCGCGCGGTCGCGCCCCCGGTTCCCGGCGCGCCACCGCCGCCTACCCGGCCGCCATCGCCGCCGCTGCCGGTGCTGCTGCCGGCGGTTCCCGTGACGCCGCCCGTCGCGAGCGCACCGCCCGACCCGCTGACGAAGCCAATTCCCGCGCTGCCGCCAGCCCCAATGCTTCCACCCGTGGCGCTCGCCCCGCCGGCAGCCGACCCGCCCGTGCCAGCGCTGATGCTCCCGTTGCGAAAATATTCATCCGGACCGTGGCAAGCGAACAGCAGCAACCCGCCCGTCGCGGCCGCAGTCAGGCCGACCTGAACCTGTCGAAGCCAGCCGAAAGCTCGGGTCTTAAGCAAGGGAAAACCTCAGGAAGACCACCAGTCTACCCCGAAGCCCCCTTCGCTCAAGCGCGAAGGCCCGGCGCGCCCGTTTTGGGCGCGAGGGAACCCGGAAGCGCTCTCGCTCACCGTCCCCGCGGCTCCGTCCCGCGGCCGGGACGTGACGCCGGCGGGGAAGATTTCGCCCCAAGAACGTTAGCGGACAGCGAACCACGCCTGGCGCGATCCTCAGTACGTCGTGAAGTAGGCGTACGAGAACTGGCCGGCGCCGGCCTGCATACAGAAGCCGCCGTTCACCGGCGCGGGCAGGGTGAACGTCCCGCCCGTCACGCAGTCGACGGCCTTGCCGTTGACGCTGAAGGTGCGCGGGGCGGCGAAGTTCCCGCAGACGAGGTGGCTGACGCTGCCGACGACGTCGTTGCACGTCGCGCCCGTTCCGAGTCCACCCGAGTTCGCGTTCGGTGCGACGGCCGTCGGGTTGCTGCAGAGACCCGCGCACGGACCGGTGCCCCCGCCCGTCGTGCCGGCGGTGCCTGTCCCCCCGGCCGCGCCAGTCGCCCCACCTGTCGCCGTGGCGCCACCGCCGCCTCGGCTGCCTGCGGCGCCCGTCGTCCCGCCGGTGCTGGTCACGCCGCCCGTGCTGGTCACGCCGCCAGTGCTGGTCACGCCACCGGTCCCCGTGATCCCCCCGGTCGCGTGCGTGCCGCCGGTGCTGGTCACGCCGCCGGTGCCGGTCACGCCGCCCGTGGCGCGCGAGCCGCCGGTGGCGGTGGTCCCGCCCGTCGCGACGATCCCCCCGGATCCCGTCGACCCGCCGCTCGCGTGGACGCCCCCCGACCCCGTCCCCCCGCCTGTCGCCGGCGCCCCGCCTCCAACCCCGTTCGCGCCTCCGCCGTTCCGGAAGAATTCATCCGGCCCCTGGCAAGCGATCAGAGCCCACCCGGCCAGAGCCACCACCCCGAAGCCACGGTTTAAGTAAGTATTAAGAGTGGCCATCCTTGCATTAATTTACCGCCTTTGCGTCCGGGGCACCACCGCCGTGCAGAGGCTACTGACGCGGCGCAACGTATCCTGGACGGTGCCCACGCAACGCGATTCAATGTCCGTCCGACAATGAAGCCGATGACCACGCGAATCGTGTGGACCCTTCTGATTCCCTGCGCCCTCGCCGCGACGGGTTGTCCGACCCGCGTGGTGACCGACGGCGACGCAGGCCGCGACACCACCGCCGCGACGGCTGGAAGCGGCGGCTCCGGTGGTCGCGGCTCGGGAGGAGCGGCGGGCGAAGGCGGCAAACCCGAGATCGGCGGACAGGCCGGAACGTCCGCCGCGGGAACCGGCGGCCAGGCAGGCGCCCCGACCGGCGAAGCCGGTGCGCCTGGGGCAGCCGGGTCCGCGGGGCAGGCGGGCTCAATGGGTTCGGGCGGGGCCGGCGGCGCTGCAGGAGCCGGAACCGGCGGGACCACCGCCAAGGCCAAAGACGGCGAGCGGTGCGCGCTGCCGTCTGAGTGCGCATCCGGCACGTGCACGCCGTTCTACGTTGACCTCGACGGAGACAACTACGGCGCGGGTCAGGCCATCGGCTTCTGCGGAACCGTGGCGCCGGTCGGCTATGCGGCGCAGACCGGCGACTGCTGTGACACAGCCACGAATCTCGGCGTCGCCAAGCTGATCCATCCCGGCGCCGACTTTCAGCCCACCAGCGCCGGCGGCGTCTGCAACATCACGTGGGATTACGACTGCAGCGGCAAGATAGAGACGAATCCTCAGGACTGCGTGAGTTGCTCGCCGTATCCGGCGTGCAGTTGTGTCATCGGCGATCGTTCCGAGACCGCGTGCGGCACTTCCGGAATCAACGAAAAGACGTGTACGGGCCTAGCGCAAACGCAAACCTGCCTGCAGGTCGCGGGCGGCGGCGGCCCAGGAACGATCGCGTGCAAGTGAAGAGTGCCCCGCGGGCTTAGCTCCCGTTGGGATCACGGGTTTTCGGTGACGCTCACAAGCGTGACGTTCACCGGAGCTGAAGCCGCTCCCCCCGGCACGGAGAGCTGTACGCTTACGATTGGCTGCTTTGTGTACGCGGGTCCCGGGGTCGCGTTGTAGCACTGCTGGGTGAACGAACTGTACGGGATCGTCGCCGGGCTGGCCGTCGCCGTAGCGCACCACGACGTTGCTCCCGTGGCGTCAGCATTCAGTGCAACCCGAACCGTGGAGCTACTCCCGTTTGTAAAGGTTACAGTTAGCCCGGACCCCTTCGGGGTGACGGGGGTGTTCGTAGGGCCTGACGGATCCTGGCCGATATTGAACCCGAGATACGCGTACCCGGCGTAGCTGTTGGTCATCGTAGAGGCGTTCAGCGTACCGGTCATCGTCAACGCGCAAGGGGTTCCGCACATAGCAAAGGTGCCAGGCTTGATCATGCTTCCTGGATCGCCGCCGTCGGAAGCAAAGCCGGA
The DNA here is from genome assembly GCA_045802645.1 of Polyangia bacterium. GTDB lineage: Bacteria > Myxococcota_A > Polyangia > Fen-1088 > Fen-1088 > JADGRB01. The sequence continues at coordinate 12,398 of JBJMQQ010000248.1, forward strand.
CCAGCATCCCCCGCCGACCGCCGGCACCGTGACGAAGCCATTTGCAGCGACGCTGAAGCTGCTGCCGCAGGCGACATTGCTGTTTCCGCCCACCCCCGTCGAGCCGCCGCTGCTGCCGGTCGAGCCGCCGGTGGTGCCGGTGTTGTTGCCGGTGCCGGTCGAGCCGCCGGTGGTGCCGGTGTTGTTGCCGGTGCCGGTCGAGCCGCCGGTGGCGTGGACGCCACCGCTCCCGTTGTTGTTACCTGAGCCGGTCGAACCGCCGCTGTTGCCGGTGTTGTTGCCTGAGCCGGTCGAGCCGCCGCTGTTGCCGCTCGAGCTTCCGCCCGTGTTGTTCGACCCGCCGTTTCCGCTGCTGCCGTTGTTGACGGTATCGCCGTTGGCGCATGCGTAGCTGACGAGCCCGAGCGACAGGAGGGACGACAAAACTAGGCCAGTCTGAAGCTTCATAACGAAAGCCTTTCGGTTGGGGGAGCTTCCGGCAAAGGGAGGGCCTGGGAGCGGCCGGCGGCCTGATTTTTAGCGCGGAAGGCGTGCCAAAACAACGGGGGCGGGCCCCGACGGCCGGATGGCGGTGCGCCGCGTCTGCGGTGTCCTACCTTGACGGAAGGGCAGGCGAACCAACACTGAACGTTGGGGTCTTCAGGCTTTACCGGAGGGCGGAGGGGCGCAGATGCGGCAGAATGGGAACGAGCTCGGGATCGCGTTGTGGTTCTTGGTGGCTGCGTTTGCAGCCCTGATGATCGGCCGCGCGCACGCGGGGGAGGTGCGACCCGCGCCGGCGGCACCGGCCGTCGCGGCACCGGCCGTCGCGGCACCACCCGGCGCGACGCCCCCGGTCGTGGCGTCGATGTCGCAGCCGGCTGCGTCCACGCCCGAAGGCTCGTCGGCGGTCGACACGGCAGCCAAGGCGTTTCGCGGTCAGGTGATCCTCAGCGACGTCATGATCGCGCCGGCCGCCGCGTTCACGTCGGGAGATGCCATGGTTGGCGCGCTCCAGCGGTTGAAGCGCAGCACGGTCCATGGCGTCGACGGGTTCTGGCGGCTGCACATGGTGGCGTTTCCTAGCCCCGTGCCGGCCGGTGGCACGTACCGGCTGCGTGCGACCGACACCGCCGACGGCAAGCAGCGCAAACCCGTCAAGGTCTTCGAGATCAGCGGTCAGCCCGGGCACCCGGAGGTCGAGATGCCTGACCTGGTGCTGACGGACGTGATGGGGTTCAAGGCCGGGCACAGCTACGAGATCTCGGTCGTGGGAGCTGGCGATGCCGACGCCGGCGCAGGAAAAGAAGACGTCTACGCCCAAGGGGTGATAACCCTGATGTGAGTGACGCGCGCGAAGGTGCTGGTCCTGGCCGCCCTGGGGGCGGCCTTCGCTTTGGGGCAACGCCCCGCGACCGCCCGCGCGCACCGCGCTGACGCCCGCACCGGGAAGCTGGTGCCGGCGATGGCCGAGCTGGTGAAGGCCCGCAAGCGCGGCGATCGCACGGCGCTGGGTCGGGTCGGTGATCGTATCGGGCCGGCGCGCCTGGCGGTGGCGATCTCCGGCGCGGACGGCCGTGTGGCCGACGCGGCGATGACGGCCGCCCCGGAGACCCGGGCGGGCGTGCTGCTGATCGGCACCATCGCCGACCAGGTGGGGGGGCCCGACGCACGCGCGCGGTCCGCCGCCGAGGCGCTGGGTCGTCTTCTTGACGGTTCGCGCCCGACGGCGCTGGAGCAATGGGAGGTTCCCCCCGACGACATCGCGCGCGCCTGCGCCGCCCTGCATGGGCTGGCCGGGCGGGCGGGGGCGCCCTTGGAGACGCGCCTGCAGGCGATCGACGCCAGCCTGGCCGCGGCGCCGACCTGCGGTGTTCCGCGCGACGCGGCCCTTTGGTCGCGCGATAGCTCCCCCGAAATCCGGCGCGCGGCGGTCCTGCTGGCTGCGGCGGGAACGGAACGGGCGGCGGTTCTGCGTCAGGCAATCGGCGACGGCGATCAGCGTGTGAGCGCCGCGGCCGTCGCTGCCGATTGCCGCGTCGAAGGCCGCAACGCGGGCGGCAGGGAGAGCGCGCCCGATCCGCAGGCCGTCGCCGCGGCCCGATCGCTGGTCGCCGCCCGAACCACGGCCGCGGCCGACGCTGTCGAGATGCTGGACTGCCTGGCCGCGGCGGCCACCCCCGCCGACCGCGCGCTGCTGGAGACGATGCGGCGCGGGCCGCCGTCGCCGCTGCGCGACCGTGCCGTCGAGCTGATCGCCCCGAGGCATGACAAGGGGACCGATTGACCGTCCCCGACGCGCCCGTCGCGCCGCCCGTCGCGCGGCCGGCGGGTTCCAGCGACCGCGGTGATCGCCTGGCGCGTGGGGCGCGGCGAGTCAGCGCGCTCACGATGCTGTCGCGCCTGCTGGGGCTCGCGCGCGAGCAGATCTTCGCGCTGACGCTGGGCGCGGGCGCTTCCAGCGACGCCTTCCTGGCGGCCTTCCGCATCCCCAACCTGCTGCGGGATCTCTTCGCCGAGGGGGCGCTGTCGACGGCGTTCGTGCCCACCTACGTCGCGACGCTGCGGCATGAATCGCGGGCGGCGGCCCACGCGCTGGCCAACCGCGTGATGTCGACGCTGACGATCTACCTGGGCGTGCTGGCGCTGGCGGCGATGATCTTCCCCGGCCCGGTCGTGCGTCTGGTCGCGGCCGGGTTTTCGCCCGAGAAGACCGCGCTGTGCGCCCACCTGGTGCGCATCATGATGCCGTTCCTGCCGGCCATCTCGCTGGCCGTGGTCGCGATGGGGGCCCTGAACGCGGAAGAGAAGTACACCGCGCCGGCGCTGGCGTCGTCGATGTTCAACCTGGTCGCGATCGCCGGCGGGTTGATCGTCTTCGGGATCGGCCCTTCGTCGCGCACGGCTGTCACGGCCTGGGCTGCCTTCACGGTGGTCGGCGGGGTCGCGCAGCTGGCGATCCAGGTGCCGTCGCTCTGGCGGTCCGGGTACCGCCCGCGTCTGTCACCCGACCTCATGCTGCGCGACCCGGGGACGCGGCGAATCGCCAAGCTGATGGCGCCGGCCACGTTGGGCGTCGCCGCGGTGCAGGTCAACGTCGTCGTCAACTCGTCGTTCGCCAGCCTGATCTCGGACGGCGCGCTGTCGTGGCTGTCGTACGCGTTCCGCCTCATGCAGCTACCGATCGGCGTCTTCGGCGTCGCTGTCGGCACCACCGCGCTGACCCACCTGTCGCGCGACGCCGCGCGGAGCGACTGGGACTCGCTGCGCGCGACGCTGCGCCGTGGCCTGCGGATGGTCCTGTTCCTGACCGTCCCGTCGACGGTCGGCCTGGCGCTGCTGGGCGTCCCGATCATCCGGCTCATCTTCCAGCACGGCCGGTTCTCGGCGAACGCGACGGTTCAGACCGCCCACGCGCTGGCGGGCTACGCCATCGGGCTGGTCGCGTACGCCGCCATCAAGGTGCTGGCCCCCGCTTTTTACGCGCTGGGGCGCACGCGCGTGCCGGTCGCCGCCAGCGTCACGGCCGTCGCCGCAAATTTGATCTGGAACGTGCTGACGTTTCGGCGATTCGGGCACGTGGGCCTGGCGGTCGGGACTTCGATAGCGGCGCTCGCGAACTTCTGCGTCCTGGCCATCGCGTTTCAGCGGCAGATTCACGGCCTCTTCACGCGCGATCTGGTCGTTCCGTTCTTCAAGATCGTCGTGGCGGCCGCGGTGATGGCCGGCGCGATCTGGCTGGTCTCGTCGCGCGTCGAGCAGGTTCAGCGGGCCGGTACCGCCATGTTCGCTGCGAAGGCGTTCCTGCCGATCACCGTCGGCGCCGCCGTCTACTTCGCCGCCGCGCGCGCGCTGGGCCTGGACGAAGCGCGGCTGCTGGTCTCACGCTTCCGGCGTTAACCCCGCCGCGTCAGGCAGCTCTATCGTTCATGCGGCATGCGGTCGCGCGCGCCGCGGAAGTACTGCATCGGCGAGTAGAAGCGGAAGTTCGAGACGCGGCTCGTGTAGACGCAGGCATAGGCCTCGACCTGCTCGCCGAACTTGCTGACTTCGTACCCCTCCCGGAAGATCGGCCCCCAGTAGGGGTTGAAGCCGTCGTCGATGTCGCCCTCGACCGCGCGGTGCTGGGCCGCCGTCTCGCGCAGCTCGCGCCGCAGCTTTTCGATGGCGTCCTTCACCGCGCGCTTGGCGGCCGTCAGCGGCTCCACGTCGGCGCCCTCCGCGCTCATCTTCTGTAGCGCGCGCAACGCCGCCTGCCGCTCGTTCAGCTCGGAGTCCAGGTGGACCAGCTCCGCGTCCAGGCGATCCAGCCGCGTCAGCTCCTTCTTCAGGCGGTCGTGCGTGGTGATCTCGTGCTCCAGCTCTTGCAGGATCATCGCCGTGCGCCAGTTCGACGACTTCCGCGAGCGCAGCATGTCGCCGTAGATGTGGTCGCCGACGAACAGCACGCGATCGCCGCTGGCCTTCGCGCGCTCCTGGAATTCGCGGATGTTGCCGCCGGAGTACACGCGTCCGCGCTGGAACGGGCCGCCGTTGCTCTTGCTGAGCGGCTGTCCGTCGCCGTCCAGCTCGACGAACGGCCGTTCTTCGGTGAAGAACTCGGGCTTGCCGGCGCTGACGACGATGACGTCGAAGTAGTGGCGCCACGACGGGTAGGCCGCCGGGTAGGCGTGGTCGCCGCCGTTCGGGCCGTCGTCCAGCAGATAGCTCATGACTTGCGACGTGTAGTCCCAGGCCGAGTTGGTCAGCAGGAACAGGCGCTTCCCCGACGAACGGAACTTGTGCAGCGTCTCCGGCAGGCCCGGATCCCGCTCGATGTAGCTGGGAAGCTGGGCACCGACGATCGCCTTGATCGACCCGTCGCGATGCGCGAGATCGATGCACTCCCGGATGTGCTCCCACATCGTGGCGTAGTCGGGCTTGGTCGTCGTGCGATCGAAGTAGTCGACCAGCACGGCGTACAGCACCGCCTCGGGCAGCGCGAACAGGGAGTCGATCCAGGCGTAGCGCCGGTTCGACAGGCGCGTGCGCTCGCGCTGGTACAGCTCGCCAATTTGCGCGCGCTCGATGGGCTTCAGGCCGTGACGGGCGCGTCCGGGATAGCCGTATCGATCCGGCTTGAAGATGTTGCCGTTCAGGCGGTCGACGACCAGCCCGCGCAACGCCAGCATGGGATCGTAAGCCAATCCCTGAATCTCCGCGGGGTAGCCCTTGGCCGTGACCAGCTTGTGCAGCGTGGCCCGCATCGACAGCTCCTCGATCTGGGCCTGGTTGTACAGGGCCAGCGTGTAGTCCATGTCGAACCCGACCATCTCGATCTGGTCCAGCCGCAGGTTGCGGTTGACGTAGATGCGGGTCGCCCGCGGGATGTCGGTGGACCGCAGGGCGGACGCGGCGAGGTCCGACGGGAGATCCGGCGCGTCTTCCGGCGCCAGTTGGGGGCTCACGATGACCTCAGGGGCGGTGGTCACGGTTCAAATTTTATCACGCGCGGAGCCGCCAGGCCGCCTTGTAGAATGACCGTAACGTGAAGTTCGCGCTGGCCCAGGTGAATCCCACGATTGGCGACTTTGACGGCAACCGCCGGCTGATCCTCGACGCGGTGAGCGCGGCCGAGGCGCGTGGGGCGGAGCTCGTCCTTTTTCCAGAGCTGGCGATCTGCGGCTATCCGCCCAAAGACCTCCTCGAGCGGCCGGCCTTCGTCGAGGCGTCGCGCGGTGCCCTGGCGGCGCTGGTGACCGGGCTGGCCGGCGCGAAGGCCGCCGCCCTGGTCGGGTTCCCCGAGCCCCTGGTCTCGCCCGGCCGCGGCCTGTCGAACAGCGCCGCGCTGATTGACGGCGGTCGGATCGTTCACGTCGCGCGCAAGTCGCTGCTGCCCACCTACGACGTCTTCGACGAGCGCCGCTATTTCGAGCCGGCGACCCAGGTGGCGCCCTTCACGTTTCGCGGGTGCCGGCTGGGCATCTCGATCTGCGAGGACATCTGGAACGACGCCGACTTCTGGCCCGAGCGCCTTTACCGCGGCGATCCGATCGAGACGCTGGTCGCCGCGGGCGCCGAGGTGATCGTCAACCTCTCGGCGTCGCCGTACACCATGGAAAAGCGGCATGTGCGGCCGCGCATGCTGGCCGCGACCGCCCGGCGATGGCGGCGCCCGCTGCTGTTCGTGAACCAGGTTGGCGGGCAGGACGACCTGGTGTTCGACGGCGCCAGCCTGGCCCTGGACGCGACTGGCGCGGTGGTGGCCCGGGCCGCCGAGCACGCGCCGGATCTGATCGTGGCCGACGTGGGTGCCGGCGGCGCAACCTCGGGCGATCTTCGCCCCGAAGAGCCCTCGGACGAGCGTTCGGCGCTGGGCGCGCTGGTGCTGGGCACGCGCGACTACGCCCGCCGGTGCGGCTTTTCGCGCGCGCTGCTGGGGCTGTCGGGCGGCATCGACTCCGCGCTGGTGGCGGCCATCGCGGCGCGCGCGCTGGGCCCCGAGAACGTGCTGGGGGTCGCCATGCCGTCGCGGTACTCGTCCGAGGGATCGCTGCGCGACGCCGAGCTGCTGGCGCGCAACCTGCGCATCCCGTTCACGACGATCCCGATCGAGCCCATGTTCGCCACGTACCTGACCGCGCTGGCGCCCGCGCTGGAGGCCTTCGCCCCTGGCGGTCCGTCGCCGGCGGCCACGGATCTGACCGAGCAGAACCTGCAGGCGCGCATCCGGGGCGCCATCCTGATGGCGCTGTCCAATCGACAGGACCGGCTGCTGCTGACCACCGGCAACAAGAGCGAGATCGCGACCGGCTACTGCACGCTTTACGGCGACATGGCCGGCGGACTGGCCGTGATCAGCGACGCGCCGAAGACGCTGGTTTACCGTCTGGCGCGGGCCGTCAACGCCGAGCAGCCGGTCATTCCCGAGGCCACGCTGACCAAGCCCCCGTCCGCCGAGCTGCGCCCCGATCAGACGGACCAGGATTCGCTGCCGCCCTACGACCTCCTGGATGCCATCCTGGAGGCGCACCTCGTGCGCGGGCTGGACGCACCCGCGCTGGCGACGGCCGGATTCGATCCGGCGGTCGCGCGCGACGTCGTCCGGCGCGTTCAGCAGAGCGAGTACAAGCGCCGCCAGATGCCGCCCGGCCTGAAGATCACGGGCAAGTCGTTCGGCCCCGGCCGCCGCTACCCGATCGCGCGGGCGTAGACGGCCGACCTAGACTTGGGCGCCGACGATCGGTATCGTCCGCGGCAATTTTTCGAGGAGCACGACGATGCGCGCAGTGATTGCTGTTCTTCCGGGCGACGGGATTGGACCCGAGGTAATGGTCGAAGCGCGGCGGGTCCTGGCCGCTGTCGCGGACCGCTGGGGACACGCCTTCACCTTGCGCGAGGCGCTGATCGGCGGCGCCGCCATCGACGCGACCGGCACCGCGCTGCCGCCGGAGACGCTGGAGATCTCGCGCGCGGCGGACGCCGTGCTGCTTGGGGCGGTCGGCGGCCCCAAGTGGGACGACCCGCGCGGCAAGGTCCGCCCCGAGCAGGGGTTGCTGGCCATCCGCAAGGGGCTGGGGCTCTACGCCAACCTGCGGCCGGTGGCGGTCACGCCCAAGCTGTTCCACGCGTCGCCGCTGCGCCCGGACCTGCTGGCCGGCGTCGACATGGTCGTCGTGCGCGAGCTGACGGGCGGCATCTACTTCGGCGAGAAGGTTCGCCAGGCCGACCGGGCTTCCGACCTCTGCGTGTACACCGTCGACGAGGTCGAGCGCATCGTCCGGACGGCGGCCCGCATCGCGCGCGGGCGGCGCAAGAAGCTGACCTCGGTCGATAAGGCCAACGTGCTCGAGACGTCGCGGCTGTGGCGCGAGGTCACCGAGCGCGTGATGAAGCAGGAGTTCCCCGACGTCGCTCTGTCGAACATGCTGGTCGACGCCTGCGCGATGCACCTCATCCGGCGTCCCGCCGATTTCGACGTGATCGTCACCGAGAACATGTTCGGCGACATCCTGACCGACGAGGCGTCGATGCTGGCGGGGTCGATGGGCATGTTGCCGTCGGCGTCGCTGGGCGACGGCAAGCGCGGTCTCTACGAGCCGATTCACGGGTCCGCGCCGGACATCGCCGGCAAAGGGGTCGCCAATCCGTACGCGACGATCCTCAGCGTCGCCCTGTTGCTGCGACACTCGCTGGAGCTGGAGACAGAAGCGCGCGCCATCGAAGCGGCCGTGGCCGGGGCGATCGATCGCGGCGTTCTGACAGGCGATCTCGCGCCTGCGGGCACGAAGCCGGCGACGACGGAAGCCGCGGGAGACGCGGTGCTGCAGGGGCTACGGCAAGGCTGATTCGCCGCCGCGTCACGAACGCGGCGTCAGAAAACCGCGTACGGGCAACGGCGCGTCAACAAGTCGTTGGGCGGGGGCGCAAACGCGGGCGTCCCCTCTCGACAGTGCTGGATGGCGTGTTAAATTAGCCATGTTCAGCCGAGTCTTGTCGGTGTTCTGCTTGCTGCCCCCCGCTTCGTCCGTTGCACCGGCCGGCGCCGCCGCCGACCGCACGGACTCCCTGTACGTCCCGTGGATCCTTCAGCGATCCGGTGACGGCTTCCGGTCGTGGGCTGCCGATCAGATTTTCCCCTAGTTGGTGCCCCGAACGCGCGCCGAACCGCCGAGACCGTGCAACGAAGGAGAACGAGATGGGAACCAGGCTCTACGTTGGCAATCTGTCGTACAACGTGACCGAACCCGAGCTGCGAGACGCTTTCGCAGAAGGGGGACGGAACGTCGTCGAAGTGAAAATCGTCATGGACCGCGACACGGGGCGGCCGCGCGGATTCGCCTTCGTTGAAATGGGCAGCGACGACGAGGCGAACGCGGCGATCAGCTCTTTGACTGGCCGCGAGATCCAGGGGCGCGCGATCAACGTCAGTGAGGCGCGCGAGCGAGCTCCACGCGCAGGCGGCGGTGGCGGTTTCGGCGGCGGCGGCGGTTTCGCTGGTGGCGGCGGCGGTGGTGGCGGGTATGGCGGTGGCGGCCGCGGCCGTGGCGATCGCGGTGGTGGCGGCGGCGGCGGCGACTACGGCGAAAGCCGCGGCCGCTCGCGGCGCGGCGGCTGGTAGCCGCTCCGTGCGTTCGGGAGGGGCGCGTAGCCCCTCCCGTTTTACGCGAGCGCCCGGAGACCTTCGGGGTCGGCCAGGATCACGCGGCGGCCGTCGGTCTGGATCAGGCCCTTGCGCTTGAACTGCGACAGCGTGAGCGAGACCGTCTCACGCGTGGAGCCGATCAGGTTCGCCATCTCCTGGTGCGTGATCTTCAGGCCGACGACGACGCCGCGCTGATCGGACACGCCGTGCTCCTGTCCCAGGCTCAGCAGCAGCTCGGCCAGCTTGGCGCCGACGTCCTTGAAGATCAGCTGCTCGACGCGCGCTTCGAGATCCTTGCGACGCGCGATCAGCGACCGGCCGAACTTGTAGGCGGCCCCGCCGTCGGATTTCAGCAGCTCGTCGAGCGCCTCACGCGAGACCTCGACGGTGACGGAGGCGTCCATCGCCTCGGCCATCTCTTCGCGCGGCCCGCCGTCCAGCAGGCACGGCTCGCCGAAAAAGTCGCCTTCGCCGCGGTACGCCAGCGTCAGCTCTTTCCCGTCGCGTGTGACCTTGGAAATCTTGATGCGCCCGCTGGTCAAGAAGTGGACGCCCTGCGCGCGATCACCGGGGAGGTAGATCACCTGGCGCGGTCTGTAAGTGCCGACGCTGAGGCCGGGGAGCAGCCGCTCGAGCAGCTCATTCGGCGTTGCAGAAAGCACGTCGCATTTCCGGAGCAGCGCGATGGGATGCTGCGCGTCGTGAGCTGACATGTCTCCGTTTGTAGCATAAGACCGTCTCCACGGCAGAAAACTCGGTGAACTGGGCTACAAAACACCCTTTTTTCTGCTGCTCCGCGCCAAACAAACGACCCCGGCGACGAGGACGAGCAGCCCCCCGCCGAGCAGCGAAATCTTCGTGCCCGCCGGCAGCGTCTGGGTGTCGTCCGCGTGCGCGCGGGCCAGCAGCACGATGCAGGCATTGTTCGTGAAATGCGCGAGCATCGACGGCAGGATCGAGTCGGACGCGAGCGCGATTGCCGACAGCCCGACGCCCAGCAGGGCCGTCGGCACCAGGCGCCAGACGTCGACGTGGTAGATGCCGAACAGGATCCCCGTCAGGATCGCCGCCACCGCGGGCGAGAACCGCGTCGCCAGGCCGCGCAGGATGGGGCCGCGGAACAGAGCCTCCTCGCAAATTGCAGGACTGACCGCCATCAGCAGCAGGGAGCCGGCCAAGCCGCGCTGGCCCGACGCCGGCGCGATCGCCCGGCGGAGGTGATCGACGACCTCTTTCGGCGGGGGCAGGATCCACTCGGCCAGCATCCCGACGACCAGCCAGGCCGATAAGCCAATCAAGAGCGCGCCCGCGAACGCGGCCGGTGGTGCCCGCCGCAGGCGAATCAAGCCGCCCAGCGTCTGCCCGCGTCCGCGCGCCGTCATCCAGGTCAGCCCGCCCAGCCCGACCCACTCCGTGATGATCAGGCCGGGCTCGAGCCGCCAGCTCTGGAGCGGGATGAAGACGAAGAACAGCAGCACGCACGCGACGCCGTAGAGCGCGATCGCGGAGCCGGCGGTGGGCGGCTCATCGTCGTGACCGGCGGTGCCGTCGGGCGTGCGACCGGCGCGTTTTCCCGTCACCAGCTGCCGGACCCAGGTGCCCAGCCCGACGCGCCCGTCGTCGCTGGCGAACAACCGCTCCGAATCGTAGAGGCGCGAAGCCAGCAGCAGCGCGGCCGCCCCGTACAGCGCCGTGCTGGCCAGCACCGCGAACGCGAGCCCGGCGGACGCGCGCGCGAGCACCAGGTCGCGGGCCAGCAGCGTCACGCCGACGCCGGGAATCAGCGCCGTCACCCCCGAGAGCCGGAAGTCGCCCAGGCCCGCCGTGAGCGCCGGCGCCATGCACAGAAAGTAGACCGGCGTCAGCAGGGTCTGCGCCTCCTTGAAGCTGCGCGCCAGCGCGCCAATCGCGACCATCACGGCGGCGAAGAGGAACGCGGTCGGCGGGACGACGGCGAACGCGGCCGCCGCCTGCCGCCACGGAATGGCCAGCTTGGTCCCGGCGCCGCCGGCCAGGCGTGCTCCTTCGAGGACGGTCAGCGACATGGAGGCCAGGTTCAGGAATCCCGTCAGCGACGCCAGCGCGGCGACCGCCAGGACCTTGCCCGCCATCAACGCCGAGCGATCGATCGGGGCCGAGAGCGTCGTCTCCAGCGTCCCGCGCTCGCGTTCGCCGGCGGTGATGTCGATCGCCGGGTGGAACGCGCCCAGCATGACCATCACGACGACGACCAGCGGCAGGACCTTCGACAGCAGGTATCCGCTGACCTGGGCCTTGGGCGCGATTCCGGCGGTGGTCACGGCATAAGCGGCGGCGCAGGCCGGGCCGGCCCGTGCTTCCAGCGCGCGCTGGACGCGCTCGCGCGCCGCCGAGGATTCCTCGCGCGTCTCGTCGTACAGGATTCGCACGGCGGGCGGCTGCCCCGGCGCGCCTGGCGCGACGTCGGCGATGGCGTCCACGCGGCCGGTCGCCAGATCGGCGGTCGCGGCCGGCGGCGCGACGATCACTTCGGGGCCGGCGAGCAAGTGCCGGACGTTGGCGGCCAGCGCCGGCGGGCCCTGGACGGCCACGCGGGCCACGTGGGCGTCGACACGGGCGACACGCGCCGCCAGCACCTGCGCCGTCACGAGCGAGACCAGCGGGTAGACCACCAGCGGAAACATCACCATCACGGCGATCGTTCGCCGATCGCGCAGCGTCTCGCGCAGCTCCTTGCCGGCCACCAGCAGCACGGGCCGCAGGTTCACGACGCGGCCCCGGCCGGTTCAGTCGGGACCAGGCGCAGGAAGGCCTCCTCCAGGCTGGGGGCGTCGCCGGCGGCGGCACGCAACGCGGCCGGGGGCCCCTCGGCCAGCAACCGCCCCTCGTGCAAGAGGCCGATGCGATCGCAGAGCAGCTCGGCCTCTGCCAGGTAGTGCGTGGAAAAGATGACCGCCTTGCCCCGATCGCGCTCGGCGGCCACGAAGGCGCGCAGGAAGCGCGAGGCCAGCACGTCCAGCCCCGCCGTCGGCTCGTCGAAGATCAGCACGGCGGGATCGTGCAGCATGGCGCGTGCGATGGACAGGCGCTGGCGCTCGCCGGTCGACAATCCCTCGCAGCGTCGCTGGATGAAGGGGGCCAGCTTCAGGACGTCGGTCAGCGTCGCGATGCGCGCCTGGACGGTCTCGCCGGGCATACCGTGCAGCCGACCGAAGTAGTCCAGCAGCTCGCGGCCGGTCAGGCGCGCATAGAGGCCGGTGGTGTTGGTCAGAAAGCCGAGCTGCCGGCGCACCGCCAGAGGGTCGGCCGAAACGTCGATGTCGGCGACGACGGCGCGCCCCGCGCTGGGCGCCAGCAACCCCGCCAGCACGCGCAACGTCGTGGTCTTGCCGGCGCCGTTCGGTCCCAGCAGACCGTAAATCTCGCCGGGCGCGACCGCGAACGTCAGCCCGTCGACGGCGGCCTTCTGCCCGAAGCGCTTGACCAGACCCTCGACCACGACTCGCGCCGCGCGCATGTCCGGCAAGGATAGCGCGGGCCGCGGTTCAGCAGTCGCCGGGAAGGCAGTAGTACTCGAGCTGCTTCGAGAAGCTGCGGGCGTTGCAGACGCCGACCACCGCCGTCTTCGCCGTCGGATCGTACGTGCCGGTGCAGGTGGGGGGCGGGCCGGCGTTGGCGGGCGGCGCCGGGCAGAAGCCGCCGGTCGCGTCGTACTTGATGTAGACCCGCATCGGCACCGAGACGCTCTGGTTGCCGGCCTTGTCGCGCGTCTGCACGGCGATGCAGGCCCAGCCTTCCGGAATCTTGTTCGCGTAGGCGTCGAGCTGGTTTCCGAAACAGTGAAACGTCTTGTCGATGGGCTCGACCGACCAGATCGCCGGCTGGTTGTCCGAATACGCGATGGCGAGCGTCGGTTGCTCGAACGAGTTGCAGAGTCGCTGCGGCGGGGCCAGGGAGCTGCCCTTGGCGCAAGGTGCGTTCGCCGGCAGCGTGGGGTCTGGCTCGAAGTCGCCCTTTCCGCCAGGCGGGACGGCCCCCAGGCGAACCTGCAGGACGCCGCTGCCGAGTGTGGGCGGCGCGGTCGGGCTGATGGGCGTCAGCAGCGGGTTGACCTGGTCGCAACGGCCGTCGCCGTCGCTGTCGACGACCAGCGGCTGGTTCACGGAGGCCGGCATGATGAAGACGTTCGTGTTGGCCGGGTCGACCAGCGAGATGGGCGTGACCTTCACCTGGATGGCGCGGTTGCCGTCGTCCTCGATGCGGGCGCGCAGGTCGAACACCTGGGGAACCATGCACCCGTCGTTCGGCATGTCGCCGATCTCCTGATTGACGGAGAGCGGATCGAAGGCGAACGAGCATTGATAACCGGTCGGGCTCAGCGTCTTCTGCCGCATCATCGGCGGATCCAGGTCCGCCACCGGCGCGATGTTGTCGACGGAGAATCCGTACGAGAGGACGGACTGATTGCCGACCAGGTCGACCGCCCGGAACGAGATGTTCGGGAAGACGACGCAGAGCTCGGACGACGGCGGCTCCGGGCAACGGGTCAGGTTCGACGTGTCGAAGAGAACGCCGTAGATGCCGCTGCCTTGCGCGGCCAGCGGCAGCTCGAAGAGAGGGGTCTCCTGATTCGAGATGACGGCCACGACCGACGAGTCCAGCACGCCCGAGTCATCCGTGACCGTCGCCGTGATGTTGATGACGCCGCCCACGATGTCCCCTGGGCCGGGGGTGGTCACGGCGATGGTCGGCCCGCTCTTGTCGATCACGAACACGACGCGGACCTGCTCGGTCACCCCGATCGAGTTCGTGGCCTGCACCTGGAACAGCTGCTTGCCCGAAACATCCGGTAGCAGGATCGCGCCGGGGGGCGGGTTGGCCGTCGGCCCGAAGACGACGATCGCGCGATAGCCGGGCGTGTTGGCGTCGGGCGGGGTCAGAGAGATCGACTTGCCCGCGATGGTCGCGGTGGGCCCGCTGGCCAGCGGGAAAGCCCCTGGATCGACGGTGAGGTCGACGGCGACGCTGCCGTTGTAGCCGTGGTCGGCCACGGGCGACAGGACGGTGATGACGGGGCCGGCGTCGACGGTCAGCGCGATGTGATCGCTGGCCTGCGTGCCGCTGGAGCTGCGGGCGGAGACGGTCAGCGTGTACGTGCCGGCCGGCAGGTCACCCAGGCTCAACTTGCCGGAGTAGCCCGCGGCGCCGGTCGACACCAGGACGCCGTTGGCGAGCACGACCGAGCTGGCCGGCGCGGTCACCACGACGGCGACGCTGCTGGTATCGATGTAGTCAGAGCCGCCTTCCACGGCGGCGGTCGCCGTGACGACGATGTCGCTGTGGATGCCGACGGTGGTCGGGTTTCCGGGGGCTGTGATCGTCACGGCGACGGTGCCGTTCGGCATGTGGCCACTGGCGCCGCCGTTCGCGGGCGGCGGGAGGTAGCCGTGCTCGTCGACCGGACTCGTGCAGGCGATGGGCAGCAGGAGCGCCAGCGCCGCAGCGACGCGCCGGCCGGTCACGGACTGGTCCCGCCCTGCGCCGGACAGATGAGGTTCCCGTTCAGGGTGCAGCAGTCGACGACGTCGTCTTGGGCCGGGTTGCAGGCGTTGCCCGTGTTCGCCGGCTTGTAGGGGCAAGGCGCGACGTTGCCGACCAGGCAGCCGTTGCAGACCTCGACCGGGAAGTTGAAGGGATCGGAGACCAGACTGCGGCCGCTGTTGGTGGTGCCGCGCGCCTGGATCTTCAAATTCAGCCGCAGTCCCGGACCAGACGACAGGCCGCCGGCGCTGGCCAGCTGCAGCGCGAGATCGACGGGCACCGCTTCCACGGCGGCGGAGATGTGTCCGCCGCTCGACGAAACGCCGCCCGACCAGGGGACCTGGAAGTGCAGCAGAGCCGGGTCCACGCTGGCCATGACCTGCTGCGCGCCGGGCGTGGTGGAGCCAATCGTCGTGATGTCGACGTCGAACGCAGTCACGTGGATCTGGTTCGGGTCGTTCGCCGCGCCCGCGCCGGGCAGGTTGTTTTCGATCAGCGGAAAGAACAGGTACGCGGTGGCGAAGTTACTTCGCACGATGCTGACGTCCAGCGTCCCCGTGCCCTGGTACACCGTCTCGGCGACGGGGATCGTGCAGCTGCTGCC
>JBJMQQ010000249.1:0-8766 GCA_045802645.1 Polyangia bacterium
CGGGGGCCGCGGCGGGTGAGGCGGCGGGCGCGGGCGCAGGGGCGGCGGGCGCAGCTGCCGCGGTGGCCGGAGGCGGGGCTGCGGGCTGGCTTTCCGCACAGGTCATGGCCAACAGCGCGGCGCCGAAGATCACGATCGAGCTCCGGCGCATGAACGTCTCCTGGATTCGCATAGAAGTGCGTCTATATATCCCCGCGCGTCGTCGACGCGCAAGCGACCGGGTAGGGTGTTGCCGTAGGGCAAACGACGAGCGACGCGAATCTCGCCCGACACGTGTCGCCCCGTAGGCGGCCTAGGCGGACTGCGGGCGACGACGTAATATCAACCCGATGGCGCTCGATCTGCGCGATCTGTTGCGAAACGAGATACGCGTTCACCCGCGGGTGGCCCAGCAAGGGCTGTTCGGCGGCGCCGAGGTGCGTGTCCGGATGGCCGCGACGATCCCGCCCCTGGTCCCGTTCGGCGAATCCGACTACCACGGCGCCGTCTGGCTGATCGACTGGGACCACCGGCTGCCTTCTCGGCAGGCCATCCTGCGCCTCTACGCCTGCTACACGCCCGCCGCCCGGAACGAGCTGGACGAGGCGCTGGCCGCGCGTCAGCGAGAGATCGACGCCGAGGACCTGTTCCCCGAATTCGACGTGCCGGATTTCGGCGGTCTGCCCGCCGACGAGGCTTACGAGGCCGAGACGGATCTGACGGCCAGCCCCGGCCGGCTGCGGCTGGTCAGCGAGTGGCGCCGGCAAATCCAGCCCGCGGCTGCCGCGCACGCCGTCGAGATCGTTCGGTCGTCGGCGCCGTTTCGCGAGCTGCGCGTCAACGGCCGCGTCCGACCGCCTGGTCTCGGCGACCTGGAACCCACGGAGTGGTCGCCCCCTTGCGAGAGCGGCCACGTCCGTTGGGCTCTGGACGTCTGGTACCTGCTGACGTTCAACGGGATGATCGGCGAAGGGCGCGCTTTCCTGGTCGATCTGGTGGAACGCCAAGTGGTCCGCGAGCGCGACTTCCAGTTTCGCGCCGGCTGACCGGCAGTCGGGACGTCCTCCGGCTACTTGGCGACGCTTCCGCCCTTGGCCTTGCAGTCCTTCTCGCTCATCTCGATCCAGCCCTTGCCCTTGCAGGCGTTTTGGCCGGCGCAGCCGCTGGTGGCGGTCGAGCACGCGCTCTTGCCCTTGCAGCTGTTCACGCCCTGACAGTGGACCTTGGCTGATTCGGCGGCCGAGGCGGCCATCGTGGCCCCCGTGCTGAACAGTCCTGCCGCGATGGCGGCGATCATCGCTCCTCGGTTCGTCATGTCATCTCCTCGGGTGGTCGAGTGTTGCCCAGGTTTGTAGCCGATCTTTTTGCGGGCGCGTCCCTCTTTTGGCGGCTGCGGGCATGCTCATCTTACGGCACAGGCTGGACCCGTGGGGTGGTCCGGCCGCAGCGGGAGGACCAAATGGCTGAGAAGAAAGAACAGCGGCAGGATGCGCCGGGTCGCACCAAGGTCGAGATCGAGGAGGAGGTCGACGAGGCGTCGGACGAGTCGTTCCCCGCCAGTGATCCGCCTAGCTGGACGATGGGGCGCAAGGAGCCCGACCGCCCGGCCAACGACGCGGAGCAACGCGAAGCGCCGTCACGGCCCAGTCGATAGGAAGGCGTTGCCCTAGACCGGGCCCGCGCCGTGCATACGGTCGTTCCGTGGGAACGATCACCGAAAAGACATCCGCTGAGCTCACGACCTCACGTCCAAGCATCGACCTCGACGTGGGGGGAAATGACTTTCTGCTCCGCGGGAAATTCGCGGCTTGGGAGTCCGGCCTGGCTTATGGGCCGGATCTCGACCGCGTCAACGTGCGGCTGGCCATCGATGCGACCAGCGGCGTCACCAGCGGCACCGACCTCTTCGCCTTCTACAGCCGCGACGTTCAGCCGATGGGCAATGGTGCCTATCGGGCGGTCGGTGTCTTTCGCGGGGCGCGCGGGCCCCGTCAAGCCGAGCTGACCATCGAGAGCCCGCCCGGCCACACGGCGCTGATTGCCGTCAACTTCACCGCGACCAAGCAGGACTTCGGCGACGGGTGGCGCGATCTGATCGAGAACGCCGTTCCGATTGCCGAGCGCTCCGAAGAAGACGGACCTGTTCGCATGGCCCACGCGTGGCTGGTAGCCCCGCACCTCGCGGCCGCGTGAGCGGCCCGGGGCGCCCGATGGTGTAGGCTCAGGGCGTGCGCCGTTCGGTCCTGTTGCAGGTCCTGGTTCATTGCCCTCACGTGGGACGGACGGTCGCCGCGACTCGAAATGCGGCGACCGACCGCCTCGTGAGCTGCTCGAACGCCGATCAGTGCCGCGACCGGGACCCGGCGTCGGCGCTGCCTGAGGCAGACCGCCCGTTTCCGCGCGGGTGCGCAGTTTACCCGTCGCTCGCCAAGTGACCGGCCCGAACATGGGAAGTAACGTACGGGTAATTCCGTAAAAGTAAGCTGGCTTTTGTTATTCTGATCGCCCGAAGTTGCCGGTATAGTGACCGCGCGGTGCGCTCGTCGTCGTCGGAACGAAGCAGGTGTAAGGGGACGCTGCGGGTGGTTCCCCACATCGCGGGCGCCAAGGTGGCCGTCTGTCCGTACTGCCACCGATCGGTAGAAATCATGAGAGAAGTTCGCGGCGGCGAGGCTGCGATGCTCAAGAGTCACCCAAGCCGCCGATATTGATCTCAAAGGCAAAATCAGGCGGATCCGAACTTGCGCATCGGCCATTCATGCGTAGGGTTGTGCCGTCTCTCTTAAAGGCATAACCGTGATTTCCGAATCTAAAGAAAAAGGCCGCACGGTCTTCGCTCTGGTCACCGCCTCGGTCATTTCGCTGGTGGTCTGGGGCCTCGTGATCGTGCTCAACGTTCGATAGATTCGCCGTCATCATTGCTGTAAGCTCGGTTTCTTCCGCTGAGGGAGGCTGAGCCGGCTGATGGACCGACAGGCGATTGCTACCGGAACGGTGGTTGAAGAGCGGTCCTCACCGGGCCCGCGCCGGCAGGTCACGGTTCGGCGCCGCCGGCCGCGGAAGGGCGTTCGGCGGCACGACCGGTGGATCGTCGCTCGGTCCCGAACTCGGACGTTCCGCACGGCGGCGGTCTGCACGGGCGTCCTGTTGCTGATGGCCTTGGGGCTCTATTTCGGGCTGTCTCGCCAGGAGTCCGGGCCCGGCGGCGAGGGCGCGACGCGCGGCGGGGTCGTGGGCATACGCGGAATCGTGTAACGCGCGTCGAGCGCGTTGGGGTTCGCCCGCTACCCGTCGTTCCAGCCGTCGTCGTCGCGGTCGCTCGAGCCCTTGAGCAGCGGTTCGCCTGAGCCGGCGGGGATCCCCAGCGTCTCAGCGAGGCGGCGCACCATCTCACGGAACGTGGCCTCCAGCTCCGACGCGGTCGCCAGCGTCGCCTGCAGCCGCGCACCCGCCATCGTGCCGTGCCCGCCGGCCGCTCCGTCGTGCGCGACGATGTGCCGCATGACCGCGCCGGCGCGTGCATTGTCGACCTCGGTCCGCAGCGACAGATAGGCGTTGTGCTGGTACTCCCCGATGCACAGCACCATCTTGGCGCCCTCATAGGACAGCAGCAGGTCGGCGATCTCGGCGACCAGGTCCGGGTAGCCCAGGGTCCCGAGGTTGACGGCCACCAGCGTGCCGAAGACCTCGGCTGACCGAAGCGCCCGGTCCAGCGCGGCGAAGTGCGCCCGCGGGACCTTGGGATGGGTCATCCGGTAAAGCAGGTTGTGGTCGACCAGCGGAACCAGCTCGAGGTAAGCGGTCCGCTCCGCCGCCGTCGCCTCACGCCCCAGATCGCGCGTCTCGGTGCGCAGGGCGAAGAAGAAGGCCGTCGCCAGCTTCGCGTCGATCGGGGCGCCGCGGGCCCGCAGGTACTCGAAGATGATCGTGCAGGTCGCCCCGAAATTCGCCCGCACGTCGCACCAGGGCGCGCGCGCGCTGGCCGGCCGCGGCGGGTGGTGATCGATGACGACGTCGATGCGATGATCCGGCGGAAGCGAGTTGTTGCCGGTCTCCGGCTGGCTGTCGACCATCGCGATCAGGTCGAACGCGTCCGGGTTCAAGTGATCCACGGGCGTGAGGCGGATGCCCAGGGTCTCGACCATCGCGCGGTTCTGGGCCCGGCCGACGATCCCGCCATGCCCCAGCGTGACCGTGGTGCCCAGCTCGCGTTCGAACAGCCGCCCCAGCCCCAGGGCCGCCGCCAAGGCGTCGGGGTCGGGGTTGTCGTGCATGTAGATGAGCGCGCTCTGGCGCCCGGCCAGCGCGGCCAGCGACTGCCCCAGATCGAAACGCGCGGTTTGCGGCGGCTCTCCCATTCGCGACCTACGGCGCCGGCCGGATGTGGAGGTTGTCGAAGGCGACGTCGGCTTCCCAGTCGTCGACGGCGAAATAGGCGTGCGCCGGTCCGGTCAGCGGTTCGGGATCCGTCCAGGCCAGGAACGGCCGCCCGTCGACCTGCCAGTCGATCGCTCCCTGACGCCGGGTGATCGCGAAGTGATAGCGGCGCCCGGGCTCGACGCGCAGGTCCGCGCGCTGAGCCTTGCGCCCGGCGCCGTGCTCTTCCTGCCGGCAGATGACCGACAGCGAGTTGTGCCAGCCGCCGAAGATGAAAACGTATCCCGTCGAATCGTAGCTCCCCTTGTCGGGGTCGAACGACTCGCCGTCCCCGAAGAGCTCGAGCTTGATGTCGCCGTCAGGACTGTTCGACGTCACGTCCAGGTCGATCGCCACGTCGTCGGGCAGCCGGCGGCGGAGCCACGCCGGGTGGTTGTAGCCTCGCGAGACCTCCAGCTGACCGCCGGTCAGCCGGTAGGCCGGCGACGTCGCGTTCCAGTCGGAGCCGAGCTCCGTCCGGTCGAAGGCGTCCTGGAAGTCGGAGGAGATGACCGCCGGTTTTCCTTTGCAGCCGGCCAGCGACGCGAACGCCAGGCCCGAGATCCAGGGCAGCCACGCGCGCATGCCCAGGAAAATACCGTCGACGTCCGGCGGGTTCAAGCGTGCCCGCCGGCTGCCGCTGCCTGGTCCGCCAGTTCGTGCAGCAAACCCCACCGAATCCCGCGATCGCTGACCCACACCTCTGGCGCCCCCGATGCCGCCGCGATCCCCTCCAGAATCACGGCGCCGGCCAGGATCACGTCCGCACGCCGGGGGTCCAGCCCCACAATCTGCTCGCGGTCCGCCTGGCGGCTCGACGCCAGGCGGGCAATCTGGCCGTCCAGAGCCGTCTGGGAGAGGCGGTACCCGTGCACCCGCTCCGGGTCGTAGGTGGCCATCGACTCGGCCATGGCCGCCAGGGAGGTCACCGTACCGGCCACCCCGACCACGCGCGCGCCCGGCGGGAAAGCGATGCCGCTGAGCCCATCCGCCACGGCTGCCCGCAGGGCGGCCAGCTCTTCTCGGGTCGCCGGGTCGTGCCGGATGTGCTGCTCCGTCAGGCGAACTGAACCCAGCGGCAGGCTCCGTGCGCTGGTCGGGCTGCCGTCATGGGCGGTGACCACCTCGGTCGAGCCGCCGCCGATGTCGACGACGACCACGTCGCCCCGGCGCATCTCTGGAAAGGACTCGATGACGGCGCGGAACGTGAGGGCCGCCTCCCGCTGCCCGTCGATCACCTCGATGGGCACGCCCAGGATCTCGGCCGCGGGCCGCAGAAATTCGGCGCCGTTCGGGGCCCGGCGCAGCGCCTCGGTGCCGACCGCCGCGATGCGCGCGCCGGCTTGGCGGGCGAGGTTCGCGTACCCGCGCAGGGCCGCCAGGGTGGCCTCGATGCCGGCGCCTCCCAGCGCGCCACCCGCCCCGATGCCCCGGCCGAGGCGGGTAATCTCGGCCCGTTCGTCGATCCGCTCGACCGCGCCGCCGGCGCCAACCCGCGCCACGAGCAGCAGCGTCGTGTTCGTCCCGACGTCGATCGTCGCGAGCGTCATCTGGGCCGAGATTGCGCCCAGTCGCCCCTCCGCGTCCAGCGCGGCCGGTGCGGTTCAGGGGGAGGCGCCGGCGCCCTGCTCAGCTTGGCTCGCATACTCGTCCGGGTGTGCCTCGAACTCGTCGTGGCAGGCGTCCGAGCAGAAGTAGTAACGGGTCCCCTCGTGGTCGGCCCACGCCTTGGCCGTGGACTCCTCGACCGTCATGCCGCAAACAGGGTCGGTGGTCATGAAAACAACCTGCCTCCGCGCGCAGAGCGGGCAAGCCGAGCAGGGCGGTAAAACGGGTTACTGACGCGCGGCCGGGCCCCAGGACGGCGAGGACGCGCTCCCCTTCCAGACCTGGACCTCGTGATGGGTCTCGGGGTTCTGGACGAAGAGCCCCCCCCGGGTCGACACGTACGCCAGCAGGCGGCCGTCCGGCGACCAGGTCGGGTCCAGGTTCGAGCCGTGCCCCTGCGTGAGCCGATCGACCTTGCCGGTTCGCACGTCGAGCAGGAAAAGGTCGAACACGCCGCGCTCGTCGCGTCCGGTGAACGCAATCTGCGGCTTGTCGGCGCGCGGGCTCCAGCGCGGCGTCTGGTTGTACTTGCCCTGAAACGTGACCCGCTTGGCCCCGCCACCGTTGGCGCCCATCACGAAGATCTGCGGGGACCCCTGACGGTTCGAAACGAATGCGATCTGCGAGCCGTCGGGCGAGAAGCAGGGCGAGCTGTCGATGGCGGGATTGTTCGTCAGCCGTGCTTCGATCCGGCCGTCGGTCGGATCGATTCGATAGATCTCCGAGTTGCCTTCGTAGGACATCGTCAGCGCCAGGGCGCCTGAGCGCGACCAGGCCGCGCCGGTATTGAGCCCGGGCTCCTTCGAGACGCGCCGGGCGCGTCCGCCGCCCGCCGAGACGATCCAGAGGTCGGGGTTGTTGCGCAGGTACGACGTGAACGCGATCTCGGCGCCGGACGGTGAGAAGGCCGGCAGCAAGCTGTCCGAGCCCATCTTGGTCACGACGGACGTGCGCCCGCCGTCCATGTCGACGACCGCAATCTCGTGAGCGCCGTGCCCGGTCATCGCCAGCGCGATGCGCGAACCGAACACGCCGGGCTGCCCGGTGAACGCCTTGACGACGTCGTTCGCGAACTCGTGAACGGCGTCGCGGGCATCGCCGGCCCGGTAAGACTTGGAGAGGATGGCGGTGTCGCCGCGCGCGACGACGTAGACCCGGCCGTCCAGCGCGCCGCCCGACACCTTCATCTTGATGACCGCCTGCGCGCCCACCTGCGTCCACAGTGCGGACGAGAAATTCAGCCCTTCGGACTGGAGCTGCGCGGGGAACGACGCCGGATCCAGGATCTGGAACAGCCCCGTGATGTCCATGTCCTTCGCCAGGAGGTCGCCGGCCTCGCCGTCGCCTTCGACGCGCGGGACGGCCAGCTTCAACAGGGCCACGCCGGCGCCCGACAGCTGGACGGCCGGCAGATCCTCGTCACCCCCGGGCTGCGCGCGGGCGATCGACGAGACCGTCAGCGCGCTCATCAGACAGAGGAGGAACGAAAGACCTCCGACGGACCGGCTGGTCATTTTTCGCACTGGACTCTCATACCATGGACCGTCGGTGGCGGCGGCGGCACCTTGGCCGTCAACTTGGCGGCGTCGACGCAGGCGTCATCGACGAAGTTGTTGCCCGACGACTTGACCAGCTTGATGCCCGTCAGCGAGCCGTCGCCCGCGATGTGAAACACGATCTCGGGCGGGTTCTGGATCTGGTCCAGCGTCAGGCCCGCCGGGAAGTTGTAGTTCTGGTGGAGCATCCCGACGACCTGCGCCTGGTACTGATCGCCGACCGCGGTGTTGGAGGTCCCGAACTTGCTGCCGTTGAGCGCGCCCTGATCGGGCTCTTCGTCAGCGGCCAGCGCTTCCAGTTTGCGCGCCCGCTCGAGCGCGTTTTTCAGCTGTTTGGAGATCTTCGGGTCTTCCGGCCGCGGCGCCTCTTTTGGCGCGGGCTGCGCGTTCGGATCCTCCGCCACCTTCAAGGTCGGCTCTGGCGCCGTCGCCCGCGGCGGCTGCGTCACGCGCGGCAGCCAGAACTTGTCGCGGGGTTTGCCCAGTTTGACCATCTCGGCGCGTACGAAGTCGCGCGAGACGATGAGGGGGATCTCTTCTTTGTTGTGGGCGGCCGCGACGGCGACCAGGACGCCCCCGTGTAGCGCCAGCGTGATGATCATACCGGCGAAGTTTCGGCGCGACCCGCGCCGTTGTTGCTCGCTGGGCATCGGCTATTCGAGCGGGTCCGTCACCATGCCCAGCTTGTCGACGCCGGCCTGCTTGGCGGCCGCCATCACCTTGACCACGTCGCCGTAGCTGAGCGCGCGGTCCGCGTGCAGATAAAGCTCGTGATCGGCGTTGAGCTTGGCGTTGTTCTTGAGGACCTTCTCGATGTCGTCCCAGGGGATCTGCAGCTTGCCCAGGAACACGCGCTTGTCCTTGGTCACCGTCAAGATCAGCTTGCCCTCGTCGTCGGGGATCGTCTGGGCCTTGGCTTCGGGGAGGTTCACGTCGACACCGGTTTGCAACATCGGTGCCGTGACCATGAAGATGATCAGCAAGACCAGCATGACGTCGACCAGCGGCGTGACGTTGATCTCCGTCAGCGCGCCGCCCGAGCCACTGCTCGTCGACATCGACACTAGAAGAACCTCCGCCGCACGATGTTCAGGAAGTCGTTGGAGAACGTCTCCATCTCGGACGCGATCACGCGGATGCGCCGCGAGAAGTAGTTGTACGCCATGACGGCCGGGATGGCCGCCACCAGACCGATGGCGGTGGCCAC
>JBJMQQ010000250.1:0-29585 GCA_045802645.1 Polyangia bacterium
CCGCGCGTTTGCGGCTCCGGGTAAGCCGACCCGGGGAGGCGCTGCAGACCGATCTCCGTGACGGGCGTCGCTTCGGATGCTGGTTCGGGGGGCGGGGCCGGTGAACCGGCCACCGCGGTCGCCTCCCGGGCGGGCGCGACTGGCTCCGCCGGTGGCGGCACCGGAACCGGCACGATCTCGACGGGCGCGGCCGCCGGGGGCAGGCCCGGCGGTGGCGCGTCCGCCGGTACCGGCTGCGCCGGTGCCGGCGTTGCCTGGGCCAGTTTCGGCGCGGCAGAAGCGGCGGGAAGAACCGTTACGGAGCCGAGGATCAGGAACGCGGAAAAGACGGTGCTGCGGCTAGAGGCCAATGTTTTCATTGAGAGGGTCCGACGGTGTATCCCTTGACGTTGACGGTTTGCTTCTTCGGCAAACTCGCGGCACTGCCCCCGACCATGATGTCAACTGGTCCGTCCTCGACGACCCATTGCCCCTTCGTGGGGTCGTTGGCGTCGATCTTGAAGTAGTCGAGGTCTGCCAACCGCAGCGGGATGGTGACCTGCTTTTCCTCGCCGGCCGCCAGATGAACGCGCGCAAACGCCTTCAACTCTTTCGGCCCGCGGCGGGCGGTCGTTTTCGGAAATGAGACGAAGACCATGACGATCTCGTCCCCGTCGACGGTGCCCGTGTTGGCGACGTTGACGATGACCGGCAGGACCGCCCCCTTGCTCATGTCACTGCAGCCGAGCTGCAGATTGCGGTACTCGAAGCTCGTGTAGCTGAGACCCGCACCGAACGGGAAAAGCGGCTGGGTGTTGTTGTGATCGAACCACCGATAGCCGACGTAGTAGTTGAACGTCGTGGTCGTCGTTCCGCTCGCGGTGAAGTTGTCGTAGTCGCTGAGCTGCCTGCCCCACGTGATGGGCAACTTTCCGCTGAAGTTGTACGAAACCCCGTTCACCTGCCCCCACAGCAGATCTCCGAGCGCCTCGCCGCCAAGCTGGCCGGGGTACCAGGCCATCACGACCGCGGGGATCTGGGCCAGCCAGGGCATGTCGATCACGCTGCCACCTTCCAGAACCACCACCATCGGCTTGCCCAGAGCGGCCGCGTCCGTGATGAGCTTGTTCTGGATGTTCTGCATGCCCTGAGGCTGCTTGGCATCCAGCGCCAAGCTGGTGCGGTCGCCTGCTCCCGTGTACTCCTCCCCCTCGTCCTGCGGGGTGAGCCCAGCGACGACGACGATGAAGTCGGCGTCCGAGGCCACGCTGACGCTGGATCCCGACACCACGCTGACTCCCGCCGGCGCGGTCATCGTCATGCCCGCCGCCGGCCCGACCGTCTGGGTCGGATCCGGATCGGAAAATGCGCGGCTCGACCCGAGGTCGCCTGTGCGGACATCGGTGGCAAAATTGACCATTCGATTGGCACCGGCGCTGCCGTTGCCGCCGTCAACGGAGGTGTAAGGAATGTTGGCGCCGAGAACGGCGACCTTCTTGACCATCGGGCTGATCGGAAGCGTTCCCTTGTCGTTCTTGAGCAGGACCATGCTCTCCAACGCAGCCTGCTTGGCGAGCGCGCGGTGGCTATCGTTGCACTTGATCCGGCTGTTCTCGTAGATCGTGACGGGCGCCTTCAACCCGACGGTCCCGTTGAGGTTCTGCGAGTTGAACCGGAACTTCTGCAGCAAAACATTTTCGGCATGCGTCTGCAGATCCTGCCGGCTCAGCGTGCCCGAATTGACCAGGTTCTCGAGCTGACCGTAGTAAAGCCCCCACGGAAGCTCGACATCCAGCCCGGCGTTGATGGCTTTGATTGCCCCGGTCTTCTGCGTGCTGCTGTCCGGAATGCTCGTGAATCCGGGCATGGCCCACCAGTCGCTCAACACGAACCCCTTGAACCCGAAGTCGTTGCGCAGGACGTCCGTCAGGATGTGCCCGTTCTGAGTCGACTTGATCCCGTTGACCTCGTTGTACGAGGCCATGACCGAGGCCACGCCGGCGTCCTGAACGGTCATGCGGAAATGCCGCCCGTAGGTCTCGCGCAACACCTGCTCGTCGGCCATCTGCGAGTTGTTCGTCTGGGTACGGCCGTTCTCGATGTCGTACCCCAGGTAGTGCTTGGCGTTGGCGGCGATGTGCTGCTGGACGCCGACGACCATGGCGGAGGCCAGCCGTCCGACGTGGAACGAGTCCTCGCCGTAGGTCTCTTGCGCGCGGCCCCACAGGGGGTGCCGCAGGATGTTCATGCAAGGGGCCAGCAGCACGGTCTGTTTGGCCGCCTGCATCTCGTCGCCGATGGCCTCACCGATCGCATACTCGAGGTCCAGATCGAATGCAGCGCCGCGGGACATGCTGACGGGGAAGACCGTCGAAAAGCCGACATGCGACCCGTTGATCGTGGTCGCATTTGGAAACGAGCCGTTCATGTCCTCGCCCAGGTTCATCCCGCGCGATGCGTCCCGATACCGAAATCCGCGGATCGAGCTGGTGTCCTGGCTGCGCTGCGTGTCGCTGAATTGCCCCGTGGAGTTGTACGGCATGCCCTCCATCTGCAGGGCCAGGTCGTGCAGGCTCATGCCGCTGACCGCCTTCGCGACCCGCTGGGTGACGTCGGCCGACGGCGTGTAACCCTGCGTGTATCGGTCGATCGCGTTGGGATTGGGGCCGGTCCCGGCGCAGGACATCGGCGTGACCACCGTCGTCGGGTCGGCGCTGACGATCACGCCCGTCCCGCTATCGAGGCCGGCGTCCGTGGTGGCGACGGCCGGGCATTGACCCGTCGGCACGCCACCGTCGCCGCCGCCGACGATCCCTCGAGGCGCCGGCAGTGAACAGGCCGGCGCAGCGAGCGCAACGAGCACCATCGCGAATGCAATTCGAAGCCAATCGGATCGGAACATGAAAACTCCTGGCAGATCCGTACGTGTATCGTTCAAGCGGCGACCTCTAGCGAAAAAGTTCGATAAAATCCAGATGCGCCGCACACGATCATTAGGGTCGGACCGTAGCATGGGTTCCCTGCAGCAAAGTGCGCATCATTGGCGCACTCTGCTCCCGGCGCAACCGCGACGCTGATCGGTTTCAGGGGCTGAGAAGAATGCTCGCCCAGCCTTTGGACGGCATCGCGAACTGCAGCTTCTTACCGCCGATTGCAACCGTGTAGGTCGTCGCCGATCCGGAGTTGTACATCACGGCAACGAGGCTGCCGTCCGGGTTCTTGAATCCCACGGAGTCGCCACCGGTGGTGGCCAGCACGGTTGCGCCCGGCTGTGCGAACTGGGAGAAGTGGCGGAACACGTAGTAGGCCGGCGTGATGTTCAGCGTCTTCGACGAGGTGTTCACCGTCAAGAGCGCGTCCTGCGCCCACTGCCGGGTGCTGTCGTTGCCCTTGCCCACGCTGTCCAGCACCATGTTCCAGGCGTTGTAGGCAGTCACGCCCCCGCGGATCGCCTTGGCGATGTAGCCCCACGACTCGACGCCGTACGCGAAATCGTTGGGCGCCGGCTCGACGTAGCTCGGAGAGCCGGACGGGTTCCACGGGTAGTTGCCGCACATGTGCTCGGTCGCCCAGACGGGAAGACCGTAGCCCTTGTACATCGACGAGTTCGCTTCGTAGTTGTCCAGCATGCCCCACTGCAGGCCGACGACCTTCGGGAAGGTCTTGGCCGTCGCGTCCCCCATCACGGTCGTGATCACCGTGGTGTCCTTGCCGCTGTCCTTGTTGGAGCTCGTTCCCAGCATGAGCTTGGTGGTGGTCGTCGCGAGCGCCGGACCCAGATACTGACCCACGAACTTGGCATAGTCCGCCGAGTTCCAGAGGCAGGTCGGGTATCCGAGCGCGTAGTTGGGCTCGTTCTGCGGCGCTACGTAGTCGAGCGCGATGTTCTGGCCCGCGTACGCCTGCACGAACTTCACGAAGTACTGGGCGTAAGCCGTCAGGTTCGCCGTGGTGGCGTTCATGCAGCCACCGTCGAATGCGCTGGTGCCCTGCATGGCGCACGTCGCGCCGTTGACCGAACCGCTGAACGTCTTCATCCACGTCGGCGGCGTCCACGGGCTGGCCCAGAAGTGGATGTTGCTGTTCACGGCCTGGGCAGCCTTGATGTACGGAATCAGGTACATCATGTCGCGGCTGATCGAGAACGAGGTCAGGCTCGTGTCGTTGGCCGTCTCGTCCTCGGTGTACCGCATGATCGCGTAGTCGCTGGCGCCGATCGGGATGCGGCCCAGGTTGAACCGCGCGCCGTCGCTTCCATAGAGGAGGTGGATCGCCTTGTCGCGGTCGGCCTGGCTGAGCATCTGCAGTACGTTCCAGCCAATCTCGTTGAAGGCGCCGCCAAAGCCGGCCCAGGTCTGCGCCGGCTGATCGTCGTGGATGGTGACGGTGGCGGTGCCGGTCGTGACCGTGGTCAACGTCCCGGTCGTCCAGAACGCCCCGTTCGCCGAGGTCACGAGCGTGGTCGGCATCGGCGCCGAGCCACCGGTGCCGGGAGTCGTGCCGCCCGATCCGGGCGCGGTGCCGCCGCCGCCGGTGGTTCCGCCCGTGCTGCTGTTGCCACCGATGCCCGTCACGTTCACGCCGCCCGCGCCGGTCACACCGCCGCTGGCGTTCACGCCGCCCGCGCCGTTCACGCCGCCGCTGCCGTTCACGCCGCCGCTGCCGTTCGCGCCGCCGCTGCCGTTGGCGCCACCGCTGGCGTCGGAGCCGCCGTTGCCGTTCGAACCGCCGGAGCCGCTCCCCGTCCCCGACCCACCGGTGCCACCCGCGCCACCGGAGCTGGAACATCCAACCCCCAGCAGCAGGAGCACCGACCCTATGATCTTCACGCGTACTGTCGTCATTTGTGCCTGAATTCCCGACACACCCTACCTTGATCTTGAAAAGAGCGAACCTCACCAAAATGGACCACGAGCGCACGTGGTGACGCGGCACACAGGCCGCCCGAACTGACAGCGGCCCCAAAATCGGCTACAAGGGCCCGCCGGCGTGAAGCTGTCGATCATCGTCCCCGCCTTCAACGAAGAACGCACGATCGCTGCGCTGCTGGAAGCTGTCCGCGCCGTGGACGTCGGCTCGCTTGGCCTCGAGCGAGAGATCGTGGTCGTCAGCGACGGCTCTTCGGACGGGACGGCGGCCGTGGCCCGGGCGCAGCCCGGTGTGACGGTTCACGAGTACCAGCCCAACCGTGGCAAGGGCGCGGCCGTCCGCCACGGAATCGCCCAGGCCACCGGTGACCTGATCCTGATCCAGGACGCCGACCTCGAGTACGACCCGCAGGACTACCTGACCCTGCTCCCGCCCCTGTGCGACGGGCGCGCGCAGGTCGTCTACGGCTCGCGCCTGCGCGGGTTCGAAAAGCGGTTCGGCAAGGGCAAGGTTCGCCGCCATCCCGGCGCGTACCGCAGCGCCTACCTCGGCGGGCGCGTCGTGACGGAGTTCACGAATCTCATCTACGGGACGCGGCTCACGGACGTGCCCACCTGTTACAAGTGCTTCCGCAGCGACGTCATTCGCCGCATCACGATCGAGAACGACCGATTCGAATGGGAGCCCGAGGTCACGGCCAAGCTCTTGCGCAGCGGAATCGAGATCTTCGAGGTGCCCATCACCTATCGCCCGCGCTCGTTCGACGAGGGGAAAAAGATCGGCGTCCGCGACGGACTGACCGCGCTTTGGACGCTGGCGCGCTACCGCACCTGGCGCCCGCCGCCCGGACCTGCCTCGTAGCCGTCACGAGCCGGCGACCGTGATCCGCCCCACGGGACGGATCTGCGCGTCCGGCGACAGCTCCTGGTACGAAAGCACGGCCAGGTTCGGGTGCTCCGTCTCGATCAGCCGGCGGACGTAACGGCGAATCTCGGCGCCCGTCAGCAGGACGGCGCCCGTGGCCGTCGGCCCGACCGCGCGCCCGACGGCGGCGACGATGTCCTGTGAGAGCGCCGGCTCCAGCGCCAGATAGCTGCCGGTCGCCGTCTTCTGGACGGCGTCGCGGATGGCGTCCTCGATCATGGGGTCCAGAAGGTACGCGGCCAGCGCGTTGCCGTCGCCCGCGTACCGGTGGGTGATCGTCCGCCGCAGCGCCGCACGCACGTGCTCGGTCAGGACGACGGGATCACGATCGTGCGGCGCCCACTCGGCGAGCGCGCCCAGAACTTCGGGCAGGTTGCGCAGCGAGATCCCCTCCTCGACCAGCCGCCGCGCGATGTCCGTGAACAGCACCGGCGAGATCAGCTTCGGGACGACCTCCCGCACCAGCGCCGGGTGCGTTCGCTCCAGCGCGTCCAGCAGCCGCTGCGCATCCTCGAGCCCGAACAGCTCGTGACCGTACCGCCGCAGCAGCGCCAGCAGCTCCTGGGACAATCGAGCGCCGGCATCGGGCCACGCATGGCGCGCGATCTCGCCGCGCGCCAGCGGGACCTCGTTCAGCCGGATGACGAACGCGCCGCCCGTGGATCCAACCGCGCCCGCCCGCAGGCGAACGGCCGGCAGCGGCAGCCCCAGCTCCGCGAACAGCCGCTCGCGCAGGCGCGGCACGACGTCGCCGGCGAACGAGCCCAACTGCGCCGCCAGCTCGGCCGAAACTTCGACGGCGATCGGCGTCAGCACGGGGGAAAGCGGCTCGACCGCTGCGGCGGCTCCGACCAGGCCGGCCGGCTGGCCGCCCACCGCCACCGGCGCGCGGGAAACTTTCCAGGCCACCGTGCCCAGCAGCGCGGCGAGCAGGAGAAACGGCGGCGCCGGCATGCCCGGGACCACCGCCAGGACCGCCAGCAGACCCGCGCCGATCCCCAGCGCGCGCGGATGCGCCAGGATCTGCAGCCCGATGTCCTTGCCCAGATGACTGCCTTCGTCCTCGGACGCGACGCGGGTGACGATGATGCCGGCGGCCGTCGAGATCACCAGCGCCGGAATCTGCGCGACCAGCCCCTCGCCGATCGTCAGCACGGTGTACGTGCGCGCGGCGACGGACAGGTCCAGCCCGCGCTGGAAGACGCCGATCGCCAGCCCGCCGACGATGTTGACCGCCAGGACGACGATCCCGGCCACGGCGTCGCCCTTCACGAACTTCATCGCGCCGTCCATCGACCCGAACAGCTGCGACTCGCGGGCCAGCGCGGCCCGGCGTCGCCGCGCCTCGGGGTGGTCGATGTGACCGGCGCGCAGTTCGGCGTCGATGGACATCTGCTTGCCGGGCATTGCGTCCAGCGTGAACCGGGCAGCCACCTCGGCGACACGCTCGGAGCCTTTCGCGATGACGATGAACTGGATCATCGTGAGGATGAGGAAGATCACGGCGCCCACGACCAGATTGCCGGCGACGACGAAGTTGCCGAACGCGCGGATGACCGCGCCGCCGTCGCCCCGCAGCAGGATGAGCCGAGTGGCCGAGACCTCCAGCGCCAACCGGAACAGCGTCGTCAACAGCAGCAGCGTCGGAAAGGTCGCGATCTTCAGCGCGTCACTGACGTAGATCGCGACCAGCAACAACGTCACGGCTGCCGCGATGTTCGCGGAGATCAGCAGGTCCAGAACGGGCGCCGGCAGCGGAACGATCATCATCCCGACGATGGCGACCACCAGCGCGGCCAGCGCCAGGTCGGCGGTGCGCGCCAGCACGCCGCGCACGTCACCCGTCCGCAACATCCCCCACAGCCCACCTGGCCCGCTCGCCGCCACGCCCCCGACATAGAACGGAGTGCCGCGGGCGGTCAAGCGCGGTGGGCACAGCCGAGGTACCTCCTATCGCTGGTGTCCCAGGCGGACGTCGAGGTTCGGGTGCCGCGTTGCCAGGCCGCGCAGAGCCGCCAGGCTCACAGCGTTGCGATCGCGATCCGCCGAGAACTTGCCGGGCGGAACGTCGTGCTCCCAGCCCCAGCGCGTGTGCGAGGTGTCTCCGGTGAACAGCACGGGACCGTGCGGCGTGCGGGCGACATAGGCGATGCTGCCCGACGTGTGGCCGGGCACGAGGATGGCGAACAGGCTGCCGTCGCCGAAGAGGTCCAGCACCCCCGTGAACCGCCCGGACGGGTCGGCCGCGAACGGCAACTCCTGGATGGCGCCGTGGCCGGCCAGCATCCGGTCGATCGTCCCCTGCGAGAACATGAACAGGAACGCGCGGTCGCTGGCGTCACCGGGGCCGCTGTAAAGGGGCACATCCGCCGGCACGTCGGGCACCCCGCTGATGTGGTCGAGATGCAGGTGCGTCAGCAGCACGCCCGCCAGCTTGGGCTCGCGCCGCAACAACGTGGCCGTGTCGGTGCGGACGACCATCTTCTCCGGGTGCATGTATTTCCGAACGACCCAGCCCACGCCCATGCCCGCCGGGTCGTCGACCAGCTTGCGCGTCACGCCGGTGTCGATCAGGAAAGTCCCGCGCGTCGGGTGGCGAATGACATGCGTGAAGATCTGGATCGGCTCGTCGCCGTCCTTCAGGCTGGCGGCCTTCGCCTTCGGGTTGTCGAGGTCGATGAGGCCGGCGCGCGTGACGGCCCAGTCGGCGCCGACGACCGTCTCGACGTCGATGGGGCCCGGCTGATCGAGCAGGGCTTCCATGGCCTGGGCCGACGTCACCTTGCCCAGCGTCGAGGCGTGCGTTGCGTGGGTGCTGGCCTGGCAGCCGGCGGTGAGGGTGAGGGCGGCGAGCGCCGCGGTGAGGAACCGAGCGAGTGACGTCATGTGCGTGACCTCCATACGGCCAACCTGCCCCATCACAAAACGGATGGAAATCGGCTAATTTTCCATGTCACCATCCATAAATGGATATCGACTGGGACGATTGGCGGCTGTTCCTGGCGGTTGCCGCCGCCGGCAGCATGAGCGGCGCAGCCCGCACGCTGCGGTTGGGGCAGCCCACACTGAGTCGCCGGATCGGGCTCCTCGAGGATCGACTGGACGCGCCGCTGTTCGCCCGCCGCGTCGACGGCGTGACGCTGACGCCGCTCGGCGAGCGCCTGTTGCCGGCGGCCCAGCGAATGGCCGAGTTCGCGGGCGACGCCACCCGGATCATTGCCGGCGGTGAACGGCGCCCCGAAGGTGTCGTCCGGATCGCCGCCCCTCCCGGGGTCGCCTTCGACTTCCTCGCGCCCCTGGCCAGCGTGCTGCGACGACGCGCGCCCGGCGTGCGGCTCGAGATCCTCGCCAACATCGAGTACGTCAGCCTGGGCCGCGGTGAAGCCGACGTGGCGATCCGCTCCCGCGCACCGTCGGACCACGATCTGGTCGGCGACATGGCCGTTCCGGTCCAGGTCGCGCCGTTCGCGTCGCGCGCGTACGCCCGCCGTCTGCCCAAGAACTACGGACCTGCGGACCTGGAGTGGGTCGTGTGGGCGCCGCCCTACGATCAGACACCGCCCAACCCGCAGCTGGCGGCGATGCTGGGCGACAGGTTCCGTCCGGTCTTCGCGTCGAACGACTTCCTGGTTCAGATCGCCGCCGTCGAGGCCGGCGTCGGCGTCATGATCCTGGGCCGCCGATTCCACCGGCGGTCCCGCATCGATCAGCTCGTCGAGCTGAAGATGGACCTCGGGCCGGCGGCGCACGCGACCTTCCACGTCGTCGTCGCCAAGCGGATGGTGGACGTACCGCGCATTCGCGCGGTCATCGACGCCATCCGAGCGGAGCTGGACCCGCCGCTGCGATGAGCTACCAGCCGAGCCGAACGGCCAACCAGAGGATCGCCAGGACGCCGGCGCCGATCAGCGCGTTCGCCAGCGCGCCGGGGACGAAGTACGGGTAGATCATCAGCGCCAGGCCCGCCACGACGTGCGGCACGCGCGCCATCTTGCGCCCGTAGTGCAGCAGGATGAACCCGACCGCTGACACGATCAGCGACGCGAACAGCCAGCCGGCGTCGAGGTGCATCCCGTAAGTATACGCGGCCGGCGCTCAGGCCACCGCCCGTCGAACCGGCGCGCCCAGCGGCCGGCGGGCCCACGTGACGGCCAGGCCGGCGGCGACGACCGCCAAGGCGGACGCGGCGGTGATCGCGTCCGGCGCGAGCAGCGGCTGTCCACGCAGGGCCTGTATCAGTGTGACGACGCCCAGCCCCAGCCAGACGACCGCCGCCGCCCACACCGGGCGCGCCTGACCGCGGCGCCGGCGCTCGACGAAGAGCGCGAAGAGGGGCAGCGCCTGCAACGCGTGGAGACCCAGGAAATGCGAAATCCGGAGATCGCCACCGGTCGTGCTCCAGCGGGTGACCGGCAGACCCGGGCCGCCGTCGGGAACGCCCACCGCGTGGCCACCGAGGACCGTCGTCGCGCCGCCAGCCCGAAGCGCCGACAGTTGTTCGGGCTTCGGTTGCGCCATCCGGTAGCCCGTGGCGCCGCCTAGCAGCGCCCCCACCAGGCCCAGGCGGATCGCCCAGGTGCGCGCGGGTGTCGCGAACGGCTGGCGGAAGGCACGGACGGTGACGTAGAGCTCCGCCAACCAGAAGATGCTGATCGCGACGGCCATCGTGATGAACACGGCGCCATCGAATCGCGTGGTGTAGTTGAAGTGGCTGCTCACGCCGCGAGCCGCCTGCATCGTGATCAACACCAGCTCGAGAGCGGTCAGCGCGGCGATCGCCGTTCCAGCGAACCGCACCCGGCGCTCCGCGACGCCGCGCATCTGCCCGATGATCCAGGCCAGCGACGCGGCAGCCGTCAACACGGCGGCGGCGAACTTGGCGGGCTTCAGCCACACGGGCGCACCGGTGACCTGCCGGTGGTCCACCAATCCCAGAACCAGCGACGCGACCAGCAGCGCGGCGGAGCCGGCGGTGAGAACTGCCAGCGGCCGATGCGCGGCGGCCAGGCGACGCCAGGCGGTGCCAGCCCACGCGACGAACGCGGCACCCGGCCGCGAGAAGACCACCAGCGCGCCGAGCAGACCCAGTGGCGCGAACAGCAGCGTCAGGACCAGCAACGGGCTGGTCACCGCCGGGCCGAGGCCACGGGCGCGCGCCTCCAGGAACACCCAGCGCCCCGCCAGCAGGTCCAGCGCCAGGAAGTGCATCCACGCGATGGTCGCCCCGACGGGCGTCCCGAGCAGACCGGCGATCTGGGGCAGCGCGGGACGGGCGACCGCTGGCAGCAGGGTCGCCAGCAACGGCACGACCAGGATCGCGTACAGGGCGGCGGGTCCCGCGACCACCAGCGGGCTTCGGAGCAGCCGCGCCGTCAGGCGCGCGCCGGGAAGCGCGACCATCAGCGCCCAGAACGGCAGGACCGTCAGCCCGCCAACCTCGAACACGAACGGCACGACCTTTTCCATGTGTCACCTCCGCCGGTCCCACCGGCCCTGAATGATGACACCGTAAACATTTATGTTATCACTGTCAACATCATTTGTTGCCGGCGTAAACATCTGGAATTACGCTGGGGTGCACATGTCGATTCGCGTCTCTCGCAAGAAGCCGGACGCCTACCAGCACGGGGATCTGCACGCGGCGCTGATCCAGGCGGGGCTCAAGCTGCTGTCCGAAGGGGGTGTCCCGGCGTTGAGTCTCCGCGCAGCCGCGAAGCTGGCCGGCGTCAGCAACGCCGCCCCTTACCGTCACTTCAAGGACAAGGGCGCGCTGATCGCCGCCATCGCGGAAAAGGGGTTCCGCATGCTGACGGCCGAGATGCGGCGCGAGATGGACGCGGCCGGGACCGATTTTTTCGCGCGGCTCCGCGCCTCGGCGTGGGGCTACGTGTCGTTCGCGCGCGCGCACCCGGGCTACTTCCGAACGATGTTCGGCGGCGTCGTTCACGAAGACTGCGCCGCGCTGAGCCCCGCCGTCGACGCGGCTGGGGAGGAGACCTACAGCGTCCTGCGAGAGCAGGTCGCGGACGGGATCCGCCGCGGCCATCTGCGCGAGGCGGATCCGGATGACCTTTCCCTGGTCGCATGG
The DNA here is from genome assembly GCA_045802645.1 of Polyangia bacterium. Taxonomy (GTDB): domain Bacteria; phylum Myxococcota_A; class Polyangia; order Fen-1088; family Fen-1088; genus JADGRB01. Next base: position 11,861 of record JBJMQQ010000250.1, read on the forward strand.
TCGACAGTTCACGGCCTGGGCCAGCTCTTCATCGATGGCCAGCTCACCCGGCGCGCGACCAGCGACCAAGCGGCGCGGGCGCTCGTCGACTCGACCGTGCGCTGGCTCGAAACCGGCTTTCGCGCGTGAGGCGGACGGACGTTCACGTCCGCGACACGACCACGTCAGCGAACACGAACACGACGGCGTTCGCGATCACGGCTACGTCCAGGGTCCCCGACCACGTTCACGTCACAGCGCGTGCGTGTACGTCTGACGACCGATCACATCTTCGTGGACCAGGGCGCCCGCCACCGGAATACTCGTAGTCGCTTTGGTGTTCGCTGACGTTGTCGTGATCGCGGACGTCAGCGTCTGCCCCTCATACGAACCAGCGGGGCAGTCGGTTTCGTAGCGCGCTGTCCAAGCCCAGGACCCGGCCGGGCGGCGCCAGGACGAAGATGACGAACACCGCGCCCATCAACAGCGCGTTGCCCGGCGGGGCCAGTCCTTGGCCGGCGCCGAACGCGAACGAAAACAGCATCAGCGCTCCCAGGAACGCCATCGCGCGCGTGGCGACACCCAGCAGCATCGACGCGCCGACGATCAGCTCGCCCGCTGTGATGAGGCCGCCGAAGATCTTGGGGTGCGCGTAGGCCGCGCGAACTACGGGCACGAAGAACGCGTACGTCTTGTGGCCGTCCATCCAGCCGTCCAGCGTGGCGGTCAGCGGCGTCCCATGGAGCCACCCATGCTGCAGCTTGCCCCACCCCTCGATGACGAGGATCAGGCCCCACAGCAATCGCAGCGGCACCAGAAACCCGAGCGGAACGCGCTCGCCCATGCGGCTCACCTTAGCTGGTCGCGCGGCGGCTGCAAGTTCGCCGCTCTACGTGACGGCGCCCGGTGTTAACGTCGCCCCGTGCCGGAGACCAAGCGACCGACCAGCGCCGCCGCCGAAGAGATTCTGGGCCTGTACTTCCCCGTGCTCGACCACGGCTTCGTGGCCCTGGTCGACTACCTGGGGACCGACGCCTGCATCGAGCGCGCGGCCCGCGTCAGCTACGGCTACGGCACCCGCGCCGCCAACGCGACCCGGGGCCTCATCCGCTACCTGCGCCGCCACAAGCACACCACCCCCAGCGAGATGGTGGAGCTGAAGTTCCACTGCTGCATGCCCATGTTCATCGCGCGCCAGTGGATCCGCCACCGGACGGCCAACGTGAACGAATACTCGGGGCGCTACTCGCTGATCCCGATGCTGTTTTACACGCCCGAGCAAGAGCAGCTGCAGACCCAGAGCCGGCGCAACAACCAGGGGCGCAGCGGCCAGGTGGTGACGGCCGACCTGCACGCCGAAGCGTTGCGCCGCTGGCAAGAGACGCGGCGCGAGGCGACGGACACCTACGGCTGGCTCACCGCCAACGAGGTCGCGCGTGAGCTGGCGCGCATCGACCTGCCGCTGTCGACGTACACGCAGTGGTACTGGAAGATCGACCTGCACAATCTGCTGCACTTCCTGACGTTGCGGGTCGACGGGCACGCGCAGTGGGAGATTCAAGAGTACGGGCGCGTGATGGCCGGCATGCTGAAGCGCGTGGCGCCGCTGTCCTACGAGGCCTGGATCGACTACGACGTCTGCGGCACGCAGCTGTCGCGGGCGGAGATCGAGACACTGCGCTCGCTGGTCGCCGTCGAGGGCGACACCGTCACGGCGCGCGGCTCGGTCGACAAGGCCGCCCTCGCCGCGCGCGGGCTGTCGAACCGCGAAATCGAGGAGCTCTACGCCAAGCTGCGCGTCCCGGGCCCGGTGCCCGACTTTTCGATCGACCCGGCGCAGGCGCGCAGCGCCGAGTTCTTCGCGGAACGATTCGCGAACGCCGTCCCGACCGCCGACAAGTCGCCGACGGACTGACGCCGGCGCCGCCACCAGACGAACAGGCCAACCAAGATCGCGACCGAAACCCACTGGCCCGTGGACAGGGCCAGAAACACCCCACGGTCCTGGTCGCCGCGCACGAGCTCGATCGCGAAACGTCCCGCGGCGTAGATCGCCAGGAACGTCGCGAACGCGCGCCCGTCTCGGCGTGGCTCCCGCCGCAAGTAAACGGCCGCGGCGGCGGCGCCCAGCAGCCCCAGCGCCGCCTCGTAGAGCTGGGTCGGGTGCACCGGCAGACTGCGCGCGCCGTGCGGGACGAACCCGCGCCGCACGTGATCCAGGGCGGCCAAGCTGCCCCGGGGAAAACGCACACCCCACGGCAGCCCTGTCGGCAGCCCGTAGTCGCAGCCCGCCAGGAAGCACCCGGTGCGCACCAGCGCGAACGTCAGACCGACGCCGATCGCCACGCGATCGAAGAACGGCGCCAGCGGCTGGCGGACGGCCCGCAAGTACAGGGTGGCGGCGGCGATCGCGCCGAGCAGACCGCCGTATGCCGCGCGTCCAGGGTGCAGCACCGGCCCCCACCTGTGCGCCACCAACGCCGCCGGCATCGCCCGCACCGCCTCGAACAGGTACCCGCCGACCAGCGCGCCCACGTACGCGCAGGCGATGGCACGGGCGGTGTGGATCACCGAAGCTGAGTCACGTGACGCCAGCCGCAGCGCCACCACCGAGCCGATCAGCGTCGCCACGACGGCCAGCTGCCAGTAGTCGGGCAGCACCCACGCGGGCACACCGTTGCGCGCCATCCACGCGAGGACCAGCGGCCTCATCGCTTGCGGTTCCAGAGGTAGGCGAGCGGCGCGAACATCCAGAGCATCGTCGGCAGGCTGGTGCGGCCGCGCCCTGGAGCCGTCCGGCAATCGGCGCTGCTGCCGTCATCGGGGGGCGCGCTGCAGTCGCTCTGTTGGCTGTCATCCTCACCGCTGCACGAATCGTCTTGGCTGCCGTCGTCGCTGCTGGCGCACGCGTCGGCAAGCGCCGCGCAGCCGTCGGCGGCGTTGGCTGCGTCGTTCAGATCGTCGGTATTCGGATCGCTGGGCGGCGGCGTGTACGGCGGCGGCGTGTACACGGGCGGCGTGTAGACCGGCGGCGGCGTGTACGGCGGCGGTTGCCAGGATCTCCCACCAGCGCCCCCTGCCCCTCTCGCGCCCCCCGCCCCTCCAGCACCTCTCGGTCCGGTGTTCATCGTCGCCCCGCCGTCTGCCCGCGCGCCCCCGTCCGGCGCGCCGCCGTCACACCCACCGTCGCCACATCCGCCCGCATCTCGCGCGCCCGATGCCGACGACGTGCTCGGCGCCAGCGCCACGAGCCAGGCGCCGTTCACGTACACCGTGTCGCCCACCGCGACCGCCGCGACGGGCCAGCCCACGACGCGTTCGAGCCGCTGGGCGTGCGCGGCCGCCACCAGCTCGCGCAGCGACGCCCCCGCCGCGCCGTTCAACGCCCGCGCCTCCAGGTCGGCGGTGCTGGTCGCCACGGCGCCATCGAGCGGCGGCAAAGGCGTCGCAGCGGAAGTCTGCGTTCCGGCGGGCAGCGCCTGCGCCGCACCACCGCCAACCAGCCCGATCACCAGCGCATCGGCCGACCGGGCCTGGCGCGCGCGATCGACGGCCGCGGCGAGCCCCGACGCCGACCCGATGCCAATCGGATCGGCCGACGTGTCGCCCGCGCCGGCCGCCTGAAACCTGGCACCCAACCGGGCGCGCCCGTCGTCCGGCAGCGTCGCAACGACGTCGGGCTCGGCGCGCAGCGTGTCGCGCAGCGGCAGCTCGTCGAACGGCGGCGCCGCACCCGCGCAGCCCGCCCCCACCGTGACCAACAGCAACAACCAACCAGCGCTCCCTGCCCTCATGGCGGCCCGGATAACGCAAACCTGGTGCCACGAAATTCAGCGGCGTTCGCGGCGCGGGCGCCGGCCACCGTGAACGGGCTGCGACACCCGCTGTGGTGCGCCGTTCAGATCGTGACGAGCTCGCGGACGACGAAGGCGCCGTCCTTGTCGACGGCGAGCCTGCCAGCCTGGTGATCGGGATCATGTCCCCAGATCACCAGCCAGTCCTCGGCGACGGCGCGCGTGAACAGCGACCGCTTCGTCTCCAGCGTGCGCGCCGGCTCGAGGTCGTAGGCCATGACCCAGGGCAGGCGGACGTGAACCGCGGTCGGCACGACGTCGCCCAGGAACAGCGCGCGCGGACCGCCGGGCTCGCCGATCAGGACCGATTGGTGGCCGGCCGTGTGACCCGGCGTCGGCAGCACGCGCACGCCCGGCGCGATCTCGGCCTCGCCGTCGACCACCTGTAGGAGGTCCGCGAGCGGCGCGACGTTCTCTTGCAGATAGCTGGCGCGGTTTCGCTCGTGCGGGTGGGTGGCATCCTCCCACTCGCGGCGCTGCACGACGTGCCGCGCGCGGCGAAACACCGGCTCGAGGCCCCCCGAGGCCGTGCGCCGCGTGGTGCCGCCGCTGTGATCGAAGTGCATGTGGGTCATGACGACGGTGTCGATGTCGTCGGGCGACACGCCCACGTCGCGCAGCGCGGCCCCGATCGCCCGATCGTGATCGATGCCGTAGATGTCTTTCAGCTTCGGCGAGAACTTGTCGCCGTTGCCGGTCTCGACCAGCACGCGACGCCCCGCCGTTTCGACCAGCAGGCACCGGGTGCTGTAGCTGCAGCGATTCAGGGCGTCACAGGACACCAGCTTGGACCAGAGGGTCTTCGGGACGACGCCGTGCATGGCCCCGCCGTCCAGGCGAAAGCTGCCCCCGTCCACCAGCGTGAGCCGCGCGTCGCCGACCGTGCGCATGCGAGGATCTTAGCGCCGCGCTACGGCGTCGCCACGGTGGCCGGAACGGCGGGCGTGTTGGCCGCCGGCGCGGCGACGGGCTCGGGGGTCGCGGGCGGCTCGACCGTCTCGACGGGCTTCGGGTCCGGGTCGGGCGCGGCCACCCCGACCGGCAGCGGCTCGGACGGCGTGGTCGGCCCCGCGGCGATGGGCTCGGTGCTGCCGACCCCCGCCACCAGCGACCTGGGCGCGGGCGGCAGCTTCTGCGGGTGGCTGATGATCCAGTCGGCGACCCGCGCGACGTCGCCGAAGCGGGTCATCTTCCCGTCGTCGCCCAGGAACGCCATGTGGTACGTGCGCCCCTCGATGCGCGTGGCGACCACCAGGCAGTAGCGCGCGTCGTCGTTGTAGCCGGTCTTGCCGCCCAGCACCTGAACGACGGTCCCGCGCTGCGCGGGGTGATTGGTGTTGTTGTAGTGGAGGGGCGGCTTGCCGACCGGGTGGGCGTCGTACTCGGCCCGGCGGGTGACGGGCGCCAGCACCGGGTTCGCCATCACCGCCTTCAGCATCGCGATCGTCTCACGCGGGGTCGAAACGTTCGCCGTCGAGAGCCCGGTCGGCTCGTGAAAGCGCGTGTTGCGCAGCCCCAGCGCCCGCACCTTGACGTTCATCGCGTTCGTCAGCTGCGCCGGTGTCAGCTTGACCGCGCGCCCCAGCGCTGGGATGGCCCGGTTGTCCGAGCCCATCAGCGCCGCGTGCAGGAGGTCGCGGTTCGACAGCGTCATCCCGTCGAGCAGGCGCGAGTGTGCGCCGCCCTTGGCCACCTCGATGTCGTTCTTGTTGATGGTCGACAGCCCGTCGAGCTCCAGCCCGTGCTCGACGACGGTCAGCGTCGCGGCCAGCTTGGAGATGGAGGCAATCGGCCGCTCCTTGTCCGGATTGCGCGCGTAGATCTGCCGGCCGTTGTCGTCCAGCACCAGCGCCGCGGCCGCCTGGACGTTCGGCATCCCGCCGCGAACGGCGGCCACGGGCCGCTCGCGCGCGACGACGTGCCGCCGCTTGGGGGCGGCGTGGTGGTGCGCGGCCCGGGCCGGGGCGCTCAGCACCGACGCGGAGGCGAAAGCAACCACGAGCCACCCGCGTCGAAAAGACAGACGCATCACCTCGACAGTTATAGAGGACTGGGCGCGGCGGGCAAGTTCGCGCGCACGGTTGAGGGACGCCGCCCGCGCCATCCGTGCCAGTAGCGCAGCCGCAGCTTGGCCACCACGGCCATGCCGGCGATCATCAAAAGCAGCGCGACCGTGGCGCCGCGCATCGACAGCGCGTGATGCAGGCGCCGGAACAGGAGCCCGTAGCAGAGCTCGACGTGCACCCAGTACACCAGCAGCGACGTCTGGCCGAAGAGCCGCATCAGCGAGAAGCGCTGCGTGCCGAAGAGGCGGGTGACGATGTACCCGCCCAGCGCCATCATCCCGATGATGCCCAGGCGGTGGAACAAGACCTCCGGCCCCATCTGCTGCACCATCCAGTTCGGATAGTGGATGAGCCGGTGGGTGACCGGCCGCAGCCAGATGACCGCCAGCATCAAGGCCGCCCCGACGGCGCCCGTGATCAAGAAGGTCCAGGCCTGCCGCCGCGCGTCCCCGCTGCCGCGCACCCAGGCGTGCCCCGCCAGCACCCCGAGGAGCGGCCAGGCCAGCCACGGGAACAGCGGGAACCACGACATGGGGCGCTCGCCCCCGAAATAGGAGGTCAGCGGGCGCGGCAAAAAGTCGGGGAAATGCTGCGGCCCCACGATCGGCCCCAGCGCGATGCACACCAGCGCGACGACGGCGGTGAGCGCGATGGGGCGCCGGCCGTTGCGCGGCGCGGTGATGAACGCACCGACGATCATCGAGGCGGCAATGCAGTTGAGGATGTCGACCCGAAAAAGGTCGTGCCAGTCGTAGGCGCCGCCCAGCAGGTACTCCTGCAGGCGGAACAGATAGGCCAGCCCCAGGATCTCGAACCCGCGCTTCACCGCCGTGCTGACCATCTTCCGGCGGTCCGCGCCGGCCGCCATCTGGTGCTCGTAGCGGATGGCCATCGACACGCCGACCAGCAGCAGGAACAGGCGCGAGGGGATCCCGCCCCAGAAGCGCGTCCAGCCGTACTCGACGGTGGTCTTGGCGGCCGGGCTGCACCAGGCGTCGTAAAGGTGCGTCTGGATCATCAAGACGACCGCCAGCCCACGCAGCCAGTCCACGGCGTCGATGCGCCGCTTCGCCGGCCGGGGAGCCGGTTGCACGGCTTGCTGTCCGGGCGGCAAGCCGGCGCACGACTGCGAAAGGGGCGCAGCCTGTACGGGCAGAACGTGCGGCACAGCAGGCGCGCTCACCGCCCTCCATTTGGGCGGCCCAACCGGTACCTTGTCAACGCAATTCCGACCACGTTGACACCGGGAGGCGGGGGGTCTATAAACCCGCCCTCGCCATGTCGCTCAAGATGGGCCTTCTGGGCCGCAAGATTGGAATGACTCAGGTGTTTCACGAAGACGGGTCCGCCCTGGGCGTGACCGCTGTCGCCGTTGGCCCTTGCGTCGTGGTTGGCAAGCGTACGCCGGACAAGCACGGATACTCTGCCGTTCAGCTGGGCTTCGAAGAAAAGTCGGTCAAGGACCTGACGCGCCCCCAGGCGGGCTTCTTCAAGAAGGCCAACATCGAGAAGCCGGTGCGGCACCTCCGCGAGGTGCGCCTGGATCCGAAGGACGTCGACAAGTACGAGGTCGGCAAGATTCTGTCCGCGGCCGAGGTGTTCAAGGCCGGCGACGTCGTCGACGTGGTCGGCACCAGCAAGGGCAAGGGCTACCAGGGCGTCATGAAGAAGCACCGGATGGCCGGTGACAGCATGACCCACGGTACGCACGAGTTCTTCCGCCACGGCGGTTCGATCGGCTGCCGTTTGACCCCGGGCCGCGTCCACAAGGGCAAGCGGATGTCGGGCCTGATGGGCAACGTCAAGAAGACCGCCTCGGACCTCGTCATCGTTCAGGTCCTCGAGGACAAGAACGTGGTGCTGGTCAAGGGCGCAATCCCGGGCGCGGCCAACGGCCTGGTTTTGATCAAGGGCAGCGTCAAGGACGTGAAGAAGTACGTCGTGCCGCGCCAGATCAAAGAGGTCGAGTCGAAGAACCCGATGAAGGCCTCCAAGAAGGGCGCGCCTGCCGCCGGCGGCGGCAAAGCCAAGAAGTAAGGCCCCCCGCGGGGAGGCGGCAGCACCTTGTCGCGCCTTCGCGATCCACACCAGCGCCACGACGCCTTCTTCAAGAAGGCGCGCGGCGCCGGGTTCGCAGCCCGGTCGGTCTACAAGCTGGAAGACATCGATCGCCGGGTGCGCCTCTTGCGCGCCGGCGACCGGGTGCTGGACCTCGGCTGTCGGCCCGGGTCATGGATGCAGTACGCGCGGCAGGTCGTCGGGCCGCACGGAGCCGTGGTCGGGATCGATCGCGATCCGCTGCCGCAGCCGATCGCCGGGGCGCGCGTCCTGGTCGGCGACGTCTTCGCGGTGACCGACGCCGAGCTGCTGGGTGACCTCAAAGCGTTCGACGTCGTGCTGTCGGACATGGCGCCCAACACCACCGGGATCCGGGCCACCGACCAGGCTCGGTCAGCCAACCTGGTCGAGGAGGCGCTGGCCCGTGCCGAACGCCTGCTGGCGCCGGGCGGCGCGTTCGTCGCGAAGATCTTCCAGGGTCCCGACCTCGAGGCCATCCGCAAGCGCCTCGCCGCGCGCTTCTCCGAAGTTCGGACCGTCAAGCCGGAGGGCTCGCGCGCGCAGAGCATCGAGATTTACTTGGCGGCCAAGGGCTTCGTCCCGTAGCCGGAAGGGCCCCCGTCCACCGCGGGGTGCTAAGCTCGCCGTCGCGATGAGGCCCGCTGCGCTCATCTTGGCTGCGTTGACGTTCGCTCCCGCCGGCGTGGCAGGCGCGGCCGACCCCGCACAGCGGATCTCGATCGACGCGCGCGGCCCGCTGGCGCTGGTCGAGATCACGCGCGCGGTCGTGCCGGCCGCCGCGGAGCCGGGCAGCGGCAGCGAGGCGCTGCTCGACATGGCGTTGCCCGACGGCAGCGCGCTGGCGTCCGTCGAGGTTCGCGACGGCGCCCGGTGGCGGCGCATCGACGGCGGCGACCCGGCGCGTGCCGCGGAGATCTACCGCGCCGAGAGCGCGGCCCGCAACGTCACGCCGGCCGCCGAACCGTTCGACGCGGACGCCACCATCCGGCTGCGGTTGCTCCGCGCGGCCGGAAAAGGACGCGCGCCGTTCACGATACGCGCGCGATTCGCGGTGATCCCCACCACCGGCAACGGTCAGATGCGCATCCGCTTTCCGGCCGCGACCGAACGCCTGCCGCCGCCGGCCGACGTCACGCTGCGCATGCGGGGACAGGCGGATGTCCAGATCGCCGGCGTCCGCACGGCGGGCGCGACCGGCGATGTCAGCGGTCACGCGACCACCCGGGCCGCCTGGGACGTGTCCTGGTCGCCGCGCGATCCAGCGCGCGAATCGGCCGGCGATTCGGGGCCCGCAGCCGCCAAATTGATCGAAACGCGCGCGGCCGTGGCCAAGCTGTCGCCCGATCAGACGGCGCTGGCGTTCCTGGCGCGGCGGCGGGCTTCGGCGACGACGCCGCTCCCCACCAGCGTGCTTTTCCTGGTCGACCGCTCGCGCAGCGTCGGATTGCCGGGGCTGTCGGCCGAGCGCGAGCTGGTCTGCGCGATCCTCGAGGCGCTTCCGCCGGCGACGCGCTTCAACGCGCTGTTCTTCGAGCGGAGCGCGGCGCCGCTGTTCCCGCTGCTGCGCCCGGCGACGCGCGAAGCGATCGAAGCGTTCGAGAACGAGATGGTCCCCGACCGGCTTCGAAACGGAACGGACCTGGCTGGCGCGCTGAAGCAGGCGGGCGCGCTGGTCCAGCGCCAGGCGGACGCGTTCGGCCCGCGGACGTTGCTGGTCCTGGTGACCGACGGCGCCATAGGCGACGACAGCGACGGCGCGACGCTGGAGCGCGCGCTGGCCGCGCCGGGTGGCGTCGACGTGACCGTCGCCGCGCTCAGCATCCGCGCCGCCGACGACGAGCCCATCGGCCCCCGCGCGCGCGAAGCGTTGCGGGGCCTGGCGGCCGCCCGCGGCGGCGTCGCGCGCGAGCTGCGCGCGAACGAAATCCACGATGTGGTGCCGACGCTGGTCGACGACCTGCAGCGGGGCGGCGACGTGGGCGGGCTGAAGCTCGTCGCGGACGGCAGCGCACGAAAGCTGGGTGCGACGCTGCCGCCGGGCGAGGCGCTGGCCGGCATCGTCCCGATCGCGGGCCCCCTGCCCCGCCAGGCGCGGTTCGAGGCCGTCGCGCGCGGCCAGCATTTATCGATCGCGACGGCGCCGGAGCGGATCGACGCCGACTGGCTGCGCCCCTGGATTGCCCCGGCGCAACCGAGGGTCCGCCTGCTGAGCGCGCCGTCCGTCGTGGCGCTCCTCGAGCCCGTGGCCCATGCCGCCGCGCCCGCGGAGGAGCTTGCGAAGGGGTCGATGGACCGGATGGTCGTTCGCAACGTGCTGTCGCTGGCGTACATGCCGCGTGCTCGCGCCTGCTACCTGAATCGCACGGGCGCGACCCCCGCCGAACGGGACCTGACCGGCCGCGTCCGGATCGCCATCGACCTGGTGCGGGGCGAGGTCGAGCGCGCGACCGTCGTGTCGTCGACGCTGAACAGCCCCGCCATCGAGGGTTGCCTGCGGGAGAGCGCGTTCGCCGTCGACGTCCCGCGCGCCGCCCGCAGCGACGCGCCGGTCACCGCCGTCCTGAACATGGTCTTCCGCCCGCGTACCCCGGCCGAGAAGAAGTCGGACGTGGACCTTGGCCCGGTCGGCGACGAGATCGACATGGTCATCGACGAGATGCATCGGCGCGAAGCTGGGGACGGCGGCGCGGCCGCGGATCAGAATCGGTAGCGGACTCCGGCTGCCGCCGTCGGCAGCCAGCGGATCTCCATGACGTGCGCCCCGGTGCGCAGCTCGCCTTGCGCGAAGAGCGCAAGCTCGCCCGACACCGCCAGCTCACCCGTGAGGGACAGCCGCACGCCGGCGCTGCGCGTCGGCAGGGCGGCGTCGTCACAGCAGACGGCGGGGGACGACCGGAAGACGCCCTCGACACCCGCTTGCCCCTCGACGGCGCTGCCGCGCGCCGACTCGATCCGGGCGACCAGGCCCGCGTCCAGCGCGTCGGCCGTGCGGCTCCCCGTCCAGGTCCCGCGGTCATCGCCGTCGTATTCGACCTGAAAGCCGCCCCGCACGCCGATGAATCGGCGCGGGCCGCCGACGACGCGGACGACGACCGCGGCCGACATCCAGTCGAACGACGTGACCGCCAGCGTGCCGACGGACACATCGACCCGCACCCGCTGCGCCGACCAGAGCTGGGCGCCGACGCCGCTGCCCAGCCCGGCGAAGGCCCTGACGCCGATCTCCGGAACCGGCACTTCTTGCGCCCCGACGGGGTTTGCGATGCAAAGAAGCAGGCCCACCGAGAGGCCCGCCGCGCCCAGTATCCGCATGCTTCCGCTGATTGCAGGGCCGATGCCAAGCGCGTCGCGGGCTGAGCCGGGCGGTTTCACCGCCCCGGGTGACGAAGGTTGGTCACCTGCGTCGGAGGTTCGACGGCGCGGCGGGCCGGACGGATCTACAATACGCCCGACATGGAACAGACCGGGTTCGACCCCAAGCGCCGCCTTTGTCCCGATGGAAGCTGCGTCGGCCTCATCAACCCCGACGGGCGCTGCAGCGTCTGCGGACGCACCGCGGCGGCTGCCGCGGCCGGCCAGGAAGCTGACGTCGATCACGCGGCAGAGGCCGGCGCCGACGACACATTCGAGGCAGAGGTCCCCGGAGCCTCGGCCCTGGGCGGGCTGGAGCTGTCCCCGGGCTTCGACCCCAAGCGGCGGCTTTGCGAGGACGGCAGCTGCGTCGGCGTCATCGGCGCAGACGGCGCGTGCACCGTCTGCGGCATGAAGACGGCAGGCTGAGCGATGCCCAGCGTCGCGGTCATCGGCGCCAGCAGCACGCCGCAAAAATACGGCAACCGGGCCGTGCGGGCCTATGTGCGCCGCGGCTGGACGGTGTACCCGGTCAACCCCACCGAGCAAACGATCGAGGGGCTGCGCGTCTACAGCACGATCGAATCGCTGCCGGACGGGATCGACCGGTTCACGGTCTACGTCCCGCCGGCCGTCGGACTGACGCTGCTGGACGCCATCAAGGCCAAGCAGCCCAAAGAGCTGTTCATCAACCCCGGCGCCGAGAGCGACGAGCTCATCGCCCGCGCCGAGGCGCTGGGCCTCGAACCGATCCAGGCCTGCTCGATCGTCGAGATCGGCGAGCGTCCTTAGGCTAAGCTGCCGCGCCTTCATGCCGGCGTACGCGGTCAACAACATGCTGGACCTCATCGGGGGGACGCCGCTCGTGCGGTTGCGCCACCTGGTGGCGCCGGACATGGCGGATGTCTTCTGCAAGTGCGAGCAGTTCAACCCGGGCGGCTCGCTGAAGGACCGCATCGCGCTGGCGATGATCGAGGCCGCCGAGCGCGAGGGGCGCATCACCCCGCGGCAATCGGTCATCATCGAGCCGACCTCCGGGAACACGGGCGTCGGCCTGGCCCTGGTCTGCGCCGCCAAGGGCTACCGCCTCATCCTCACGATGCCCGACAACATGTCGCTGGAGCGGCGGGCGCTGCTGAAGGCGTACGGCGCCGAGCTGCACCTGACGCCGGCCGCGCAGGTCATGCGGGGCGCGGTCGAGCGCGCCACGGAGCTGCTGCGCGAAAACCCCACCGCCTTCATGCCGCAGCAGTTCAAGAACCTGGCCAACGTCGACGCGCACTTCCGCACGACCGGCCCCGAGATCGTCGCCCAGCTTGGAAACCGCAGCCCGGACGCGTTCATCCATGGCGTCGGAACCGGCGGCACCATCACGGGTGTCGGCCGCGTGCTGCGCGCGATTCGCCCCGACGTGCGCATCGTGGCGGTCGAGCCCGAGAAGAGCGCCGTCCTGTCCGGCGGGCCGCCCGGCGAGCACCGCATCGACGGCATCGGCGCCGGCTTCGTCCCCGAGATCCTGGACCGCTCGGTCCTGTCGGAGGTCCGGACGATCTCCGAGACGGACGCCCAGCGCACGAAGCTGGCGCTGGCGCGCAAAGAGGGGCTGCTGGTCGGCATCTCCGCCGGCGCGTCGGTGAAGATCGCGCTGGAGGTCGCCCGCGAGCTGGGCCCCGGCAAGACGGTCGTGACAATCCTGTGCGACACCGGCGAGCGCTATTTCTCGTCGGACGCTTACTTCGAATGACGGTGGCGGCGCCTGCGTCGGTCCTGATCCTGGGTGCCGGGGGGCTCGGCTGCCCGGCGGCGCTGGCGCTGGGCGCAGCGGGCGTGCTGCGGTTGGGCGTCTGCGACGACGACCGCGTCGACGCGAGCAACCTGCACCGCCAGGTGCTGTTCACCGACGGTGACGTGGGGGCGCCCAAGGTCGACGCCTTCGCACGGGCCCTGGCCCGCCGTTTTCCAGCGATGGCGGTCGACAAGCACCCGGTGCGTTTCGACGCGACGAACGCCGCCGGTCTGATCGCCGCCTACGACGTCATCATCGACGGCACCGACAACTTCGCGGCCAAGTTCCTGGCGAACGACGCGGCCGTGCTGGCCGGCAAGCCGCTGGTACACGCCGCCGCCGTGGCGTGGGGGGGGCAGCTCATGACGGTCCCGGCCCACGGCCGCCCCTGCTACCGGTGCCTCTTCGAAGAGCCGCCCGCCGCCGGCGTCGGTCCCTCGTGCGCCGAAGCCGGCGTCCTGGGTCCGGTTCCTGGAGTTTTGGGGGCGCTGGCCGGCGTCGAAGCGGCCCGGCTCGCGCGCGGCGAAACTCCCGCTTTCCCCGGCCGATTGCTCCAGTATGATTCGCGGGCCATGTCGGTCCGGACCGTCCGGTTCAACCCCAATCCGCTATGCTCGGTTTGCGCACCGGGGGCTCGCATCCGCGCGCTCTTGCCCGCCGAGTACGGACCCGAAGGCTGCATTTCCCCATGACCACTGCCGCTGTGAACACCAAGACGTCCACCCCGTTCGTTCGGGGCCTCAAGTGCCGCGAGTGCGGCGCGCAGTACGAAAAGGCGCCGGTGCACGTCTGCGAGATGTGCTTCGGTCCGCTGGAGGTCGACTACGACTACGCCGCCATCGGCAAGGTGCTGACGCGCGCGACAATCGAGTCGCGCCCGCGATCGATGTGGCGCTATGCGGAGCTGTTGCCGCTGGACGGCCCGCCGTCCGTCGGTCAGGCCACCGGCCTCACGCCTCTGGTGCGCGCCGACCGGCTGGCCAAGCGCCTGGGCCTCAAAGAGGTGTGGGTCAAGAACGATGCCGTCAGCCACCCCACCCTGTCGTTCAAGGACCGGGTCGTGTCGGTCGCCGTGTCGAAGGCGATCGAGTTCGGCATCGGGACCGTTGCCTGCGCGTCCACCGGCAACCTGGCCAACGCGACCGCGGCGCAAGCCGCCGCGGCGGGGCTGCCAGCCGTCGTCCTGATCCCGTACGACCTCGAACCGGCCAAGATCCTGGGCACCAGCATCTACGGCGCGCGCGTCGTGGGCGTGAAGGGGACCTACGACGACGTCAACCGCCTCTGCTCCGAGATCGCGGGCAAGTACGGCTGGGGGTTCGTGAACGTGAACCTGCGGCCGTTCTACGCGGAAGGCTCCAAGAGCTACGCGTACGAGATCGCCGAGCAGCTGGGCTGGCGGCTGCCGGCCCACGTCGTCGTCCCGATGGCGGGCGGTTCGCTGGTCACGAAGATCGGCAAGGCGTTCGGCGAGTTCGAGAAGCTGGGGCTGATCTCGGCGCCTGCGCGCAAGACGCGCATTCACGGCGCCCAGTCGGCGGGCTGCGCCCCGATCATCGACATGGTCCTGGAGAACCGCGACCACGTGAAGCCCGTGAAGACGCCCACGGGCATCGCCAAGTCACTGGCCATCGGCAACCCCGCGGACGGGTTCTACGCGCGCCAGACGATCATCGGTTCGGGCGGCTGGGCAGCCAAGCCCGACGACGCCGAGATCGTGGCGGCCATGCAGCTCCTGGCCGAGACCGAGGGCATTTTCACGGAGACCGCCGGCGGCGTCACGCTGGGCGCCGCGCTCAAGCTGGTCCAGGGGGGCCAGATCGGCAAGGACGACGGCCCGGTGGTCATCTGTGTCACCGGCAACGGCATGAAGACGCAGGACCCGCTGGTCGGCAAGCTGCCGGAGCCGGCCCTGATCGGACCGCGGCTCAGCGACTTCGACGAGCTGTGGGATTCGACCCGGAAGTAAGACTCAAAAGGAGACGAGACGACATGGCCACCATCCGGATTCCGACGCCGCTTCGCAAACTCACGCAGGGCAAAGAGGAAGTTACCGCCGCGGGCGGCACCATCGGCGCCCTCATCGCCAGCCTCGAGTCGCAGTACCCGGGCATCAAAGAGCGCATCTGCGACGACGCGGGCCAGGTGCGTCGGTTCGTGAACATCTTCGCGAACGACGAGGACATCCGCTTCCTCAAGAACCTGGAAACGCCGGTCAAGGACAGCGACGAGATCTCGATCGTCCCGGCCATCGCCGGCGGCTGCTGATTCGTTGGACGCTGGCCAGGTCGCCCGCTACGCGCGGCAGATCGCGCTGCCCGAGATTGGTCCCGACGGGCAGGCGGCGATCTGCGGCGCGCGCGTGCTGATCGTCGGCAGCGACCTGGCAGCCGAGATTGCACGGACGTATCTGACGGCGGCCGGCGTCGGGGCCGTCGAGACTCTCGCCCGTCCTGCGGGCGACGGCGCGGCCTGGCTGGACGCGCTGGCCGGAATCGACCTGGTCGTGCGCACCGACTTCGACGACGACGCGATGCTGGGGGCCGCTGCCCGGCTGGGCGTGCCGGTCGTCGTGGCGCGCGCCGAACCGGACCGCGTCGACTTGCTGGCTTTCCCCCGGCGGCCAGGCGATCCCAGTGCCGAGATCGACGTTCGCGCCCGGGCCGCCGCGCGGCGCCCCGACGGCGCGACCGGCGTCCTGGCTGGTGCTCTGGCGGCGGCTGAAGCGCTGGCCACCCTCGTGCGCGACGAGAACACGTCGGCGGCCCGCGGCAAACGTCACCTGCGCTTGCCCGTTGACGGCGGCGACGCCATCGCGCAAGACATCGGCGGGCGTCCGTGAATCCCGAAGAGCTCATCAAGCGTGCGCGGCTTCGTGTGGCCGAGCGAATCACGGACCTGATCGGTGATACGCCGATCGTGCGGCTACGAACGTTCGAGCGCGACACGCCTGGCGTCGAGCTGTGGGCCAAGTGCGAGTTCTTCAACCCGGGCGGCTCCGTCAAGGATCGCGCCGCCTACCAGATGATCCGGGACGCCATCCGCACCGGCCTCCTGCGCGACGGGCAGACGATCATCGACTCGACCAGCGGCAACACGGGCGTGGCCTACTCGCTCATCGGCGGCGCGCTCGGGTTTCCGGTGACGCTGGTGATGCCGGGCAATGTCTCGTGGGCGCGCCAGAAGATCACCAAGGCCTTCGGGACGGAGCTGATCTTCAGCGACCCGATGGAGGGCTCCGACGGCGCGATTCGCCTGTGCCGCCAGATCGTCGCCGACAACCCGGGCAAGTACTTCTACCCCGATCAGTACTCGAACCTGTCGAACCCGCTGGGGCACTACAACACGACCGGGCGCGAGATCTGGGAGCAGACCGAAGGGCGCGTCACGCACTTCGTGACGGGCATCGGCACGACGGGCACCGTGATGGGCACCGGGCGCCGGCTGAAAGAGTACCGGCGTGACATCCAGGTCTTCGCCGTCGAGCCCGCCGATGCCTTGCACGGGCTCGAGGGGCTCAAGCACATGGCCAGCTCGATCGTCCCGGGCATCTACCACCCCGACGAGCTGGACGGCGTCCTGCCGATGGACACGGACGAGGCCTGGGACGTCGCCGATCGCCTGGCCAAGGAAGAGGGGCTGCTGGTCGGCCACTCGTCGGGCGCGTCGCTGGCGGGCGGCATCCGCATCGCGAAAAAGCTGGCCGCCGACAAGAAGCCGGGCGTGATCGTGACGTTGTTTCCCGACCGGGCCGAGCGCTACTTCGAGGCGCCCATCATCCCGAAGTCAGCCCCGAAGCCGGAGCGGCCCGCTTGAGCGACATCCCGGCGCCGCACCCCACCGTCTCGACCGAAGCGCTGGCCGTCATGTACGCGCACGCGCGGCGCGACTACCCGAATGAGTGCTGCGGCATCGTGTTCGGTCCCAAGGGCGGCCCGGTCGCCGACCTCGCGGTCCCCTGCGCGAACATCCAGAACCAGCTCCACCAGGAGGATCCGGTCACGCACACGCGCGACGCGCGCACGGCGTACAACCTCGCGGCGGGCGACATCTTCAAGCTGCAAAAGAGCCTGCGCGGCGACAGCCCCGCGAAGATCGTCTACCACTCGCACGTCGAGGTGGGCGCTTACTTCAGCGAGACCGATCAGACCGCCGCCCAGATGGAAGGCGAGCCCAGCTACCCCGTCGAGTACGTCGTCATCGACGTGCGCGCCGACGGGATCGGCGGCGCCGCCCAGTTCGCCTGGGACTCCGCGTCACACCGCTACGTCGAAATCGGCCGTTACGCGGGCACCTAGGCGCTGGCCGCCCGATCTGCGGGTTGACGGCAGCCCGGTGGCGGCGGGACAATTTCCTGCTCCCCCCTCCCCTGCGCACTAGGAGGCTCCCATGCGCGCGCGGCACCCGGTTCTGTCCCTGGTGGCCCTCGGCTTCGCTTCGGCGCTTGGCGCCGGGTGTGGCGGTGGGTCGAAGTGTTGCCTCGTGCCAGGCACGGGCGGCGCGGCCACCGCAACCGGCGGCGCCGCGACCGGCGGCGCCGCGACGGGCGGCACGTCGCCCGCGGGCGGCCACGGGGGTGCCACCGCTGCGACGGGCGGCAGCACCGGCGC
>JBJMQQ010000251.1:0-6426 GCA_045802645.1 Polyangia bacterium
ACCGAGGATCGCGATTGGCGCCGCCGAGGGGACAGGGGGCGTGTTCGACGAAAATCTGGTGGCTTGGTGACGAGTCTCAAAGACGAGTGACGGTCACTACTCCGTCATGCGCAATCGTGACCAAGACCTTAGTGACAGTCAGAACGGCGTATCGTCGTCGGCCGGCTCGGCCCCGCGTAACCGGGCCTCGCGGGCA
This sequence comes from Polyangia bacterium, assembly GCA_045802645.1. Lineage (GTDB taxonomy): Bacteria > Myxococcota_A > Polyangia > Fen-1088 > Fen-1088 > JADGRB01. Next base: position 197 of record JBJMQQ010000251.1, read on the forward strand.
AGCGCTATTAGCTCTTCGATCCGCCTGTCGGCCGCCGTCCGGCAGTCATCGAGGTCGACTCCTTCGACGTGAAGAGCCTCCGCTTCGTCCGGGACGTGGAGGATGAGACCGGTCGCGTCGGCTAGGGACTGAAGCTCTCCGCAAGTCCTCCCAGCGCCTCGTAGGCGGGACTATGACGCAGGCGGGGAGCGTCGGTGAAGGGCCGTTCAGGAACTGCTCGGACACGCGACGCTCGAAAGACGATGCGGTACTCGCACCTCGGCCCGGCGACACGCCGACCAGCCGTGAAGCTGCTCGACGAGATGCCGGCTCTTGGCGACAGAACGGGCCATTTGGTGCCTAAGTTATCGTAATTGTCGTGGAGGCGCCGGGAGTCGAACCCGGGTCCGGAAGCGCTCCGCTCAAGCCACTACGTGCGTGTCCGGTGATTTGGTTTTCGACGCGGGGTTGGCCCACCGGCCGGGCATCCCTGCGCTTATCCTCCGAAGTTTCGCGACCGTGCCCGAAGGCTCCTGCACGATCACTAGCCCGCTAGATGGCCGATTCCCAGGGCCGCGGGCGGCTCCCTGGTGCACGGTCCCGTCCGCTGTTTAGGCGGCGAGAGCGAACGCGTTGTCGTTCGCTGTTGTTTTTTTTGCCCGTTTTTACGAGGCCTCGGGCGCCTCGGCACGCGACTCGAACTTTGCACACCCCCGTCGAAACCGTTTCGCCCCCGTGTCTGTTACTCGATGGCTTGCAGTATAGCGGACTCCTGGGTAAGAGGGGGGCGATGACCTCTGCGGGCGTGGGCGTTGCCGTCAATTCGGACGGCTTCACGGCGGCTGGGCTCGCGGCTCACCGCGCGCGCACGGCTGCCGGCGCGGAAAACGTCGAGCTCGCCGTGGTCTTCGCGGGCACCCGCCACGACGACGACGAATACAGCGGGGTCCTCTCCGCGGTTCGTCGCACGCTCCCCAGCGCCATCATCCTCGGCTGCTCGGCCACCGGCGTCCTCACCGGCTCGGAAGAGCTCGAGAACGCCAGCGCGGTCGCGGTCCTCGCCCTCGGCGGCGACACGCTGCCCACGCCCATCTTCGTCTCCGGCGTCCGCAGCGATCCGCGCGGCGCGGGCGGCCGCCTCGGGCGTGAGGCGCTTCGCGTGCTCCGCGGCAACGGGGTCGGCGCCGCGCTGGCCGTCCTCGTCGACCCGTCAGAGCTCGACGCCACCGACTTCGTCGCCGGCATCGCCGACGCGGCGCCCGATCTTCTGATCACGGGCGCCGGCGCTTCGGGCGGCGAGGCGGGCTGCCGCATCTTCTGGAAGGACGCCGCCCAGACCGACGGCGCCGTCGCGCTGGTCATCCAGCCGACGCTGCACCCCAGCCTCGGCGTCACGCAAGGCTGCCAGGCGGTCGGCGCGCCGCACACGATCACCGCCGCCGAAGGGAACCTCATTCTGGAGATCGACGGCCGCCCCGCGGTCGAGGCGCTCGAAAAAGCGCTCACCGATCCCAACCACCCGGGCCTGCGCCAGATGTCGGGTCACCTGCTGGCCGGCATCAGCGAGCTCGGCGCCGGCGGCCGCTCGGACTACATGGTCCGCCCGTTCGAAATCGCGAACAGCGATCGCCCCGCGCTGGCCGTCTACGAACCGGTGCGCACCGGGCAGACGATCAGCTTCACGTTGCGCGACGCGATCGGCGCGCGCGAGGACATGAAGGCCATGCTGGAAGAGCAGGCCACGTCACGCCCGGCGCCACCCGCGTTCGGCTTCTACTTCAACTGCGCCGGCCGCGGCAGCGCGCTCTACGGTCAGGCTGGCCTGGACCCGGAGCTGATTCAGCGCCGCTTTGGCGCGGTCCCCGTCGCGGGACTCGAGAGCTCTTTTGAAATCGCCCCAACCTGCGGCCGCCCGCGCATTCACATGTTCACGGGCGTCCTGCTGCTCGCAGGCTAGGGCGAGGAACTACCGAACTGCGTTCTACTTATCTTCCCACCAGAAAACGGTGATCGCGAGGCAGTGGAACGCCTCGTCCGACGACTGGGTGACGATCGTGTCGACGACCTGACACGCGGGATGCTCGCGAATCCAGGCAGTCACCTTCTCACCCAGATTCTCGCGCTCCTGCGCCATGGTCGCCGAGAAAACCTTCACGCCGTTGAAACGCGCTGTCGTGTGATTTTGATGTTGTGCCATCGCTCGGTCGTCCCCTTCGATGGGATCTCGTATAGCAGCGTTTCAATACGTCGGGCAACAGCCGAAAGTTTTACTTGCCGTCGGTGCGTTCGGCCGGCGCGTCGCCGCCCGCGCTCGGCAACGCCTGCCGCTCAGGAGCGGGCCCTAGTCCCATCTTCGCCTTCAGTTCGGCGAGCGCCATGTCCCCTCCGGTGCCGCCTTCCAGCTTCTTGAACTTCTGCTGCAACGTATCACCGGCCAGCTCGCCGCCCAGCTCCGTCGACGCTTCGGATTCAGCTTCGATCTGTTCGACCTTCTGGTTCATCCGCTCGAACGTGTCGAACGCGCTGTTCTCGGACAGGCCACGCATCGTGTCCTGAATCGCCTTCTGCGCTTCGGCACGTTTCTGACGCGCGATGAGGATGTTCTTCTTCCTCTTCGCCTCTTCAATCTTGTCGTTCAGCGTACGGAGTTGGTCCTTCAGTTTTTCGACCGCGTCCTTCTGAAGCTGCCACTGCTTGCCGAACTCGCCCTGCATGTTGTCGTGCTCGCCCTTGCGAGCCAGGGCTTCCTTCGCCAGCGCGTCGTCGCCCGCGCGCACGGCCAGCATCGCCTTGCGCTCCCACTCGGACGACAGCTCGACCTGCTCGTCCCACTGCTTCTTCAGGCGCTTCTCGTCGGCGATGGACGTCGCGACCTGCTTCTTGGCTTCGACCAGCTGGTTCTGCATCTCCAGCACGATCTGGTTCAGCATCTTCTGCGGGTCTTCCGCCTTGCTGATCAGATCGTTCAGGTTCGACTTGATGAGCGTTCCGAGCCTGGAAAATAGTCCCATGAGTGATTGGTCCTAGACGCGCGCCGCGGCGCCGGTTGCGGTCGGCCCGACGAACCGAGCCAGTTGAGGTTGATGCTTCGCGACAGCCATGGACATGTCATCGATCACTGCCTGGAATTCATTGAGGTCCAGGTTCTCCATTTCCAGCGCGTGCGCGATGACGACCGTGTCGCCCTCTAGCCCATACGCGCCGTGCACCAGCTCTGTCGTGTTCAGCGCCAGCAGGGTGCGGAACAGCTCTTCGCGGCCGGTCTTGGGGGCGTCCATCAGCTTCAGCCGGAACGCGACGACCGGCCCCGCCAATGAAATGACCAGCGGCGGACCGTCCGTCTTGACCAGCCACATCCCCGGATTCACCGTCTCGTAAGGGACGCCCATCCGTAAGAGATACGACTCGACGTCCTCGGCGCTCTTCATTCGACGAAGGTTAGTCGATCAGAGCCCCATCGACAATCTGCCCTGTTTATGGTACCCGAGACCCGCCGAATGATCGATCCCACCAAGCTTCCGCGCCACGTGGCGATCATCATGGACGGGAACGGCCGCTGGGCTCAAGAGCACGGTCTGCCGCGCGTCGAGGGTCACCGCCAGGGCGCGAAGGCCGTGCGCGAAGTCGTCCGCGCCGCGCGCGAGATGGGCCTGCGCGCCCTGACGCTGTACGCGTTCTCGGCGCAAAATTGGCAGCGCCCCGTCGAGGAAGTCGCGACGCTGATGCAGCTTTTGCGCGACTACGTCATCGAAGAGCGCGACGAGATCATGGACAACGACATCCGCCTCATCGCCATCGGCGAGGTGGACCGGCTGCCCCCGTTCGCGAAGGAGCCGCTGGACGCGTTGATGCGCGATTCGGCCGGCAACCGCGGCATGACGTTGTGCCTGGCGCTGTCTTACGGCGGGCGCGAGTCGATCACCGCCGTCGCGCGCGAGCTGGCGCAGTCCGTCGCTGACGGGCGTCTGACGGCGGACGAGATCACCGAAGAGAAGCTGACCGGCGCGCTGCAGACCGGCGGCTTGCCGCAGCTGGACTTGCTGGTGCGGACGTCGGGCGAAGAGCGCCTCTCGAACTTCCTTCTCTGGGAAGCGGCCTACGCCGAGCTCTATTTTACAGAGACCTACTGGCCCGCGTTCGGGAAGACCGAGCTCTACCTGGCGCTGGAGTCGTACCGCACGCGTGAGCGGCGGTTCGGCCGTACCCGCGAACAGATTCGCAGCGCCGGCTAGCAGGGATGTCGAACCTCGCGCTGCGGGCGCTTTCGGCCGTGGTCGCGCTGCCGCTGCTGGCGTTGCTGGTGCTGTGGGCGCCGCCGGTCGGCTTCGGCCTCCTGGTGCTGCTGGTGGCCGGGCTCGCGCTGCACGAGTGCGCCGCCATCATGCTGGCGGGGTCCGCGCCCAAGTTTCGGGCCACGATCGTGGGGCTGGGCGTCGCGTTCACGGCGGCCATCTACTTCGTACCCGGGCTGGCGTTCCCCTGGACGCTGGCGGCGCTCACGGCGACGGCGGCGGCGGTGCTGTTCGACCCGGGCGAGATCCCGGCGGCCGGGCATCGCCTGGGCGCCGCGGTCTTCAGCGTCCTTTATGTGGGCGGGCTGGCCGCGCCGCTGGCGCTGCTGCAACGGGACGCGGACCACGGGCGGGCCTGGGTGCTGCTGGCGGTGGCGGTCACCTTCGGCAACGACACGGGCGCCTACTTCGCCGGGCGGACCCTGGGCCGCCACAAGCTTTACCCGAAGGTCTCGCCGGCCAAGTCCGTGGAGGGAGCCGTCGGCGGCATGGCGGCCTCCGTCGGGATCATGTTCCTTCTGAAGGCGACGCTGGCGCCGTGGCTCACCGTGACGGACTGCCTGGCGGTCGCGGTCGTCGCCGGCGTCATCGGCCCGATCGGCGACCTGGTCGAATCACTGATGAAGCGCGCCGCGGGCGTCAAAGATTCCGGACATCTGATTCCGGGGCACGGCGGGATGCTGGACCGCATCGACGCGCTGCTGTTCGTGGGCGCCTGGGTCTACGTCTACGCGGTACACCTGAAATGAAACGACCCCCGCGCGGGTTCAACCGAGCGGGGGTCATAGGCAGAAGCGGGAACGGTGAGGCTAAGCGAAGGTTTATTTTGGGTTAAAGCGGCGCCGGGCTGAGTTCCCAGTAAACCCCGGACCGGAAGGCTAGGTCACACCGGCCAGAGCCGGTGTGAGGGGAGGAGTGGAGCGTGAGGCGAGCCGAAACTGGTCTCTACGCTTCCGTCACACAAGGTGAGCAAGCGATGTGCCGACGGGGCAATTTGTGGCGATCTCGTTGATTTGGTGGAAGTTACGTGTTAAGCGTCGAACCGCCCCCCCGAAGTTTTCGTGATGAACCCTGACATTTCCGTCAGCCTGTGCCTCCAGTGCACACGCCCCTCTTCCTTAGCCTCAGCTTCGTTGACGTATGGCGTCCGATAGCCTGATCGTCATCAATGCCGACGGACCCGAGACCCGGGTCGCGCTCGTAGAGGACGGCTATCTGGGCGAGCTGTACATCGAGCGCAAGCGCGAGCGCGGCATCGCGGGCAACATCTACAAGGGCCGGGTCGAGCGCGTGCTCCCCGGGATGCAGGCCGCCTTCGTCAACATCGGGCTCGAGAAGAGCGCCTACCTGCACGTCTCGGACGTGCGCGGGACGCCGGACGACCTCAAGCGCCTGTTCGCGGGCGACTCGGGCGGCGGCGACAAGAACGACGAGGACGAAGACGCGGCTGACGCGGCGCGTGTTGGCAGCGGCGCGCGGATCGAGGACCTGCTGAAGGAAGGGCAGGAGATCGTTGTCCAGGTCACCAAGGAGCCCATCAGCACGAAGGGGGCGCGGACGACGCGCTACGTCTCGCTGCCCGGGCGCCACCTGGTGTTCATGCCGACGGTCGACCACGTCGGCATCTCGCGGCGCATCAGCTCCGACAAGGAGCGGCGGCGCCTGCGCGAGATCGTCGATTCCATGCGGCCGCCCGGGTCGGGCTTCATCGTGCGCACGGTCGCCGACGGCGTGTCCGAGCGCGAGCTGAAGTCGGACATGGAGTTCCTGATCAAGCTCTGGAACGAGGTGGTCCGCCGTTCCGAGAGCGGGCGCTGTCCGGCGCTGATCTACAACGACCTGGACCTGCTGCTGCGGACGGTGCGCGATCTCTTCACGTCCGACGTGCAGAAGATGATCATCGACTCGCGCAGCGAGTACGACCGCGTGAAGAAGTTCATCGCGGCGATGATGCCGGAC
>JBJMQQ010000252.1:0-32324 GCA_045802645.1 Polyangia bacterium
CAGACGGGGCTCGACAACCAGTGCTGGAAGGACTCGTGGGACTCGATCGCCTTCCGGGACGGCACGATCGCGCCCACGCCGCGCGCGACGTGCGAGATCCAGGGATACGTCTACGACGCCAAACGGCGGGTGGCGCGGCTGGCGCGCGAGGTCTACAAGCAGGCGGCCTGGGCGGCGCGGCTCGAGGCCGAGGCCGACGCGCTGAAGGATCGGTTCAACCGAGACTTCTGGGTGAACGACCGGGGCTTCTTCGCGCTGGCGCTGGACGGCAAGAAGCGGCGGGTCGATTCGCTGACGTCGAACATCGGGCACCTGCTCTGGAGCGGCATCGCCGACCCGGACAAGGCCGAAGAGTGCGTCACCCATCTGATGAGCCCGGAGCTGTTCTCGGGCTGGGGCATCCGGACGATGGCCACCACCGAGGCGTCCTACAACCCGATCGGCTACCACGTCGGGACGGTCTGGCCGCACGACACCGCCATCGCGGCCTGGGGGCTACGGCAGAGCGGCTACGCGACCGCGGCGGCTCGGCTGGCGCTGGCCATGTTGGAGGCGACGGAGCTCTTCGGGCACCGCCCGCCCGAGGCCTTCGGCGGGTACGCGCGCGAGGTCACCCACTTCCCCGTCGAGTACCCGACCGCCTGCAGCCCGCAGGCCTGGGCGACGGGCGCGCCTCTCCTCATATTGCGCACCCTGCTGGGGCTGGACTCCGACGGGCGCCACCTGATCGTCGACCCGGCCCTGCCCCCGCAGATCCGCAGGCTCGAGCTGCTGGACATCCCGGGCGCCTGGGGGACGATGGACGCCTTCGGGCGCTCCCGTGGCAACGCCCCCACGCCGACCGCTTCCGCGGCCGAGGCGTGAGGGTCATTCCGCTTCAGTAGCGGTGTGCGTGCCGCCAGAACGCGTGGTGCCGGTGCCGGCCGGACGTCGTGACGCCGATGGCCAGTAACGCCAGGCCCAGGAAGAATGCCACGTTCGTCAGCATTCCCAACCCGGGCACGCCGAACCCGAACCCCACGATGAAGGCAGCAATCCCAACCGCCAGGAAGCCAAAGCCCCAGTACAGCATGGCTCGCTCCTTTCACTCCTGAATATGGCGTCGGTTAGCTGGCCCGGCAATCCGGCTGGCGGCGGCCGACCTTCGTCAGCACCAGATGGTAGAGCTGCCCGTCCCGGGCGCGCGAGGCGGCGGCCGCGGCCAGCAGGTAGAACTTCCACATGCGGTAAAAGCGCAGGTCGTACTTGGACTTGAGCTCGGGGTAGGCGCGGTCGAAGTTCTCCCACCAGGCCAGCAGCGTGCGCTCGTAGTCGGGGCCGATGTTCTGCAGATCTTCGAGCACGAACAGCCCTTCGATGGCGCGCCCCAGCTGAGCCAGGGACGGCGCCACGGCGTTCGGGAAGATGTACTTCTCGACGAAGGGCGTGCCGTGCCGCCGGCTCTTGTTGTTGGCGATCGTGTGAATGACGGCGATCCCGTCGTCGGCCAGGCTGCGGTGGACCACCTCCATCACGCGGCGGTGGTTCTTGGGACCGACGTGCTCCATCATGCCGATCGACGAGACGCGATCGAACGTGCCGGTGACGTCGCGGTAGTCGCAGAGGCGCAGATCGACGTCGAGGTGCTTCCACATCTCGCGCCCCAGCGCGTGCTGGTCTTTCGACAAGGTGACGCCGACGACGGAACAGCCGTACCGCTCGGCAGCGAAGGCCGCGAAGCCGCCCCAGCCGCAGCCCAGGTCCAGGACGCGCATGCCGGCCTTCAACCCCAGCTTGCGGCACACCAGATCCAGCTTGGCCTCTTGCGCCTCGGCCAGCGTGGTCGCGCCCTTCCAGTACCCGCAGGTGTAGACCATGCGCGGGTCGAGCATCTTCGTATAAAGGTCGTTTCCGATGTCGTAGTGCGCCTCGACGGATTTGCCCGAGCGCGCCTTGGACTGAAGGTTCAGCACGATCGCCTTGGCGGTCAGCAGGCGCATGCGGGCGCTGCCGGTCATCTTCTGGCGCAGCCCGCCGCGCATGATCTTCTCGAGCAAGACGTCCAGCGCGTCGGTGTCCCACCAGCCGTCCATGTAGGACTCGCCGAACCCGATCGACGCTTCGCGGACCACCCGTCCATAAAACCGCGAATCGTGGACCTGGATATCGCCGGGGCCGGCGCCTCCGATCTGGATCCCGGCGTGCCCGAACAGCTCTCGTACCAAGGTCTCGGCGGCGGCCATGCGCTCGTCTCGCACGGACGCCGCCGGTGGGCAAGGGCCGGCGGCGCGCGCAGCCCGAACTAAGTAAACAGATATTTACATCGAATGAGCGACCACGAAACGTCCGTGTAACACCGCCCTCCCTAGACTGGCGCGACCTAAGGGGGATCCGGATGCAACAGCCAGAGACGAAGAAGACGCCGGGCGCGAGCCGCCGCGTCGTACTGGGAGTGGCCTTGGTGCTGGTGGCGACCGCGGGCGCGCTGACCGCCGGGCCGCCGCGGGCCGTGGCAGCCGGGCCGCTCAAGGTTGGGGTGCTCATCCCCGGCTCGAAGACCGACAAGGGCTGGATGGAATCCGGTTACGACGGCCTGAAGCGCGCCGAAGCCAAGAACGGCGACAAGGTGAAGGTGACGTTCGTCGAGAACGTGAAGTTCGCCGACATGGAGCAGGCGCTGACGATGCTGGCCACGAAGAGCGACCTGGTCATCGGCGTCGGCGGGCAGACCCAGGCCTCCGTCGTGAAGGTCGCCAAGCGGTTCCCGAAGGTGAAGTTCTCGATCGTCGGCGGCAACAAGTCCGACCCGATCCCGAACGTCGCGCAATACGACGTGCGCCAGGCCGAGATCGCCTTCGTGGCGGGGGCCGCGGCGGCCATGCTGTCGAAGAACGGCGCCGTCAGCTACGTGGGCGGGCTGGAGATCCCGGCCATCGTCAACGCCGGCAAGGAGTTCGGCAACGGCGCACGCTACGTGAACCCGAAGATCAAGTACTTCGAGTCCTACACGGGTGACTTCGACGACGTCGCCAAGGCCAAGGAGGCCACGCTGGCCGCCATCGCGCAGGGCGCCGACGTCCACTACCACATCCTCAACCTGGGGCTGCGCGGGATGGAACAGGCCGCGCGCGAGAAGACCACGCACATCATCGGCAGCTACACCGACCGCTGCGGCACCGACCCGCTTTACATCGCCTACAGCGTCACGGGCGTCGGCTTCCAGGTCGAGTACGCGATCGACCAGCTGGTCGCGGGAACGTGGAAGCCGGAGTTCAAGCCGTTCGGCCTCAAGATGGGACCGCAGGCGTCGGACCTCAAGGTGTGCGGGGGGCTCACGCCCGCCGAGAAGAAGAAGCTGACGGCGATCCAGAAGGACGTCCTCGACGGGAAAATCAAGACCCTCGAGAGCTGATCGTGGAAGCGGCGGTTGGTGAGCGCCCGGGCCCGGTCCTGGCGCTCGAAGGGATCTCGAAGCAGTTCGGCGGACGCCCCGCCCTGGAAGACGTGACGCTGCACGTGGAGGCGGGCGAGGTCCACTGCCTGCTGGGCGAAAACGGCGCCGGGAAGAGCACGCTCTGCAACATCGTGTTCGGCGTGCACCGGCCGGACACGGGGCAGCTGCGCCTGGGCGGGCAGCGATTTCACCCGGCCGGGCCGGCGCACGCGCTGGCCTCGGGCATCGCCATGATCCACCAGCACTTCTCGCTGGTGGGCAACATGACGGCGCTCGAGAACATGCTGCTTGGAAGGACGACCGGCCATTCGTTGAAGCACGACGCGATGGCGGTGCGGGTGCGGGCGCTGTGCGACGAGTACGGGCTGGAGGTCGATCTGAACCGGCCCGTCGAGGACCTGTCCGTCGGCGAGCGGCAACGGATCGAGGTGCTGCGCTGCCTGCTGGACGGGCCGCAGCTGCTGGTGCTGGACGAGCCCACGGCGGTGCTGCCGCCGCGCGAGGTGAAGGCGCTGCTGGAGATCTGCCGCCGGCTGGCGGCGCGCGGCTGCGGCCTGGTGCTGGTCACGCACAAGCTGGCCGAGATCGCCGAGATCGCCACCCGCACGACGGTCCTGCGGCGCGGGCGCGTCGTCGAGACGGTGACGATGTCGGCCGGCGCCGACCTGGGGGCGCTGGTGAGCGCCATGGTCGGGCGCGAGGTCCGACCCTTGAATTTCGAGTCGGCGCCGCGCATCGAGAGCGCGGATACGTCAGAGGCGCTGCGCCTCGACGGGTTGGTGGTGCGGGACCCGGGCGGCATCACCCGCGTCGACCTGTCACTGACCGTCCGGCGCGGCGAGATCGTCGGCCTGGCCGGCGTGGAAGGCAACGGGCAGAGCCAGCTCGGGGCTGTGCTGGCGGGACTACGCGCGCCGACTGAGGGGCGCGTGTTGATCGGCGGCAAGGACGTTACCGGCCTGCCCCCGCGCGAGCTGTCGCGCCTCGGCGTGGGCATCATTCCCGAGGACCGGCACGCCGTCGGCTGCCACCTGCAGCTCAGCGTCGCCGAAAACCTGCTGCTGGGGTCGCTGGACCGGTACCGGCGGTTCGGTCTGCTGCGGCGCGACCGCATGGCGCGCGACGCAGAGGAGCGCATGAAGGCGCACGACGTTCGAGCGGCCGGTCCGGACGCGCCGATGGCCAGCCTGTCGGGCGGCAACCAGCAGAAGGTGGTGCTGGCGCGCGAGCTGGCGCTGGACCCGCTGGTGTTCCTGCTGGCGGCCCAGCCGACCCGTGGCCTCGACGTGGGCGCGGTCGAGGCGGTGTACACGGCGATCCGCGGCGCCTGCACGCGCGGGGCCGGCGTGCTGCTGGTTTCCAGCGAGCTCGACGAGCTGCTGGCGGTCGCCGATCGCGTGCTGGTCATCTATCGCGGCCGAATCGTCGGTGAGCTGCCCGCCCATCCCGACCACAAGGACGCCGTCGGCAGCTTGATGTCCGGCCAGCAGGCGGCGGCCGCATGATCGCCGACGCCGTGTCGCTCGCGGCGGCGGACGCCCCGAAGCCGCGCCGGCTTCGCCTCAGCGCGAGCCGCCTCTTGCCGCTGGGCGCGCTGGTGGGGGCGCTGGCGCTGGGGCTTCTGCTGGTCGCGTTGACGGGCGTTCCGCTGAAAGACGCGCTGTCGGCGTTCTGGGACGGCGTCGGCGGCTCGCCCTACGCGATGGTGGGCTCGCTGACCCGCGGCGTGCCGCTGGCGCTGGTCGGCCTCGGCTTCATCCTCGCCGAGCGCGCCAACCTGACCAACGTCGGCGGCGAAGGGCAGATCTGCGTGGGCGGCATGTTCGCGACGGCGGCCTCGCTCTCGTGGGGGGCGGCCCGCCTGCCGGGGCCGCTGGCCGTGCTGTTCCCGCTGCTGGCCGGCACGCTGGCGGGCGCGCTGTGGGGCGGGCTGGCCGGCCTGTTGAAGGCGCGCCGGGGAAGCAACGAGGTGATCACGACGCTGCTGCTGACGTTCATCGCGACGCAGCTCGTGTACGGCGCCGTGCAGTCGGTGCATTTTCTGCGGCAGCCGATGACCGACTCGGCGACGCTGCCCGAGTCGCTGGAGATTCCGGCGCGCACGCAGCTGCCCGTGCTGACCGGCGGCTCCGGCCTGCCGCTTCACGTCGGCATCATCATCGAGCTCCTGGTCGCCGTCGCCATCGGCGTCGTGCTGGCCCGCAGCGCCGTCGGCCTCGAGCTGCGCGCCGTGGGGCTGAACGAGACGGCCTCCCGCCGGGCCGGGCTGCCGGTCGAACGGTTGCTCATCGGCGCGCTGGCTGGCAGCGGGGCGCTGGGCGGCCTGGCCGGCGCGATCATGATCCAGGGCGACCAGCACTACCTGACCAGCGGCTTCTCGTCGGGGTTCGGCTTCGACGGGCTCGTCGTGGGGTTGCTGGCCCGCGGTTCGGCGACGGCGGTGGTGGCGTTCGCGCTGCTGTTCGGGTGCCTGCGTTCGGGCGGGATGTCGATGGAGATGAGCGCGTCGGTGCCGTCGGCCGTCGTCGTCATCTGCCAGGGCGTGATGGTGGTGGCCATGGCCACAGCCGCCGCGCTCGGCCGCCGGAGCAAGACGTGAAAGAGACGCTGCAGGAGTTCATCTCGTCGGCGTTGCGCCTGTCGACGCCCCTCTTGCTCGCCGCGACAGGCGAGATGGTGAGCGAGAAGGCCGGCGTCCTGAACCTGAGCCTGGAAGGAATGATGCTCTCGGCGGCGTTTGCCGGCGCGCTGGGTGCCAAGGTGTCGGGCCATCCCATGGTGGGCCTGGTGTTCGGCGTCGGGGCGGCGCTGGTCCTGTCCGCGGTGCAGGCGGTGCTCAGCGTCCGCGCCCGCGCGAACCAGCTGGTCGTCGGGATCGGCTTCAACATCTTCGCGCTGGGGACGACGACGTTCCTCTACCGCCAGATCTTCGGCGGTCTGTCGCGCGAACAGATCCCGTCCTTCGGGACCTTGTCCGTCCCGCTGGTGTCCCGGATCCCGTTCGTCGGCCCGGCGCTGTTCCAGCAGACCGGCCTGGTCTACGCCGCGTTCGTCATCGTGGGCCTCACCTGGTGGCTGGTCACGCGGACGCCGTTCGGGCTGGCGGTGCGCGCCGCCGGCGAGAACCCGCGCGCCGCCGATCAGGCGGGCATCCCCGTCGAACGCATTCGCATGCTGGCCGTTCTTTACGCGGGCGCCTGCGCGGGCCTGGCGGGGGTCTTCATCTCGGTCGCGTCCATCAGCACGTTCACCGAAGGCATGACCAACGGCGCCGGCTATCTGGCGGTCACGGCGGTGATCCTGGGGGGCTGGCGCTCGGCCGGTGTGCTCGGCGCCTGCCTGCTGTTCGGCGCCGCCAGCTCGCTGCAGTTCGTGCTGCCGGCGCTGGGGGTTCCGATCCCGACCGCCGGTCTGGTCATGCTGCCGTACGTGCTGGCGCTGGTGGCCGTGTCGGGCCTCATTCGGCGCAGCCGCCCGCCCGCGGCGCTGACCTTGCCGTTCATGCGGGGGGGACATTGACGCCGGAGACGGGCGGCTTTTGCCAGCACGACCGGGTCCACCTGACGGGTGCGCCGTCGGGGCCGCTGGCCGGGCTCACCTTTGCCGCCAAGGACGTCTTCGCCGTCGCCGGCGCCACGGCCTGCTTCGGCAATCCGACGTGGCTGGCGACGCACAGCCCCGCCGCGCGCACGGCGCCCGCCGTCGCGCGTTTGCTGGACGCCGGCGCCACGCTGGTCGGACTGACGATCAGCGACGAGCTGGCCCTGAGCCTCACCGGCGAGAACGCCCACTACGGCACGCCGGTCAACAGCCGATGCCCGGATCGCGTTCCGGGTGGGTCGTCGTCCGGATCGGCGGCGGCGGTGGCCGGCGAACGCTGCGACTTCGCGCTGGGCACCGACACCGGCGGCTCCGTGCGCGTGCCCGCCGGCCATTGCGGCCTCTACGGATTCCGGCCCAGCCACGACGCCGTGTCGACCGAGGGCGTGCTGCCGCTGGCGCCGCGCTTCGACACCGTCGGGTGGTTCGCGCGCGATGCGCGGACATTGGCCGCGGTGGGCGACGTTCTGCTGGAGTCATCGCCCGGTCGCGGGCGGCCAGCGCGCCTGTTGACGGCGCCGGCGCTTTCCCGCTTTCTCGATCCCGAGGCGGTCGTCGTGTTCGACGAAGCGGCGCGCGATCTGGCGGACCGCCTTCGATTGCCGCTGCAGCCGATCGATCTCGAGGCGGCGGTCCCGGCCGACCTGTGGCTGTCCGCCTATCTCGCGCTGCAGAACGCACAGATGGCGGCCCTGCACGGCGCCTGGATCGCGCAACACCGGCCGCGGTTTGGCAGCCTCATCGAAGGCCGCGTCGCGCGCGCGCTGGCCGTCGGCCCGCGCGACGTCGCGGAGGCCGAGCCCGCACGCGCCGCGCTGGAGTCTGCATTGTCGGCCGCGCTGGGTGACGACGCCTGGCTGGTCTGGCCGACGGCCGCCGGCGCCGCCCCACCCCGCGGTCTGGCGGACGAAGCCACCGACGCCGTCACCGGCCGCGGCTTGATCCTGGGTGCGCTGGCCAGCCTGACCGGCGCGTGCCAGCTCACGCTTCCCACCGCGGAGGTCGAGGCGCGCCCGTTCGGCGTGTCGCTGGTCGCCCCACCCGGCAGCGACCGCGCGCTGCTCACCGCCTGCCGGGCGTTGGGCCAAACCCAGGAGAGACCATCATGAAGGACGCCACCGCCAAGACCGAACGCGCGGGTCGGCTGGGCCCGGGCCGCGGCGTGCACTGGCTTGCCAGCCGCGAACACGTCGACATGTCCGTCCCGCTGGCCCCGCCGCGGCCGCTGCGGCTGCCGACGGCGCCGCAGGAGGTGACGATCGACCTGGAACGGACCGCCCTGCTGATCATCGACATGCAGAACGACTTCTGCGCGCCCGGCGGGTGGGTCGATCACCTGGGCGTCGACTACAGGCCCGATCGGGCGCCCATCGCGCCGCTGCAGCGCCTGTTGCCCCGGCTGCGGCGGGCCGGGGTGCCGGTCGTTTGGGTCAACTGGGGGAACAGGCCGGACCTGGCGAACATGCCGCCCAACCAGATTCACCTCTACAAGCCCGCCGGGACGGGCATCGGGCTCGGCGACCCCCTGCCCGGCTCGGGCGCGGCGGTCCTGCAGAAGGACAGCTGGGCAGCCGCCGTCGTCGACGAGCTGCGACCGGCCCCCGAGGACCTGCGCGTCGACAAGTACCGCATCAGCGGCTTCTGGGACACGCCGCTCGACAGCATCCTGCGCAACCTGCAGGTTCGCACGCTGCTGTTCGCGGGCGTGAACACCGACCAGTGCGTGCTGTGCACGCTTCAGGACGCGAACTTCCTGGGCTACGGCTGCATCCTGCTGGAGGACTGCTGCGCCACGACCTCGCCCGCGTTCTGCACCGAGGCCACGGTGTTCAACGTCAAGAAGTGCTTCGGGTTCGTCACCGACGGGAGCAGCTTCATCCACGCGCTCGAGCAAGAGACGTGAGCGCCGCGCCTCTGCGGCCCCTGGCGGCGTCGCTGGACGTCGAGCTCCCCTATCCTTCGCGGCGCGTGCCGACCATGGGCCGGCAGATGGTCGCCACCTCGCAGCCGCTGGCCGCGCAGGCCGGGCTGGCGGTGCTCGCGGCCGGGGGCAACGCCGTCGACGCCGCCATCGCGGCCGCGGCGGTCCTGACCGTCGTCGAGCCGACGATGAACGGGATCGGCAGCGACGCGTTCGCGCTGGTCTGGGACGGGCAGCGCCTGCACGGCCTCAACGGCTCGGGGCGCGCGCCCGCCCGGTTCACGCTGGCGCGCTTCCGCGCCCGGCAGACGATGCCGGCCCTCGGCTGGGACTCGGTGACGGTCCCGGGCGCGGTGCACGCGTGGGCGACCCTGTGGAGCAAGTTCGGGTCCCGCCCCTTCGCCGACCTGCTGGCGCCCGCGATTGGCTACGCGCGCGAAGGGTTCCCGGTCGCGCCGGTGACCGCCGCGCTGTGGCGCGATCAGGCGCCCCTGTTCCACGAGTTCGGCGAGTTCGCGCGGGTGTTCCTGCCGGGCGGGCAAGCGCCGGCCGCCGGCGAGATCTTCCGGAACCCCGATCTCGCCGCGACGCTGGAAGAGCTCGCCACCAGCACGGGGCGGAGCCTCTACACGGGCGCGCTGGCCGCGCGCATCGCGGAGGCGGCCGCGACCGACGGCGGACTTCTGGACGGGACGGACCTGGCCGATCACCGGTCGACCTGGGTCGAGCCTCTCTCGCTCCCGTTCGCGGGCGTTCAGGTTCACGAGCTGCCGCCCAATGGCCAGGGCCTGGCCTCGCTGATGGCGCTGGGCATCCTGGACCGGTTGAAGGTCGGCCGCTTTCCCGTCGACGGCGCCGACGCCATTCACCTGCAGCTCGAGGCGATGAAGCTGGCGTTCGCGGCCTGCCGCCGCCAGGTGGCCGATCCGGAGGCCATGGCGCTGGACCCGGCGTCCCTGCTGGACCCCGGCTACCTGGACGCGCAGGCGCGCCTGGTGAACCCCGCGCGGGCGCAGGTGCCCGAACCGCGGGTCGTCCCCGAGCACGGGACGGTGTATCTGGCGACGGCGGACGCCGCGGGCGGGATGGTGTCGTTCATCCAGTCGAACTACCTGGGGTTCGGCTCGGGCGTCGTCGTGCCGGGGACGGGCATCGCACTTCAAAACCGCGCGCTGGGATTCTCGCTGGACCCGCGCCACCCCAATTGCGTCGGCGGCCGCAAGCGCCCGTACCACACGATCATGCCGGGCTTCGTGACGAAGCGTGGCCACCCCAGCGCGGCGTTCGGCGTGATGGGCGGCCACATGCAGCCGCAGGGGCACGTTCAGTTGATGCTGCGCCTCTTCATGCACGGCCAGAACCCGCAGGCCGCCTGCGACGCCCCGCGCTGGTACGTCAGCGAGCACGCCGAGGTGGGCCTGGAGCCGGGCATCGCGCCGGAGGTCGCCGCCGACCTGGCCCGGCGCGGGCACCGGCTGATGGCTCAGGCCCCGACGGTTCTTTTTGGCGGCGCGCAGATCATTCAGCGCGTGGGTGAGGCATTCTGGGGCGGCTCGGACCCCCGTAAGGACGGGCAGGCAATCGGCGTCTAGATGTCCTCCACACAAATCGCGATCCTGACCGGCCTCATGCTGGTGACCGGCGCGGTCGGCGCGATCACCGGCGGCAACTCGCTGATCAACGTCCCGCTCATGATCATGGTCGGGATGTCGCCGCGCCAGGCGGTGGCCACGAACATGTTCGCGGTGACGTTCATGACGATCTCCGCGACGGCCCGCTTCGCGCGGGCCGGCATTCTCAAGTGGGGGCTGCTGCTGCCGCTGGGGATCATCACGGCGATCACGTCGGCGATCGGCGCGCTCATCGCGGTGAAGCTGCCCGAGACCGTCGTGAAGGTCGTGGTCGGGGTCTCGATGGCGGCGCTGGTCATCTTCATTGCGCTTCAACGCAAGGCCGAGCCGCCGCCGCCCAGCGCCGCCCGCCGGCGAATCGGCTACATCGGCGCGACGCTTCTGGGCATCTACGGGGGGTTCTTCTCGGGCGGATACACCACCTTGATGACGGTCCTCTGCACCGTCTGTTTCAGCCTGACGATGATGGAGTCGGTCGCCGTCACGAAGCCGGTGAACCTGATCTCCTGCGCGGCAGCCTCGGTGATCTTCTTCTGGGGCGGCATCATCGACCTGCGCATCGGCGTGCCGCTGGCCGCCGCGAACCTGGCCGGCGGGTGGCTGGGGGCTCACGCGGCGGTGAAAGGCGGCGATCGCTTCGTGCGCCTGCTGTTCCTGCTGACCGTTGCGGCGTTGGCGGCCAAGCTGATCATCTGGGACGCCATCCTGCACCGATGAGCGGCAAAGTCAGGGACGCGGACCGGACCAAAGAGAAGATCCTCCGCGCCGCGATTGCGGAGTTCGCCGCCCACGGCTACAGCGGCGCGCGCGTCGATCGCATCTGCCAGCGCGCCCGCGCCAACGCGCGCATGCTGTATCACTACTTCGGCGGCAAAGAGCGCCTGTACGTCGCCGTCCTGGAGCACGTCATCGGCGACCTGCGTCAGGAGGAGCTGCGGCTGCAGGTCGATCAGATCGATCCGCTGCAGGGGCTGTTGCAGCTCTTCGACTTCGTCGACCACCACTTCTCGGAGCATCCCGAGCTGATCACGTTGCTGAGCGGCGAGAACCTCCTGGGGGGCCGCTTCCTGCGCAGCTCGGCGAAGACACCCATCATCAGTTCGCCGCTGATGCCGCTCATCGAGCAGCTGCTTCGCCGCGGCGCGCGTGACGGCTCGATCCGCCCGGACATCGACCCGCTGCACCTTTACGTGGCGATGGTCTCGATGTCGTACTTCCACCGCTCCAACGCCCACACCCTCTCCTTCCTGTTCCGCACCGACCTGTCGTCGGCGGGCTGGCAGAGTGACCACAAGAAGCTGGCGGTCGAGCTGCTGACGCATTACCTGCGCAGCTGACGAAAATTTTCTCGGGCGATCCTCTCAAGACGGAGAGGGAGCCCTCCGATGAAACCAACAGGCGTCGGGGGGCGCCCAGGCTTCCCCGTGCGCCCCTCACAAGGCCAGCCGTCCGACAACAACGGCCCAGACAGCGTGACCCGCCTCGCCATCAGCGCGCGGCTGCCGGTCCCATCTGGTGCGTTCGACGGCATCGCTTCTCTTCCGCAAAGCACAGTACTTCGCAAGGAAGTGCTTGTGACAAAGGCAAACCCCGAGCGATCGGGGGACGCAAAGCCAACGGGACTCACTGAGTCGGCCGGGTTACCACAAGAGAGGGACAACCATGGACACGAGGTCGAGCAAAGGACAGACAGCCCACACCCCTGAACACAAGAGCCCCCGACACGGAGGCGGCCGCTGGCTCGCGCTGTATTTAGCGTCGACCACGGCGACTCTCCTCGGCGGCGCACGCGCGGCACACGCGGATCCACCTGGCGGATTCAAAGGGATCCCCGACGCGGCGTGCGGCATGCCCCACGACCCGGACCACGACCGTGACCATCACTTCCACAAACGCTGTGAACACTACCGACACCGGCACATCTTCCATCGCGGCCACGGCTCAAACGCCGACCTGGCCGTGCGAACGCTGGTGGACGTCAACGGAAACGCGGTCCTCGAAGCGACGACCGGCACCTTCGACGACGGATCGGTCCCGAAAGGCGCCATCGATCGTCTCGATGTGCGGGTCTCCCACGCGGACAAGAAGCACCACGACGACATGACCTTCAAGCCGAAGCCCGCCGGCCCGCGTTTCACGACGCCCGTCGGCCGCCAGGTGCATGGCCAGCCGCTCACGGTCAGCGCCGACATCAGCGGCATCGGCCGCGGCAGCGATCACGTGTCCGTCGACGACACCGTCCAATACCGCCCGGACCTGGCGGTCGGCCACATCGACGTGCCGGCCTCCGCCAGCATGGGCCTGCCGACCTCGATCGCGGCGACCGTCCGCGAGATGATGGGCGACCTGGGTGCCACCGCCGACTGCATCCTGTCGGCTGACGGCGCGGTGGTCGATCAGGTCGCGGGAATCTGGGTGGACGCGGGCAGCGTCGTGACCTGCCACTTCACGGCCACCTTCACGACGGCGGGACAGCATCAGCTGCACGTCGCCGTCGCCAACGTCGTCCCCGGCGACTACGACATGCGCAACAACGGAGCCGACGCGACCGTGACGACGGCTCCCCAGTTCCTGTTCTCGGCCAGCGCCTACGACGCCACGTTCTCTGGCAGCAACACGACCCAGGTGCTCGACACCAGCGGCAACGTCGTTTACCAGGAGAACGACACGTTCAGTGGCGCGCTGCAATCGGCGTCGTTGAACGGAAGCTGGGGGACGGCCGTGACCTTCCCGCTGGCCAGCGTGTCGACGACCGCGACGTCCGGTGGCGACACCTGGTCGATGATCAACCTCGCCAACCTGCCGGCCGGCTCTTCCAACCCGACCAGCGGCACGTGCGGCGCCGGTGTCGACACCACGGGGTTCAACTGGATCACGATCTGCACCGGCAACGTGAACGGCGCGCCCGCGACCAGCGTCACCCTGTCCGAGTTCGCCGGTGACGTCACCTATCACTCTGACGGCGTCTGCCAGCAGACCGCCGCGATGCCGGACTGCACCAACGGGTACACCTGGAACAACGGCAGCAGCACGGTCTACGCGCCGCGCCACCCGTTCAGCGGGAGCCTCACCATGAACCTCAACGTCACCGACGCGGCCGGCACCAACCTGCAGGCCTTCCCCGTGCTGCCGCTGACCCCGTACACCGTGCAGAACAGCGTTCCGCAGAGCTGCGCCGCGCAGCCGGACCAGACCCAGGACTGCTCCGCGTCCAGTTACCTCGAAACTGGCGTGAAAGCGTCCGTCAACCAGTAGGCGAGACGGCCGGACGAGATGAAGCAGCGAATGACTCGACCGAGAGTCCTGGCCATGCGGTGGGGGTTCGCCCTCGCCGCATGGCTGGTCGCCGCCGCGCCCGGGGCTGCCCGGGCGGCCGCGATCACATGGAGCGGGGCGATCAGCAGTGCCTGGAGCCTCGGGTTGAACTGGGTCGGCGGCACTGCTCCCGGGCCGAACGACGTCGCGACATTCAACCTCTCTACCAGCGCTTGCTCGATCACGGGGGCGGTACCGGTGGGCGGAATCAGCATCTCGGCGAACGTCCCCATCACGATCGCCTCCGGCGCCACCGTTACGGTCAGCGGCGACTTCACACAGAGCAACGGAACTTTCACCGCGAACGGGCTGCTCACCATCGGAGGCACGTTCAACAAGACCGCCGGTACGTTCGCCAACAACGGCGGCACCGTGATGCTGACGTCGACCACCAGCCGCACGTTCACGACGGCCGGATCGACGTCGTTCAACAACCTGGTGATCAACGACGGCCTCGTGGGCTACTGGAAGCTGGACGACTCCGGCGCCCTGAATACGACGGCGACGGACGCGTCCGGCTACGCGAACACCGGCACCACCTCGGCGAGCGGTACGACGTGGCAAACCGACGCACCAACGGGAATGGACTTCGCCGACTCCGGGTCCATCTCCCTCGACGGTACGGCTGGCTACGTGACGCTGGGTGCGAGCAACCTCCCCGCGACGAACGCGGCCCAGACCATCAGCCTGTGGGCCAAGCCCGCCAATACCACCCAAAACGGCGACATGATCGTGCTCAAGGGCGCCGCCAGCACCGGCGTACAGTTGAAAATACAAACTGGAACCGTAAAGGTCACCAGCATCGGCGGAACCTCCCTCATCTCCGCCACGGCGCCTAGCGCCGGCAACTGGCATCACATCGCGTATACGTACGACGGGGCGAGCCACCAAACTGTCTACGTCGACGGCATCGCGACCACCGCCACAGCCACCAATCAAACGGGCGCCGTCACAGCCGCCTACCTCGGAACCTACAACGCCGCGAACGAGCTCTTCAACGGCTCTCTCGACGACGTCCGGGTCTACAACCGCGTCCTGTCCGCAGCAGACATCGCCACGCTGGCCTCCGGGGCTGAGCCCGGGACCGGCGTCGCCGTCCAGACCTTGAGCGGTTCGCCGACGATTTCGGGCGACCTCACGATCGCTTCCGGGACATTGGCGGCGGGCACCAACAGCTTCTCCGTCCGCGGCAGCTGGTGGAACTACGGCATCTTCACCGGCACCGGCACCGTCACCTTCAACGGCACCGGCACCGGGAGCTCGCTCTTGTTCGCCGGCGACCCGCCGGCCGGCCTGACGATCAGCGGAACGGGAAGCTGGTCGGTCGCGGACAGCAGCGCCATCCCCCTCACGCTCACGGGCAGCTACACGCAATCCGCGGGCACCTTCACCGCGAACAGCGGCCTGCTGGCAATCGGCGGCGCGTTCAACAAGACCGGCGGCACCTTCAATGCGAACGGCGGTCAGGTCATGCTGACCTCCACGACGACCCAGACCTTCGCCACGAACGGCGCCACCTTCAACAACCTGACCATCAACGACGGCCTCGTCGGCTATTGGCCCCTCGACGAGTCCGCGTCGCCGGCGACCGACTACTCCGGTTACGGCAACAACCTCACCTGGCAGAACTCGGCGACCTCGTCGGCGACCACCGCCACGCTGGCCTTCGCTGACGCGAAGAGCTTGCAGCTTTCCGGCGCAACGACGGACGCGGCGCTGACCACTTTGCCCACCAGCGTCCAGGTCCCTCTGCCGATCACCTTGAGCGGCTGGTACAGCGCCACGACGACCGACAGCTCCGGCGGCGAGATCATCAGCGCCGGGGATAGCTACGTCCTTCGTCTGACGCCCACCGGCGCCAACTGCGCCAAGTACACCGGCTCGACATGGGTCAACCTCAACGCGACCGTGGCGACAGCCCTGAACGGAGGCTGGCACCACTTGGCCTGTGTCATCGCGACCACCGGGATGACGATCTACTTCGACGGGTCCTCCGTCGCCTCGAACGCCGACACCGCAGCCATCTCGTACACCCTGGCAGGCTC
This sequence comes from Polyangia bacterium, assembly GCA_045802645.1. Classification (GTDB taxonomy): domain Bacteria; phylum Myxococcota_A; class Polyangia; order Fen-1088; family Fen-1088; genus JADGRB01. The sequence goes on from JBJMQQ010000252.1 coordinate 15,946, forward strand.
GCGCAGCCTCTCGATCGGCCGGCATGGGAACGGTCAGACCATCTACGATTTCACGGGCAAGATCGACGAAGTCCGGATTTACAACCGGGCGCTCACCACGGCCCAGATCGCCGCGCTGGCGTCCGGCTATCAACCCGGAACCGGCGCCGGAACCCAAAACATGACCGGCTCGCCCATCATCTTGGGCGACCTGACCATTGCTTCGGGGACGCTGGCCGCGGACAGCAACAATCTGACGGTGGGCCATGACTGGTGGAACCTCGGGGGCATGTTCGTCGGCACGGGCACGGTCACGTTCAACGGCTCGGGCAGCTACGCGATCCGTTCGGCCGGGCAGGACTTCGGCGCTCTGACCGTCAACAGCTCGGGAAACACGTGGGCCCTCAATGACCGCCTGTCGGTCTCGGGCGGGGCCTTGACGTTGACGGCCGGAACCCTGAACACATCGGGGTACACGGTCCGCGCCGGCAGTCTCGTCAAGACCAGCGGCACCTTCACCAGCACGGGATCCAGCCTGATCATCGACGGCGCCGCGAACGCGACGCTGCCGGCCATCACCGCGGGAGCCTTGCGCGTCGAGGACACGAGCGAGACCAGCCTGGTCGGGTACTGGAAATTCGACAGCGCCCAGGGGACGACGTTCCGGGATTACAGCGGCAGCGGCAACACGGGAACGCTGAGCGGGAGCACGTCGTGGGTCACCAGCAGCCTGCCGTCGCTCGGGTACGACGATCCCGCCGCCATCAGCCTCAACGGTACGACGTCGTACGGGTCGGCGGGCACGACCAACCTCCCGAACCTGGCCTCGGCCATGACCATCAGCTTCTGGGCCTACTGGCCGTCGGTCTCCGCGTCCACCGGAACGACCCAGGACATGGTGGTCCTGAGCGGCGGCGGCGCCTACCTGCAGATTGGACTCTGGAACGACCAGACGCTGTCGATATGGAGCAACGGCGGCAACAACATGTTGACCGCCAGCTCGACGCCCTCCTCGGGGTGGCACCACATCGCGTACACATCCGACGGAACGACCCGGAAACTCTATGTGGACGGCGGGACGCCGACGACCACCACGGTGGCGCCGTATGACAGCACGCCAACCGTCATCTACTTCAGCACCTACGACGGGGCGCACGAGTTCTTCAACGGCAAGCTCGACGACGTCCGCATCTACAGCACGCCATTGACGGCCACCCAGGTCGCCAGCCTGGCTGCGGGCCGCTACCCGGGCACGGGCGGAACCTCGACGTTCACGCTGGCCGGCAACGCGACGCTGGACGGAGCGTTCGCACTGGACAGCGGGTCGCTCTCGACCTCGACGTTCAACCTGACGGCGGCGAACAGCACGGCGACCTTGGCCACCGTGTCGGCGGGGACGCTGACGGTCGGTTCGGGAACCGTGTACTTGAAGGGCGGCGCCACTTTCCAGTCGACGGGGACGCTGACCATGGCCACCAGCGGCGGGACGCTCGCGATGGGCAGCGGCACGACGTTGACGATCGACGGCACCTTGAACGCCTCCAGCACCGGCGCCACCATCAAGAGCGGGGGCGCGTCGTCGACGTACTACACCTTCACCGTCGGTTCCACGGCCAGCGCCACGCCGACGCTGAACATCAGCGGGCTGGCGGTCAAGAACACGAACGGGGGTATGGCGATTGGCTCCAGCACATCGTCCGTGCCCGTGTTCACGAAATTCGACAACGTTGCGTTCAGCAGCGGAACCGGCGCCCAGTTCCTGTCGATCAAATCGGCGAACCTGTACCTGATGTCCAGCGGCTGCACGTTCGACAAGAACGTCGCGCTGACGACGACCGGCACCGTACTGCTGGCGGGCAATGGCACCGGCGACGGAGCGGAAACGCGGGTGTTGTTCGGCGGCGCGACGTGCGGCAACTTGACGAGCTGCGACGCGACGAAGAGCGACGACGACAAGCTCAACGCCTTGGGCGCCTCGACCCCGGACGGCGTGGGGGACAACCCCAGCACCAACGGCGCCGTCGTCGAGTTCATCCGCGCCGTCGCGGACGACACGGCCGGGAACATCATCGGCTTCCCGACCGCCGCTTTCGACTGGAACACGTTCACGTACTACTCGACGTACGTGGCGTTTCACAACGCGTCGGGCAGCAACACCGACGTCATCTATGTACGCGACGAGCTCGGAAACCCGCTCTACTCCTGGACGGTGCCCACGTCCGGCGAGACGATCACCGGCACGCCGCAGTGGACGACCATCAGCTCGAAGCATTACGTGTTCGTGGCGACCAGCGCCGGCAAGGTCTACCGGCTCGTCGACAGCGCCACCATCGGAAACAGCGCGTCGGCGACGCTGACGCTGGACACGGGAACGGCGTGGACCACCAACCCGTTCAACTGCGCGTGCACGATCAGCACGCCGCTGGCGATGGACGCCAACAACGTCTACTGGGGAAGCACCACCAGCGGCAAGAACTTCTGGACGGTGGGCATCTCGAACGAGTCCAACCCCACGCCGGTCGCCGTCACGCCGGTGGTGACCAACGCGGCTCTCACGCTCGCGAGCGTCAGCAACACGACGTATGCCTTCATGGGCGTCACCGGCAGCGCGCTGAAGATCAGCACCGCCGGCAACTCCCTGACCGACACGAACAGCACGGCCGGAATGGGGACGATCAACGGGCGCATCGTCGTCGGCTACAACAAGAGCGGAACCCAGCGGGTCTACGCCGGCGACGACGCCGGCAATCTGTGGGCTCTCGACCCGGGGACAGCCTTCGGGACGTCGGGCGGACTCTGGAAATATCCAGGCGGCAGCGCGAACGCCATCAACGGGTCGCCGTACTACGACCACGACACCGACACGATCCAGTTCGGCACCCAGAGCGGAACGATCGTCGTCCTCACCGGCGGAACCAGCAGCTACAGCCTCCGGAACACGGCCTACCCGTACACGCCGCCCGGCGGCGGCTCGGGTGACCCGATCACCGCCGCGCCGCTCTACTACAACGGAATCCTGGTCGTGGGTTCGACGAAGGGGAAGCTCTACTTCCTGGACCGGAACACGGGCACCGGCGTCTCCATCGTCAAGGAGTACTACTTCGGCCCCACCCAGTCAGTGTCCGGCATCGGCTACGACGCCAGCGTCGACCGCTACATGGTGACGACGGCGAGCTCCAGCGCGCTCGACGGCCGCGTCTACTACTTCGACGCGGTCACCGACCCGACGACGTCGTCATTGTAACGGCGGGCGCGCGTGCCGGGGCGGCACGGCGGTGCAGCCAGGCATCCAGCGACCAGCGCCCCGGCCCGACGGCGATGAGGTACAGCGACGTCAGCAGCTGCGCCCAGTCCGACCGCGTCTCGTGCAGCACGGCCCAGATCCCGACCCGCGGCGGCGACGGCGGCAGCGGCAGCGGCGACGTCCCCAGGAACAAGGAGACCTTCGTCGACAGGATCGCCACCACCATCTCGATGACGAACGGGATGGCGGCCGCCCGGGTCAGCAGGCCCGCAATCATCAGGCAGCCGCCCACGATCTCCAGGCCGCCGACGAACGAGGCGGTGAAGTCCGGGAACGGAAAGCCGAGCTTCGTGAACCGCCCCACCCCTTGGTTCGTGTAGACGAACTTCAGGATCCCCTCCGACAGGAAGACCCCGCCCGCCATGATTCGCATGAGCGCGGTGGCGGACGGACCGTCGAGCGGCGGGTTCAAGACCCAGTCGGCGAATCGGAACAGCTTCGATCTGGTTGTCATGTGCAGCCTCCGCACACGAGAACGTCGGACGTGCCGGTGACGTTCCGTGGAATCAGCGGCCGCGCGCAATGCGCGTCGCCAGCGCGAGGATCTCGTCGTGCGCCAGGTCCGACACCAGCGCGTAGCCGAGCTGACCCTGCCGCCAGAGCACCACCCGGAACCCGCGCTCCTGTCGGACCGCCACCGGCACGCCGCCGGCGTCCTGGCCGGGCGCCGGGAAGGCCAGCCCGGCCGCCGGGAAGACCGACAGCGAGGCGACGTGCAGGCCCCGCTTGTAGACGAGCACGGCGGACTTGCGGTCCAGGTAGTACCCGACGGCGCCACCGGTCAACGTGTACTCGTCGTCGCCGCCGAACACGGACGGCAGCGCAAAATCCAGCCGCCCCGTGAACCAGGGGCGAACCTGGTGCGGCCCGCCGTTCTCGATGTCGACGGGACGCTCGCGCGCGACGACCCGCAGGTGGTCGGCCACCCCTTCGGCGACCAGCGGATCCGCCCCGGGTGCCGGCCGGCGAACGACGACGAGCAGCGCGACGGCGCAGGCGGCCAGCGCGGCGCCCATGCCGACCCACGCGCGGCGCGGGCGGCGAGCCGGCGCGGCGGGCACGGCCGGCAGACGCGCCTGCAGCCGCCGCTTCAGCGCAAGCGACGCCGGGTACTGCGGCAGCCCTTCGATCAGCACCCGATCGAGCGCGCGTTCCTCGGCGGCGACCTTCCGGCATTCCGCGCACGTCTCCAGGTGCGCGTCGACGGCGGCCTGGACGCCCGGCTCCAGCGCGCCGCGCGTGGCCTCGCGCAACAACGGCCGGACCGCGTCGCAGCTCATCGCCGGGTCATTGGCCATGCTCGCGCAACCTTTCCCGCAGCGCCTCCCGCGCCCGAAACAGACGTGACTTGACGGTCCCGACAGCGCAGCCCAGGCAGTCCGCGATCTCGGACTCCGTCCACCCCTCCAGGTCCAGCAGGACCGCCATGCGCGCGTCCTCGGTCAACGTCAGCAGCGCCCCCTCGAGCTCGCGGCCGACGACGGCGCGCTCTTGATCCAGCGGCCGGGTGTCGTGCGGCGCGGGTGGCCCGTCGCTCTCCGACACCGTGTCCAGGCCGCCGTCGGTGCGCGCGCGATGCTCGTGCCGCCGCAGGTCGATGAACGTGTTGCGCAAGATCCTGTACAACCACGCCTTGAGGTTGCTCCCCGCCTGAAACTGGGTCGCCGCCCCCAGCGCCCGCGCGTAGGTCTCCTGAACCAGGTCGTCGGCCCGGGCCCCGTCGCGGGTCAGGTGATGGGCCAGGTTGTGAAGGCCGTCGGCATGCGCCAGCGCCTCGCGCATGAGGCGCGCCGCATCGCCAGCCGTGTCTCGACCCGCCATCGGACCCGTGATTCCTGGAGCACATCCTACGATCAGGCAGGAACCCTGGGGGGGTTCCTTGAACCTCCCGCGACGACTCCGTTGGGCAAAGCCCACCTCCGTCAACGCGATCATCCCTTCCGCGCCTGAGAGTGGCAACGGCCCACCCGGGCAAATGGTTCCGCCCTAACGAATGGAATTCACGGTGGCGCTGGCCCGGGCCAGGGCGGTCGCCGAACCGCTCGACATTGCATCGTAATAACGAACAAACCGCGCGGCCTCGGGGGCCGCTGCGTACCGGTCCAGGTTGTGGGCCCACCGGAAGGCGATCGGCTGATACAGCAGGTCGACCTCGATGCGCAGTGGTCCTGCGGCGCCCGGCGGGACGCTGGCGCGGTAGATGACGCGGTCGCCGCCCCCCTGGAAGTCGGGATCGTCGGCCGCGTCGCCCCGCACCGCGCAGTCGGCGGGGGCGGTGCGCTTGTCGAAGCCGCGGGGCAAGAGACGGTTGTCCTTCAGGTACCGCACCGCCGCCAGCAGGCCGGTCGTCACGCGGCCGCCCCCGTCACCCAGGATGGATTCGTAGATCTGGACCTGGTCCGGCGCGTCGATCACGCGGTGGTGTGGCTCGAACGCCAGCGGATCCCGGTCGTTGTCGTTCCCCACGATGCTGCCGTCGGGGCGCAGCTCGCCGGAGACGAACAGCCGCCGGCCACCTGCGTCGGTGACCGCGAAGCGGAGCCAGGCGCGACGCGACGGGTACGCGGTCGGCAGCTTGTGACCCGCGGTGTTCGTGACGGCCACCTCGACCTCCAGATGACCGTCGCGGAGCTCCGCGTGGGCAATCGACAGCGACGCGGCCTCCGCCTCCAGCATCTCCAGCGTGCGCTGGCGCGACGCGGTCAGCTCCTGCGGCAGCGCCGCGACGCCCAGCTCGCTCGCGTATCGGGCCAGCATGCCGAGCATGAAGAAGTTGGCGCCCTGAAATCCGTGGCGCGCGAATCGCCGGCGCGGCTCGCCGAGCACGCTGGACGCGGGCACCGCCTCGGCGGTGAACGTCATGTGGCAGGCCTGGCAGGTCTTCTCGCCCACGTAGGCGCTGGCCCGCCACTCCAGATACGGCACCTGCTCCGGGAACGGCGCGCTCGCCTTGTCCGGGCCGGCGTCCAGCGGCGTCGTGTAGAGCGTGTGGCAGGTCGAACAGAGCTCGGAGGTCTCGACGTTGGCGGCCCGCGCCGGACGGAAGCCGGTCGCGCTGTGCATGACCTCGGCGCGCGGCTGTGGGATGTCGTACGGGCCGTAGACCAACCGGTCGCCCCACGCGCGGGCGGTGTCGATCCGGAATTCGCCGTCGTGCTCCAGCCCGGGACCGCCGTTTTGCAGCTGGTGGCACAGCGAGCACGACACGCCGTCGATCGCCAGCGGGTCACCGAGGTGCGTGAAGATTTCCCCCTGCCGCCCGGCGGCGCGCGCTTGAAAGCGCGCCATCGGCATGTGACAGGCGGCGCATTCGTCTTCGATGCGGGGGGCGGCGTCGCGGTGGTCGACGGTCTCGCGGCGGACGGCGGCTTGCCAGTAGGGATCCCGCGCGGCGTTGGCCATGATGGACGCCCGCCACGCGAAGCCGATCGAAACGTCCTCGCCGGACGGCGTGGTCATCCCGTTGTGGCACGCCAGGCAGCGATCGGCCGCGGCGAACAGCGGCGCGGGCGGCGCGGCGGCCGGGGCCGGCGCGACCGCGATTGCGGCGCCGGCCATCGCCAGAACGATGAGGACGGTGCGGTGGCGCATGCCTACCAGCCCGCGAGCGGGCTCCCTTCGTACCAGTCCCAGAGCAGATACGCGCCAAGCTGCAGCGGACGCCCCTCCGTTCGGTTCACCGGAACCCGCGCGCCCGCGTCCAGCCGCACGTGCTTGCGGCGGCTCAGCGTCACCTGCAGCTGCGGCGCCAGGTCCCACGTGACGGCGGCGTCGCTGGCGCGCAGCTCGCGCGCGCCCAGCACCTCCACCATCGGCGTGAACATGCGCCCGAACCGATGCGCGGCGACACTCCACCCCAGCGCCCCCCGCCAGAACAGGTCCGGGTTGGCCACGTCGAAGTCGACCGGCAGGTCGGCCCCGGCGTGCACCTGCACGAAGCTGCCCCGGGGCAGCAGCTGCCCGTAGGCGACGAACGGATCGACGACCGTCACCCCCTCGCCCAGACCGCGGTCGGCGCGCCCCGTCGGCACGGAGACGTCCACGCCCAGCGCGACGATGCTGCCGGTGCGCGCGCTGTGGGCGACCGCGTACTTGAACGCGGCGCCCAGGTCTCCCAGCCCCGCCGTCCACCCCGCGGGTGCCGCCCCCGGCATGTCCGCCGGCGCTGTCGTGAGGTTCACGACCCCGAAGGGGATACCGACCTCGAACATTGCGCGCGCGCCGAGCCGCTGCTCGTACACCAGCTCGTTCATCACATTGCCCGGGCCGCGCAAGGCGATCGCCGACGTGAGGACGACCTCGTTTTCGGGGAACGCCTTCTCCGTGAACAGCGCACGCGGCAGGTTCAGCTCGCCCAGCGGCCAGTCCGGCAGCTGGCGGCAAAAACCGCGCAAGTAGTCGACTGCTCGCGCGAGCTCGTCGTCGCGCAACGCGCCCCCGAACGCCGGCATCATCCGATCGAGCGCGCGCACCGGGCCGCCTTCGTGAACGACCGCGAACCAATCCGCCGTCGGCTCCGAGGTGGCGAACGTGCAGTCGCGAAAGTCCGGCAGCGGGACGTCGAAGCCGACGACCGAGCGCGGCTGACCGGCGCCGTCGGCCCCATGGCAGGCCGCGCAGGCCGCGCCCCAGACCTCCGCTCCGGTGCGCGCCGGCGTCTCGGCAGCGCGTGTTTGCGTCGAGACGGCCGGGCCGGCGGCCACCACCGCGAGCACGCCCCTCACCAGCCACCTTCGCCGTGTCCGCTCGCCCATGCGACGCGCCCGACCCTAGCAGCCCTCAGACCAGCTGGTCGAGAGACTTCAGAGCGCTTGCCGGACGGTCGAGGTGGACGCTACTGGAACGCGCGAACCACTGCCGCGGTCGCTGCGGGAACGTAGACGGAGACGCTGTTGCCGGACACGGTCTGGGTGAACGGCGGGTTCCGGTTCCAGGTGCCGGAGGTGGTCACCGGCGCCCCCGCCAGCGTCACGGCGCTGGCCGCGGCAGACAGCGAGCCCGCCGGAGTCCCCTGCAAGTAGATCGCGCTGGCGCTGCTGACCGCGGACCCCACACTCACCGTCGCGTTGACCCCGCTGGTCCCGCTCTTGTTGACGAGCACGATCCCGGTGAACCCACTGGCCTTGATGGCGTACGCCGTGAAATTGGCGTTGCTGGTGTTGACCGCCGTCGAGACCATGGGGCCGGTCCCCGCCAGGGTGAACAGCAGCATGCCGTAGTAGACCGGCTGCACACCGGTCACCAGGCCTTGGTTCTCCATGATCGGCTCGTAGTAGAACGGCTTCGTCCCGTCCATGCCGGTCTCGCCCCCGTGGAGGTTCACGCCGCTGGATCCGTTCTGCGCGTTGACGAACATCAGATCCAGCACCCACAGCCCGGAGATCAGCGCGTCGCTGACGCCCATCTGGCCGTGGCCGTAGAAGCTGTTGCACTCCCCGAAGCGGTAGCCGTCGCGGATCTTGTACTGCACTGCCGCGCCATTCATGGTGTTGCTGATGCTGACGATGTCCGACTTGATCGTCTGCAGGGCCGCAGCGTTCGCGCTGGTCGTCCCCGAGCCTGCAACGTAGTAGTGCTGGGTCAGCAGAACCAGCTTGTTCCCGTACTTCGCGCTCTCGCTCTTTGCAAAAGGGACACTCAGCGACGAGGAGTCACCGCCGGCCGCGGCGGGGCCAATCAGCAGCGCGCCGGGCGTCGCCAGGATGGCGTCCGCAAACGACTCCCACTGCGATTGCAGGGAGCTCCAGCTTCCGTATTTGTCGATCTCGTTGCCGATCTCGAAGCCGTACACGCTGGAGCCGCACTTGCCCATGATGTACGCCGCCTCGGCCGACGCGGACGAGACGTTGGCCGCCTTGTAGTTGACGCCGTAGATCGCCTTGCTGCCGGTGGCCGTCAAGAAGCTGCAGAGCTGATCGACCTCGCCCGTGTTGGTGGTCTTCGCAAACGGCTGCCCGGACGGCTGCGTGGGCGCGGCCCCGGTCCCAGCCCAGGTCGTCAGATCGACGTCGTTGGCGCCGATGCGGAGCGACGGCGTCCCGAGCAGCTTGTAGAGCTCGACCAGCTTGCTGTTCGTGCTGGTCAGCGAGTCGTTCGTCATGTGGGTCTTCTCGTAGCTGAACCCGACGAAGTCCGGACCGATGTTGCCGACCGTCGTGTTCGGGCTGATGGTCACGGTCGCGGTCACGCCGCTGCCGGTGGGGCCGCCGCTGACCGGCGTCCCCCACCCGTCGCTGACGGACCCGCCCCCGCCGGTGCTGCCGCCCGTTGCGCTCTTGCCGCCGGTGCCGGTCGTCGCCCGTCCACCTGCGCCGCCGGACGCGCCCGTCGAGCCGCCGCGACCGTCGCTGCCGCCCGTGGAGCTGCCGCCCGTCCCGGCATCAGTGGCGTCACCAGACCCGCCGCTGCCGGCGGCCACGCCGCCCGTGCCCGTGCCGCCCGTCGGTGAAGGGCTGCCCGCCGTTCCGGTGCTGCCTCCGCTGGCGCGCGAGCCCCCGGTCGCGTTCGCGCCGCCGCCGGCGCCCGACGTGCCGTTGACGACCGCACCCGACCCGTACCCGCACCCCGAGACCAGCGCGACCGCCAGCAAGAACGCACGTCGACCCTGGACGCAAGAGATCATGGTCCCTGGCAAAGGGGCGAACGGGCCAGAACTGCTGCGTGTCGCAGCGGCCCGTGACGCCGCGGCCCTCACGATCCCAGCGGCAGGTGCGAGCGGACACCGGCAGGAATGCCGCCGGTCACGTCTTCGGTGCGGATGCGACCGTTCGTCCACAGCGTTCGTTCGGTCATGACGCGATAGACGCGCATCAGGGCCTCGTCGACCTCGGGTCCTTCCAGGATGCCCAGCGCGGCCGCCACGGCTTCCAGCGTGGCCATGCGGCCGGGGCGCGGCGCCGCCCGGAGGCGATCGGCACCGACCCCGCGCGCCGGAAGCGAAACGCAAGGAAGCCCGCGCGCCATGCGGCCGCGCATCCGGGCGGCCTGGCTCCAGGTCGCGTCGGGCACCACCAGCTGGATCTGCTCGCTTCGTCCCCGCCAGCTCTCGAGTGGCGTGGCGTCCGCGTGGGGAAACAGGAACAGCGAGGTCACGCCGTCGCGCGCGAGCTCGTCCCGGGTGGTATCGACCTTGTCGTCGGGACCGCGCCCGCGGTAGAGGACGGCGCTATTCACCAGGCAGCGCGCCGCGATCAGGCCGGTATTGGTCGGCTTCACGGCCTCCAGCTGGTGAATGATCAGCAGGACCCGCGTGCGCGTCACCAGCCGCGGCAACAGGGCGCAGATGCAGAGGCTGCGGTGCATGCGGCACGCCTCGCAACGCAGATGGGGCTTCCGGCGGCGGCTCACGCGGTCTTCGGTCCGATTCAACCTCGAACCGGCCGCGGTGTCACGCGCGCCGGCGGCTCAGCGCGCCGCCGTCGAAACCAGCTGCGGCGGTGGTGAGCGCGGGAGCCAGCGCTTGTCCAGGCGCCCGCCGAACACCCGAACCGTGGCGCGCCCGGTCGGACCGGTCTGGGCCAGGACCAGCACGGCGACGCGCTCTTCGAAGGGGCTGCGCAGGAATCCCAGCGTGCGCGCGGACGTCATGGACGCGGGGAGCCGGCCGAGGACCTTCGTGCCAAGCCGCCCCTCCATGGCGATCTCGGTGCGGGCAGACGAGTCGCGTCGGAGCACGACGTCGAGGGGCTCGCCGTCGGCCGCCGTCTTGTCGAAGGCGGTGAAGGCGGCGCCGCTCACGGCTTGATCCGCCAGCAGCTGGCCGGCGTCGGCCCGGTACTCGGCGCAAAAGGCGTCGGCGCCGGCGGCAGCCGTCCGGTAGGTGTGCGCCGCGAGCTCGCGGTCGTTGACCAGGTTCGTCACGTGCAGGGTCCAGACGGTCTCGGCGCCCTTCCCGGGCGTGGCCTCCAGCCAGGCCAGCTCGCCCGAAGCGGCGAACCCGAGCACGTGGACGGCCAGGCCCTCCGCCTGAAAGATCGGCTGGCGCGGCGATCCTTTGTCGCACAACGCGAGCGCGGGCGGTCCGCCCGCGGCGGGGATCGCTCCGGCGAGGTGAGCCCCCACGGCCTCGACCGCACCCCACGCGCCGTAGTGCCCTTCCGCGACCATCACGCTCGCTCCGCGTTGCACGGCGATGAACGGGTGCCCGTTCCAGCGCCAAGAGTTGGCCAGCAGCGCCCCGACCCGACGGGCCGCGACCTCGGACCCGTACCGGAGCTCGTAGAGCTCGACGACCTTGTGCGCGTCTTTGTCGTCGGCGGCGGTCGCCCGGAACACCGCGCTCAGACCCGCGCATGGCCCGGCCCACAGGCCGTTCTGTCTCCAGCGCCCCGCAGCCTCTTTGCCGAACGGGATCGAAGCCACTCGGAAGTGCGGAACGGCGGCCGCCGCAGAGGCCCCGCGCAGGTGATGGCCGGCAGAAGCGAGCGTGTGAAGCTTCGCGACGAACAGCTCCGAGGGCGCCCCGGAGCTCGTCCGCAGCGGGCAGGACTCCACGCAGCCGGCTTCGTTGCGCCCGCTGTCTGTCGCGCAAGGACGCGCGGTCGATGCGGCGTGCACAGGTGCCGCACGGCTGAGCAGCACCGCGGCCATCGCCGCAACCAGGAACGGGGGACCGTGGCGGACCATCCGTCGCAAGGAACGCGAGCCCGGCCAGAAATTCCCGAGATTCACACGACCGCCGGTCGAGCGGCGCGGCGGGGCGAGGTTTGCTACTGTCTATGCGGCGATGGCTCATGTGTTCGGAGCTCGGTGCGCCCGCCTGGCGCTCGCAAGCGTGCTCCTTGTCGCGGGCTGCGGTGCCGCGCCGCAGGAACAGAGTCAACCCGATGCTTCGGCCTCCCACGCGGACGGCGGGCTGCCTCCGGCGGACAGCGGGTGTCCGACGCCGGCGAACCCGGCGCTGGCGTCGCCGGCAACGATCGCCGACGCCGTGGCGCTGGCGAACGCGCTCCTGGCCCGGCGTGCGCCCGTGTCGCTCGACTGCTTCCTCTCGGCGCTCAAACGTCCGCTGAGCGTGCTCGGCGTCGTCAGCACGTTCAGCTTGCAGGCTTCGGTCGGCGGGGCGCTGAACCCGCGCGTGTTCGTGTTTTCGGGCAACCTCATCATGTCGGTGGTGCCCGCCGGCGACGGCAGCCCCTTCGTGGAGCTGGCGGAGTACACGACCCCCGTCCGGTCGATCAAGGGCCAGCTCGCGTTTCCGGTGACCGCCCCGGTCGCGCTGGCGGACGCCTACGAGAGCGTTCGCACCGGCGGTGGAACCCTCTGCGGCGGGTGCCACCGTGACGAGCAGCCCGCGCCGCAGGTGACCGACGGGCAGGCGTTCGAGTCGAGTGTCCTTGCTCCGCGTCCGTCCGACGTCGTGCCCGTCGAACGGATGCAGGACGACCAGACGACCTGCGACCCTCAGATCGAACCGGACCGCTGCGCGATCCTGAACGCGCTCTTCGGACGCGGCCCCGTGGTCACCGGCGCCTTTTCGCCCGACGCGACGACCATCTTCGACTGAAGCTCTCGCCGATTCGCTACCAGCCCAACCGCGTGCGCAGCTCGGCGGCGATCTGGGTCGCCATGATCTGATTTTCTGCCGGGTTCGGGTGGTACTGGCAGGCGGCCTTGTCGGAGCTTTGAGCGGTGATCTGATCGAAGAACTCCACGTTGTGGTCGCCGGCCGCGATGCGCGCGTTGACGCAGTTGCGGATGTGCCCCTGTGTGGTCGTCAGGTCGGTGCCGCTGAGCAACGGCCCGATGATGCAGACGATCAGAGCCCCGGGATTTTTCGCGCGAATGCTGGCGAGGAGGCCCGCGTACGCGGTCTCGAAGGGCGCCCCCGGGTCGCCCTTGCCGTTGCTGATGTCGTTCGTCCCCAGGTTCACGATCACCGCCTGCGGCTGGGTGCGAAAGTCCCACGCCGGCGAGGTGTCGTTGGTCAGCGCGCGCGTGTAGACCGTCGGGAGCGTGTTGTTCATGTCGCCGCCGTAATTCCGGTAGGCGCCCTGGCCGGACATGGCGATCGTGCTGACGTCGGCGCCCAGCGCGCGCGCCGCCACGGCCTCGTAGGTGTCCCAGTGACTCTCCGTCGGGAAACAGTCGCTGTCTGACAGCGTGCCAAGCGTGCCGTAGCCGCACGTGATCGAGTCGCCGACCACCTCGATGAGGCGCGCCGGGGCGGGCGGCGGCGCGACGAGCGCCCCGCCCGCGATCGTGATTGCCATGAGCTGCGAGTCGCCTTGCGGCCCCTCGGTCTGGCGGTAGAGCTCGACCGTGTGCATGCCGGCGGCGAGCCCGCTTGCGATGGTGGCGGTCTGCTGGCCGGTGGCGATCGACTTGACGGCGCCCGGAGTGCCGTCGACGACGGGCTTGAACAGGAAGGGGCCTCCGCCGCTGTTGCTGATCTGGATCGACAGCCCGGTCCCCGAGAAGCGCGCCACGAACCCCGTGCCCGACCAGGAAAACCGCGGGTGCTGCGCGTCCGTCAGATCGACGCGGCCGACCCAGCGCACGCCGGCCGCGACGACGCCCGCGCCGGACTGACCGGCGGCGCCCGCATTACCGGCCGCGCCGGTGATGCCCCCCGCCCCGCCGCCGTTGCCGGAGCGGCCGCCCGTCGCGCCGCCCTGGCCTGTGCCCGCTGCGCCACCAGCGCCGCGACCGCCGCCGCCCGTGCCGTTGACGCCGCCGGTCGTGGTACCACCGCCGGTACCGCCGCCAGTACCGCCGCCGGTTCCCCCGATCCTGCCGCCGGTGCCCGCGGGCGAGCCGCCACCGCCGCCGGCGTTCATGCCCGCCGCACCGTTCGTTCCGCCGGACCCCGAATGTTCACTCCCGGCGTCGCCGCCCGTCGCGCCGGAGCCGCAACCGCCCACGGCCAGCGGCAGGAGAACGATGAGCAACGCGGCCACGGGGGGGCGGGGCATCCAGCTACGATGCTGCGCCTGAACCCGCGTTGCAATCTCGCGGCGCGCCAGATCGGCGATGATGAACCAACCGAGCGCACGCATACCCTGGGTTGCCAGATGCGCCCTCTTCTTCCGGTTGGGCTCCGTCCTTGCCCAGGGCTCGCGCTGCTGGCGGCGACGCTTCTCGCCGGAGCCTGCGGCTCACCGTCGGGCGGCCACAGCCCGCCGGGCACCGGCGGCACCAGCGCGCCGGCGGGTGCCGGCGGCGCAACGGGAGGCCATCCGGCCGGCGGCGCCGGAACGGGGGGACGCGACGCGACCGGAGGCGCGGCTGGAGCGCCGCAGGGGTCGGGCGGCGTCACGTCGACCGGAGGTGTCGCCGGTGCCGGGGGCGCCGCTGGCGCCGGCGCGCATTCCGGGACGGCCGGCGCCGGCGGGACGCGAGCGGCCGGGGGCGCGGGCGGCACCGCCGGCCACGATCCCAAGGACGGCGGCGCCGACGCCCTCTCACTGCCGGGCACTCACAACCCAGTGCTGCCGGGGCTGACCGCCGATCCGCACATCGCCGAATTCGACGGTGTCTTCTACATCTACCCGACGACCGACGGGTTCGCGAACTGGGGCGCGACGTCGTTCAGCGTCTTCTCCTCGACCAACCTCGTCGACTGGACGAGCCGTGGCGTCATCCTGGACCTGCCCAAGGACCTGACGTGGGCCACGGACCGGGCCTGGGCACCCGCCATCGCGCGCGTGGGAGCGACCTATTACTTCTACTTCTGCGCGGCCCAGCAGATCGGGGTGGCCACCAGCGCTTCGCCGGCCGGCCCGTTCAAGGACGCGCTGGGGCACCCGCTGATCCGGACCAACGAGTTCGGCCCGCAGTCGATCGATCCGTTCTTCTTCCTCGACGACGACGGCTCCCGCTATCTCTACTTCGGAAGCGGCACCGGCGGCCTGCGCATCGTGAAGCTGGGGGCCGACATGATCTCCTTGTCAGGAACCCCCGCCAACATCTCGCCCACCGGCGCCAGCGGCGTGCTCGAGGGGAGCGCGATGTTCAAGCGGAACGGCACCTACTACCTCCAGTGGTCGGAGGGAGACACCCGGAACGCGAGCTACCAGGTCGCGTACGCGCGGGCGTCCTCGGCCACCGGGCCGTTCACGCGCATCGGTCCCATCCTGCAGCAGGATCCGACGCAGGGGATTCTCTCGACGGGCGGCAGCACCGTGCTCGCCTTCCCTGCGCGCGACGCCTACTACCTTGCCTATCATCGTTTCAAGATCCCCGGTGGCGACGGGACGCACCGCGAGGTCTGCATTGACCGGATGTCCTTCAACACCGACGGGACGATCGTCCCGGTCAAGCCGACGCTGAAAGGGCTGCAGACCGCGGTCGACCCGTGAGGGCGGCCTGGCATCGCCGCGCCCGCGTTCAGAAGTGCACGCCGGCCGAGAGGATCAGGCGCGCCCAGCCGCCGCCGAGCGGGCCCGAGTCGATGCCGCCCTCGACAGCGAAGCGCGAAAAGAGACGGCCCCAACTCTGCGCCTGGGCGGCCAGCGACCCGAACGGTCCGTAGAAGTGGGCCGACCGCGGCGACGCGTTGAGGCTGTCATCCAATGCCTCTCCGATTCGGCCGCCGAGTCCCAGCTCCCACGTGATGACGGCGCCGGCGCGGCGAATCAACGCGGCCGCCCCAACCGCGGCCGCAGTTGGACCGGTGCCGGGGTTGTCGACGTCGAACACCAGCGCCAGCCCCCAGCCCCATCGCCGGCCGCCGGCTGGATCGGTCGCGCTGTCGAGTGACACCCGGACCTGCGAACCTGAGAACCAGCGCGTCTTCGTCCCGGTGAAGTAACGCCCAACGACGAACGGCGTGCCGTCGAACGCAAAGAAGACCTTTCGCGGGATCGCGAGGGGAACGGGTGGCGGCGGCGGCTCGTTGCGGGCGAGATCCACGCGCAGCAACTCGGCAACGGCGATCGCGACGGCGCGCGGTCGTGCATCCGGCGCGACGTCCCGCAACGGCACGAGCCGTCGGACAGGGCTCCCGGCGGCCTGCCGCACGATCAGCAACTCGGCATCGTCGCCCGCGCACGCGACGGAGACGAGAGCGAAGTCGCCTGGGGCGGGAGCGGTTTCGGGAACCAGCCGGTCCCGGATTTCGACGCGCAAGGCGGCGCGCACGTTTGCGTCGGGGAAC
>JBJMQQ010000253.1:0-7399 GCA_045802645.1 Polyangia bacterium
GGCCGTCGCCACCGGTGGGACGGGCGGGACCGCGGCGGGGTCCGGTGGACGCAGCGGCTCGGCGACCGGCGGCACGGCGGCGACCGGCGGCGCGGGAGCCGCAACGGGCGGCGCGGCGGGGGCAGCGACAGGCGGAACGATCGGCGCCGGTGGTGGCGCGGGTCATGCCTCGGGCGGACACGGCGGTGGCGGCGGCGCCCTGACGAGCGGGGCCGGCGGCGCGGGCGGGGTCGGCGGCCGGACGGGCACTGGTGGTACCGGGACCGGCGGAGCTTCCGGCCCCGTGCGCATCATGGCCATCGGCGATTCCGTGACGCGCGCGACGTGCTGGCGCGACTTCCTGTGGCAGCAGCTCCAGCCGTCCTACGCCGGAAAGGTCGATTTCGTCGGCACGTTGCAGGCGGACTACGGCTGCGGCGTCACCGGGTTCGATTCCGACAACCAGGGCTACAGCAGCTCGCTGGTCACGGAGGTCGCCGCGAACGTCACGAACGCGCGCACCTGCGACCCGTATTGCCCGAACATGAGCAACCTGCAGACAGCGTTCGCTTCCGCGAAACCGCAGGTCGTGTTGATGCACTGGGGGACGAACGACGTCTGGAACGGCAAGTCGTCGGCCAGCATCACCAGCGCCTATGCAACCGTCATCGATGCATTGCGCACGGCCAACCCCGCGGTCGTCGTGCTGCTGGCGCAGATCATCCCGATGAACGTGACGGGCGCGACTTGCTCGGGCTGCTCGTGCGCCAGCTGTTCGACAGCCATCCCGGCGCTGAACACGGCGATCACGACGTTCGCGGCCGGCAAGACGACGACCCAGTCGCCCGTGATCGTCGTCGACCAGTACACGGGGTTCGACGCCACCGCCGACACGCGCGACGGTGTGCACCCCAATACCCAGGGGTCGCAGAAGATGGCCGCGAAGTGGTACGCGGCGCTGACCGCCAACCAGCTCGTTCACTAGGCCCCATAGTTGAAGAGGTGCCGCGTTGCGGCGCCCGCGAGCTTTTGGGGAATTCTAAACTTCGTGAACGTTCCTGGCGTTAGAGGCAGGAAAAGACATGCGTGACTTTGCCTGGCGGTCGGGACGAGCTGACATCGAGCTCCCCGTCGAGGTAGCGACCGAACAGGGCGCTTTTACGGCTGCTTGCAAGAACATCGGCGCCGGTGGCGTCTTCGTGGCGACAGACAAACTGCCGCAGGTCGGAACGCGGCTGGCGATCAAGCTGCGACTGCCGCAGCAGGACCGCCCGATGTCCGTCGGCGCCGAGGTTCGCTGGACCCGCTCTGGAGAGCCGACGCCGGAAGATCCCCGGTCGCCGGGGATGGGTCTGCGGTTCGTCGACCTGCCCGTCGTGGCGCTGATCGCCATTCACGAGCTGTTGCTGGCGCACGAGTGATCACTGCCCGGCCCGCGAGAGCTGGAACGGGTAGGTGACGCTGGCGAGCCCACCCCCCTGCGGCTCGGGGAACTCCCACCGGCGCACGGCCGCCACCACGCACGATTCGACGGCCACGTTGGCCAGCGTCGAGCTGGAGAGCAGCGCCGCGAGCACCCGACCGGTCGGCGCGATCGTGAACTGCACGACCAGCCGGCCGGACAGCGCGGGGTGCGCCGCCAACGCGCCGTCGTAGCAGTAGCGCACCTCGTTGAGGTGTCGCCGCACGGTCCGGCGGATGATCTCCTTGTCGAGCGAGCCACGCACCGATACGGAGCCGGTCAGAATGTCGGGGGGGCCGTGCGGCGGGCGCGTCCCCAGCAAGCCGACGGTGGTGCCGTAGCGGCCACTGCCGCCGCGCTGACCGACACGGCCGAGCGTTCCGAGGACGCCGTCCCCGCCAATCATCCCTTCTCCCGTGCCGGCGGCGGCCGCACCGGTCCCGACCTTCCCCAGCCCGCCGGCGCCGGACGCGTCGGCGATTGTGACGCCCTCCAGGTGACCAATCACGTCGCGGGCGTCCGCGCCCAGCGCGAGACCTTCGTTGAGCACATCGGCCACCGCCGCGGACCGACTGCCGTTCAGCACCGAGAGCAAGCCGGACGAGCGGATCGCTGCTGCGGCCTGGCGCGAGTCGGTCTTGGCGGAACCCGCCACCGCGCGGCGCGTGTCCCGACGGGGTGCCCGGGATGCGCCCGCCTCGCCAGACGGCCCGGCGGCGGCAGGTGAGGAGGCTGACCCGCCCGCGCGATCGACGGCCGGCGCCGTCACGTCGAGCGGGATCACCACCGTCCGGTCCAGGCGGCGATCCGCACCGAAGACGTCCAGCGACAGCGCGCGCTGATCAGGCGGCATCCATCGCAACACGCCCATCAGTGCCGCCACCGCCATCGCCACGCCGGCGGGGTAGCGCAGCCCCGCTCGCCATCCCGTCGGGAGCCACGGGCGGGGAAGGGCGCCGGGGAGCTCGGCCGCCCGGAGCTCGAAGATCACCTCGCCGCACGGGATCCGCAGGTGCGCATCGGCCGGCAACTCCAGCGGCGCGTCGGGGCGCCCCGCGTCGGGGCGCAAAGGCAGGCGCTGGTGGGCGGTCCAGAGCTGCGCGCTCATCGCCGGGCTCAAGCTGACGACGAACCCGCCGGGCGTGCGTTCCACCAGCGGGTGGGGCGCCTCATCTTCGGCGCTGCTCAGCCAGGCTGGGTTCACGGGTGCGTCGGCGCCGCGTCCGGGGCCGATCGTGAAGCGGCCGGGTCGATCCGCGCGCAGCAGGCGGGTGGTCAGCGTGATGTCGCGGAAGCGCGCTGCAACCAGCAGCGCGGGCCCGGTCAGGCAGATCGTGGCCGCGGGCGCTGCCTCCACGGGCGGGGTGCTTGCGGACATTGGCGCACCGGGCGGCGTCGGGAGATGACCGCCGCGGACGGTGCCGCGGCGAGGATCGGGGTGTTGCATGGGAGGCTCCTTCCCCGGAGAGACAAGCCGCCCACGCTTCAGTTCCGACGGAACTTTCACGCCCCGCGGGTGTCGCGCGCGCTGAACGACGGGACAACCGCGTTCGGGCCAGTATATTTGCCGCCCCATGACGACCGCCGCCGCCGAGGGAAGCATCTCGGCAGCCCCCGACATCACCGCCACAGAAGTTCCGGAAGAGCTTCCCCGATCGATCGTCCGGCTGTTCTGGCTGTTCGCGCAGCCGCACCGGGTGACGGTGATCTGCATGATGGCGGCCGCGCTGTCGCTGCGGGCGCTGTCGGTGATGCAGTTCTACGCGATGAAGCGCATCATCGACACGGCCGTGCACGCGGACCTGCACGCGCCGGGCGTGTGGACCGTGCTGCGGCCGCCGCTGCTGTCGTTCTTTGCGGTGGTCGGCGTGTTCGTCGTGGTCGAGTGGGCGGCCTGGTACTGCTCGTATTCCAGCCGCATCCCGGTGCTGGCGCGAGCGCGGCAGCTGGTTTTCACGTACGCGCAGCGGCACAGCCCGACGTACTTCGACAACATGCTGACGGGGAAGGTCGCCCACCGCGCGATGCTGCTGCCGGAACAGACCGTCACGCTTTTCGAGCGCACGAACTGGGACTACCTGCCGCTGGTCGTCCAGTGCGGGCTGCTGCTGGCGCTGTTCTTCCGCGCGCAGCCGACGTTCGCGGGCATCTTGCTGGTCTGGCTGGTCGTGTACGTGGCCGTGACGACCACGATGGGGCGGCGCATCGCCGCGTTCGGCGCGGCACACAGCGAGGCCAAGGCCCAGCTGACCGGACGGATCGTCGACTCGATCACCAACATCAAGAACGTCATCTTCTTCGCCGCGCACGAGCGTGAGGACCAGATCGTCGGCGACTCGGTGGCCGAGACGTTCCAGGCGCAGCGGGCCCAGTACCGCGCGTTCGTGCAGATGCGGGTCATCCTGCAGGTGCTGAACTTCGCCATCTACGCCGTGCTGCTGCCGCTGGCGCTGCAGCGGCTGGTCCGCGGCGCCATCACCGTCGGCGACTTTCTGCTGATCTCGACGCTGATGATCCAGCTGATCCGCAACGTCTTCGACATGGCGAACGGGCTACCCGAGACGTACGACATCGTCGGGAGCATCCGCGATTCGCTGGACATGCTGATCGTCCCGCGCGAGATCCGCGACCGTCCCGGCGCGAGCGCCCTGACGGTCCCGCGCGGTGAGGTGCGCTTCGAAGGGGTCGGCTTCGCTTACGAGCACCGCAAGGCGGTGTTCGACGGCCTGGACCTGACGATCCCCGCGGGGCAGCGCATCGGCCTCGTCGGTCATTCGGGCGCCGGCAAGACGACGCTGGTCACACTGCTGATGCGCCTTTACGACATCCAGCGCGGGGTGATTCGCGTCGACGGGCAGGACATCGCGGGCGTCGCGCAGGCCAGCTTGCGGCGCTCCATCGGCCTCATCCCGCAAGACGTGGTGCTGTTCCACCGAACGCTGCTCGAGAACATCCGCTACGGGCGGCCGGACGCCACCGACGGCGAGGTGCTCCGCGCCGCGCAGCGAGCCCACGCGCACGACTTCATCCTGGGCTTGCGCGACGGTTACCAGACGCTGGTCGGTGAGCGCGGCGTGAAGCTGTCGGGCGGGCAGCGCCAGCGGATCGCAATCGCTCGCGCCCTGTTGAAGGACGCGCCCATCCTGGTGCTGGACGAGGCGACCTCCGCGCTGGACAGCGAATCCGAGGCGTTGATCCAGGCCGGCGTCAGCGAGGCGATGGCCGGCAAGACCGTCATTGCGATCGCGCACCGGCTGTCCACGCTGGCCCACCTGGATCGGCTGCTGGTGCTGGACGGCGGGCGGGTCGTCGAGGACGGAACCCACGCGGAGTTGCTGGCCCGCGGTGGCGTGTACGCGACCCTGTGGCGGCGGCAGGTCGGCGGGTTCTTGCTGGACGGGTGAGCCGGCGGGCCCTATCTCCCGCGGTGACCGCTGGTCACGGAACCGGTAGGACCCGCACCCGGCTGCCCGCGGTGTCGCTGACGTAGGCCAGCGTGCCGTCCGGCGAAAGCGCGATGTTGCCGGCGTCGGTCGCCGGGTAGGCGGCCAGCACCTGGCCGGTGAGCAACGAGATGAACTGGATCGACGCCGTTCCGACGACGGCGGCAACCTCGTCGTCCGGCGTGACGGCGACGTTGTGGAAGTCGGTGCCGGGGACGTCCTGGTCGAGGGCCAGCGGCGTGACGGCGCCCGTGACGAGGTCGACGAGATCCAGCGAGTTCTCGGCGATGACGGCCGTCGTGCCGTCGGCGGTGATCGCGATGCCGGCCGCCGGCGCGGACAGCGTGATGTTGGTGAGGGATACGCCGAACTGGACCCGGTAGACGCGGCTGTCCAGCGCCATCGTGACCAGCGCGAACGCGCCGGACGGGCTGATGGCCAGACCGTACGGGTCGCTGGTGTCGTGGAAGTTCGTGAACGTGAACTGCGGGTTGTCGAGGTCCGGGGTGAACGCCGTCAGGCCCATGGCGGCGCAGTCACCGCCGAGGTCCGGCATGGCTGCCGCGCCGTTCGGGAAATACGCGACGTCCGTCAGGGTCGTCGCGATGCAGGGGTCTTCGACGCCGCCTTCCAGGGTGTTGGTGAGGAGGTCGACCAGCGCGACGCCGTTCACGCCGTCGGCGCCGTTGCTGAGCAGCGTGACCAGCGCGTGCAGGCCGTCGGGGGAGATCGCCAGACCGACGGCGTGGCTGTGGACGCCGGTCGGGATGGCGCCCACCGTGTGGGTGGTCAGATCGACGACGTCGATGGCGCCGTCGTTGACGTCGCTGGCGACCAGCAGCTCGGTCCCGTCGCTGGTGGCGGCCAGGCCGTGCGCGCCGGCAACGTGGTACGGGATCGAGAACCACTGGGGCGCGCCCGTCGCGATGGTGTAGTTGGCGCCGTTCTCGGCGCTGACGCGCCAGTAATAGACGACGCCGGGGAGCAGCGTACCCGCCGGAACGAGCACGCTGGTGGCAGGCGCGTCGAGGATGTTCTGAAACACGTCGTCGTTGCCGAAGCGCACGGAGGTGGCGACCTCGACCGCGTAGCTGGCGGCGCCGGACGACGGCTGCCACGACAACGTGGGTGTTCCGGACTGAGCTGAGGAGCCCTGCACCGGCGAGATCAGCGCGAAGGGGGCCGGTGAGCCGCCGCCGACGCCGCCGGTCGCGACGGTGCCGCCGGTGCCGAAGCCGCCGGTGCCGGTGCCGCCGGTACCGAAGCCGCCTGTGCCGGTGCCGCCGGTGGCGAAGCCGCCCGTGCCAGACACGGTGCCGCCCGTTCCCGTGACCGTTCCGCCCGTGCCGCTCAAGTGTCCGGAGCCGCCGCCGCAGCCCGCCACGATCACACTTCCCACGGCGATCCACCACGCCTTTGTCATGGTGGTCCTACCGGTCGGCGGGTGTGGTTGCGAGCTGAAGCGCACGCTTGGGCTCACCCCCCGCGGCGAACCAGCCGATATCGACGAGCGGTGCTTTCACGGGCGGCTTTCGTCGGCGTCGCGATCGTGCTCGCGTCCGGCGTGGCGCCCAGCGGCGCCGCCGCTCAAACCGTCAGTGGGTTCGCCGTCAACCGCTTCGAGCCGGCGGGCGCGGACAGTGCCTGGATGACCGCCGACTCGCTGCGGTTCGAGGGCCACCTGAAGCCCGTGTTCGCGCTGGTGAGCGACTTCGCGTGGAAGCCGCTGATCGTGTACGACGCCCAGGGGCACGCGATCGCGCCGCTGGTTCGCGATCAGATGTTCGCGCACCTCGAGGCCGCGCTGCTGCTGTGGAACCGGGTGCGCGTCGACTTGAGCTTGCCGGTTGCGCTGGTGAACAGCGGGGAGGGGACGATGCTCGGCACCGCGACGTACCAGCCGCCCGACGGGGCGGCGCTGGGTGACATTCGACTGGGTGTGGACGGCATCGTCTATCAACGTCCGGACCGCCTGGTGGTGGCGGCCGTCGGGATGCAGCTGTTTCTGCCGACGGGGCGCACCGCCGCTTTCACGGGCGACGGCGGCCTGCGCTGGTGGCCGCGCCTCTCCGTGGCCGGCGAGCGCCGTCAGTTCGCGTGGGCGACGCGCGTCGGCGTTCAGGTCCGCCCGTCGGACGGCTGCCACTGTGACCTCGCGCCGGGGACGGAGATCGACGGCGCCCTCGCCGGCGGCTGGCGGCCGCGCCCGCAGTGGCTGGTCGGACCGGAGCTGACATGGAGCCACACGCTGTCCAGGGGCGCGGTGGCCTTGCGCAGCGGCACCCCGCTGGAGGTCCTGGTCGGCGGCCACTGGACCCCCAAGCCGGACTGGACCTTCACGCTGGGCCTGGGCCACGGTCTGACGAACGGGGCAGGGACGCCGGGCGTCCGCGTCATCGCCGGGGCCCAGTACACCTTCAGCCGCCGGCCCCGGCCGCCGAGCTCTGAATGAGGGGGCCCGAGGTGCGCGTGAAGCCGGCCCGTCACAATAGTTCGCTCTGGCGAAGGCGCGCGA
>JBJMQQ010000254.1:0-17021 GCA_045802645.1 Polyangia bacterium
ACACACATACAAAAAACGAAGCACAACATATCTGGGGGCCCAGCAGACCTGATGCGGATTTCCTTGCCCAAAGGTTCGAGATCGATATACTTCCGCGCCTCTCGTCATGGCCAAGATCAAGATGAAGTCGAACAGCAGCGCGAAGAAGCGCTTCAAGCTGACCGCCAACGGGCGCGTCAAGCGGAAGAAAGCTTATCTGCGCCACAACCTGACCTCGAAGACGACCTCCGCGAAGCGCAGACTGCGCCGCGGCGGCTACATCAGCAAGACGCAAGAGCATCAGATCAAAGCGATGCTCCCTTACGCCTAACAGGAAACGGTCATGCCCCGCGCAAAAGGTGGATATAAGTCTCGTCAACGCCGCAACCGCATCCGGAAGCACGCGAAGGGCTTCCGTGGCGGTCGGTCCAAGCTCTGGAAGGCGGCAATCGAAGCCGTCCATCGCAAATGGCGGTACGCGCTGTTTCACCGGCGCAAGCGCAAGCCCGACTTCCGCGGTTTGTGGATCGTTCGCATCAACGCCGCCGCCCGCGAGCACGGGGTCTCGTACTCCAAGCTGATCGCGGCGCTGGACAAGGCCAACGTGGCGCTGGACCGCAAGATCCTTTCGGACCTGGCGATCAGCGACCCCGCCGCCTTCAAGAAGGTCGTCGAGACCGCGCAGGCCGCCGCCTAGCGGCCGGCCCGCCCGGTCTGACCCGCGGACAAGACGCGTGGCCAGCGCGGAGACGAAGCCGGTCGGGGCTGACCTGATCGCCGAGCTCGACCGCTTGGCGGGAGAGTTCGCCGCCGAGATCGGCGGCTTGGCGTCCGAGCAGGAGATCCGCCTGGCGCAGGCCCGTTACCTGGGCCGCACCGGCAAGGTCTCCGAGCTGATGAAGGCTCTGGGGCGCTTGCCGCCCACGGAGCGGCCTGCCGTCGGGCAAGCCGCCAACCGCGCCAAGACCGGCATCGAAGGCGCTGTCTCGGCG
The DNA here is from genome assembly GCA_045802645.1 of Polyangia bacterium. Taxonomy (GTDB): domain Bacteria; phylum Myxococcota_A; class Polyangia; order Fen-1088; family Fen-1088; genus JADGRB01. The sequence goes on from JBJMQQ010000254.1 coordinate 972, forward strand.
CGCCTGGAGGCGCTGGACCAGGCCGAGCTGGCCGAAGACCTGGCGCGGGTCATCGACGTCACGCTGCCGGGGCGCGGCCGACCGCTGGGCACGCTGCACCCGCTGACGCTGGTCCGCCGCGAGATCGAGCAGATCTTCCTGGGGCTGGGCTTCGAGGTCCGAACTGGGCCGTGGATCGAGACGGAGTGGAACAACTTCGACGCGCTGAACACGCCGCCGGATCACCCCGCGCGCGACATGCAGGACACGTTCTTCGTCGAGGGGGGACGCATCCTGCGCTCGCACACGTCGCCCGTTCAGATCCGCACGATGCTGGCGGGCCCGCCGCCGGTCCGGATCATCGCCCCGGGCAACGTGTTCCGCCGCGACGACGACGCGACCCACACCCCGATGTTCCCGCAGATGGAGGGGCTGCTGGTCGACCGGCAGGTCTCGTTCGCGGAGCTCAAGGGGACGCTGCTGCACTTCGTGCACCGGTTCTTCGGCCCGGGGCTGGGCATCCGCCTGCGCCCCAGCTATTTCCCGTTCACGGAGCCCTCGGCCGAGGTGGACGCCGCCTGCTATCTCTGCGACGGCGGGCGCAAGGTGACCGCCCGGACGTGCCGCCTGTGCAGGGGCAGCGGCTGGATCGAGATCGGCGGCGCCGGAATGGTGCACCCCAACGTGTTCCGGGCCGTCGGGTACGACCCGCAGGCCGTCTCGGGGTTCGCGTTCGGCGTGGGCCTCTCGCGCATGGCGATGCTGAAGTACGGCGTCGACGATCTGCGCTCGTTCTACGAGCACGACGTCCGTTTTCTGGCGCAGTTTCGGTGAGTTGAGAGGTACCTGTGAAGATCTCCTTCAACTGGCTGCGCGAGCTGGTCGACCTCAAGCCCGGGGTCACGGCCGATAGCGTCTCGGAGAAGCTGTCGCTGGCCGGCCTCGAGGTCGAATCGATCGAGCGCCGCGGGCGTGACCTGTCGGGCGTCGTCGTCGCCGAGGTGCGCGGCAAGCGGCCCCACCCGGGCGCCGATACACTGTCCGTGGTGCGGGTCGTCGCGGGCGGCGCCGAGGAAGAGGTCGTCTGCGGCGCCCCCAACGTGCCGGCAGCAGGCGGCAAGGTCGCCTGGGCGCCCCCCGGCGCCACGCTGCCGGGCGGCCGCACGCTGGACCGGCGCGACATCCGGGGCGTCAGCTCGCCGGGCATGCTCTGCAGCGAGGTCGAGCTGGGGATCGGCGAGGACACCGCCGGGATCCTGATCCTGCCGCCCGACGCGCCCGTGGGTGCTGACCTGGCCCGCCACATTGGCCTGCTCGACGAGGTCCTGGAGGTCAACGTCACGCCGAACCGCCCGGACGCGCTGTCGCACGCCGGCATCGCGCGCGAGGTGGCGGCGCTGTTCGAGACGACCTGGCGCCTGCCGGCGCCCGAAGAGGTTGCGCACATCGCGCTGCCCCAGGGGCGGGGCATCGACGTCGACATCCGCGACCCGGCGGCGTGCCCGCGCTACGCGGCGCGCTTCATCCTGAACTTGAAGGTCGGGCCCAGCCCGCTGCCGATGCGCGTGCGCCTGGCGGCCTGCGGGGTCCGCGCGATTTCGAACCTGGTCGACGTCACGAACTACGTGATGCTGGAGACGGGCCACCCGCTGCACGCATTCGACCTGGATCGCTTGCGTGGCGCGGTGCAGGTCCGGCGCGCCGGGCGCGCCGAAAAGATGAAGACGCTGGACGGTGTCGAGCGCCCGCTGCAAGAGTCGGACATCGTCATCGCCGACGGCAGCGGCCCGATCGCGCTGGCGGGCGTGATGGGCGGCGCCGAGAGCGAGGTCTCCGACGGGACGACCGCCGTCCTGCTGGAGGTTGCGACGTTCGACCCGCGTTCGGTTCGTCGCACGTCCAAGCGGCTGGGCCTGCGCAGCGAGGCGTCGCACCGCTTCGAGCGCGGCGTCGATCCGAATGGAATCCCGTACGCCAGCAAGCGCGCGGCCGCGATGCTCGCGCGGCTTGGCGGCGGCGCGGTCGCGGGGGAGGGGATCGACCGATACCCGCAGCAGGCGCACCCGCGCCCCGTGACGCTCTCCGCGCACGGCCTGGCGCGCCTGGCCGGCTTCGAGATCCCGCTGGAGACGGCGGCCGGCAAGCTCTCGGCGATCGGGATCGCCACCAGCCCGGACGGCAGAGACAAGCTGATCGCCAAGGTTCCGACCTTCCGGCCCGACATCTCGATCGAGGAGGACCTGGTCGAGGAGGTGATGCGCCTGGTCGGGTACGAGCGCGCGCCCGCGCGGCTCCCCCACGGCAGCGGCGCGCCGGCGCCCAGTCCCGAGTCGACGGCCGACCACGCCCGGCAGACGCTGGCGGCGCTGGGCCTGACCGAGATCGTCAGCTGGGGGTTCGTCCCGCGCGGCTGGCTGACGGCGCTGGGCGCCCCGCTGGACGACGGCATCGCCGTCAAGAATCCGATCTCCGCCGACTACGAAGTGATGCGCACGTCGCTGCTGCCGGGCCTCGTCGATGCGGCGCGCCGCAACCTGGCGCGCAGCGTGCCGGACGTCGGTCTCTTCGAGGTCGGCCCGGTCGTCCGCCGGGCTGCCGATCCCAAGGACGCGCCGGTCGAGACGACGTTCGCGGCGGCGATCCTGCTCGGGCATCGGCCGGACTGGTTGCGGCGCACGGAGCCGGTCGACTTTTACGACCTCAAGGAAGTGGCCCTGGAGCTGTTGCGCGCGCTGGGAGCCCCCGAACCGCGCTTCCGGGCCGCCGGCGAGCGCAGCCTGTTGCACCCGGGCGCCGGCGCGGAGATCCGGCTCGGCGACGGTCCAGCGGATCCGGTGATCGGTCGCGCGGGGGAGATTCACCCCGGGCTGCGCAAGCGGCTGGGGCTGGACGTCCCGGCGTTCTACGTCGAGATCGCCCTCGAGGGCGCTCTGGGCGCCCGCGGTCCCATCCGCAGTGTGCCACCGCCGCGGTACCCGGCCTCGACCCGAGACATCTCGTTCTGGATCGACGTGACCGTCACGGCCGACGAACAGCGCGGCCTCATGTCGTCCGGCAGCGAGCCCTTGCTGCGCGAGCTGGCCGTCCTCGAGGACTACCGCGACCGGCGGTACGTCCCGGCCGGAAAGAAGGGCATGCTCTGGACGCTGACCTACCGGGCCGACGACCGGACGCTCACCGACGCGGAGGTCGACGCGGCGCATGCCGGGGTGGTCGCCCGCCTGAAGACCGCCCCTTCGGTCGTCTTGCGCCAGTAGCGTCCTTCAATAATTTCGATACTTTTCAGCGCACCCGCTTCGATGGTATAGAAGCAGGCGGTCATGACGAAGGCCGACATCGTTGAGAACGTCTACGAGAAGGTTGGCGGATTCTCGAAGAAGGAGGCCGCCGAGATCGTCGAGACCGTCTTCGACACGATCAAAGAGACGCTCGAGCGGGGCGAGAAGATCAAGATCTCGGGGTTCGGGAACTTCGTCGTGCGCGACAAGAACGCGCGCGCCGGGCGGAACCCGCAGACCGGCCAGGAGATCACGATCAGCGCCCGCCGCGTCCTGACCTTCAAGCCCAGCCAGGTCCTGAAGAACGTCCTCAACGGGTAGGCGGCGAGTGCCGCGCAAGGCGACGCCGACCGACGTTTCTGGGATCCCCGACAAGGCCTTCTTCAAGATCGGCGAGTCGGCGCGTCTGGTGGGCGTCAAGCCGTACGTGCTGCGCTACTGGGAGACCGAGTTCAAGTCGCTGCGTCCGCAGAAGACGAAGTCGCAGCAGCGTCTGTACCGGCGCACCGACGTCGAGCTGCTGCTGAAGATCCGGCACCTGCTGTACGACAAGCGCTACACCATCGAAGGCGCCCGCTCGCGCCTGCGCGGCGAGGGGCGCGACGAGGGGCCGGTGCCCGTGCCGCCCCCAGCGCCGCCCGAGATCGCGCCGGAGACCCTACGAAAAATCAAGCAAGGTCTTCAGGATCTGATACGTATCTGCGCCGACTAGCTGGTAGATAAATCCTCTCGTAAGTCGCGGGGCGTGGCGCAGCCTGGTTAGCGCACCTGTCTGGGGGACAGGGGGTCGCTGGTTCAAATCCAGTCGCCCCGACGCGAGGCGGGGGGGGCCGTCGGGCCCTCCCCGCCGGTAATATCCATGAGCCAAGCGCCGCTGATCCTGATCACGAACGACGACGGCGTGGCAGCGCCCGGAATCCAGGCGCTGCGGGCGGCGCTGGCGCAGGTGGGCGAGGTGATCGTCGCCGCGCCCGACCGCGAGCGGAGCGCCGCCTCGCATTCGATCTCGCTGGACCGCCCGCTGCGTGTGGACGAGCTGGAGCCGGGCGTGTTCTCGATCGACGGCACCCCGGTCGACTGCGTCTACCTGGGGTTACTGCACCTGGTGCCGCGCCGGCCGGCCCTGGTCGTGTCGGGCATCAACAACGGGTTCAACCTGGGCTCGGACGTTTTCTACTCGGGCACCGTCGCGGGTGCGGTCGAGGGGGCGCTGCGCGGCGTTCCGGCGCTGGCGGTCTCGCTCGAGCGGCGCCGGCCGCAGGACTTCTCGCACGCGGCAGAGTTCGCGCGCGCGCTGGCGGCCGAGATGATCCGGCGCGGCCCGGGCGTGCTGCCGGACGCGTCGTTGCTCAGCGTGAACGTCCCGGGGGGCCCCATCTCCGGGTATCGCGTGACCTTCCTCGGTCGCCGCGTTTACCGCGATCAGGTCGAGGCTCGCCAGGATCTGCGAGGTCGGTCCTACTACTGGATTGGCGGACCGGAAGAGAACGCGACCGACTTGCCGGGCTCGGACCTGACGGCGGTGCGGTCGGGACTGGCCTCGGTGACGCCGCTCAGCCTCGACCTTACCCACGCCCATTTGCTGGGTGAGCTGGTCGAATGGCGGGTGGGGAATTTCGTGCACGACGCGATCGAACGCGCTAAAAGCGACCGATGAGCGCGAGGCGAGGTGGCGCGGGTCCGGGCGGCGAGGAACAGCTGGCCGAGGCGCGCCGCACGATGGTGATCGAGCAGATCGCCCACCGCGGAGTTCGCGATCCGCGCGTCCTTGGTGCCATGGGCGCGGTGCCGCGCCACCTGTTCGTCGAAGCCGATCTCGAGAGCGTCGCTTATGAGGATCGCCCGCTGGCCATCGGCCACGGCCAGACGATCTCGCAGCCGTACATGGTCGCGCGCGCCACCGAGCTGGCGGCGCCGCAGCCGACCGACCGCGCGCTGGAGGTCGGGGCCGGGTCGGGCTACCAGGCGGCCGTGCTCGCGCAGCTCTGTGCGGAGGTTTTCGCCGTCGAGATCGTCCCCGCGCTGGCGGCGCGCGCGCGGCGGGTGCTGGCCGAGACCGGCGCCGCCAACGTGACGCTGGAATGCTTCGACGCCAGCGGCGGCTGGCCGGCGCACGCGCCCTACGACCTCATCATCGTATCCGCGGGCGCGCCGCGGGTCCCGGCGATGCTCGCCGACCAGCTTGCCGACGGCGGGCGGCTGGTGATCCCGGTCGGAAGCAACGACGACCAGGTGCTGGCCTTGATTCGCCGCTCCGGCGACGAGTTCACGACGTCGTACGACACGCGATGTCGCTACGTCGACCTCCTCGGCCGATTCGGTGTCGGTGGCGGGGCTCCGGCGGCCTGATTCGGTCCTCCTTCGCGCCGTGCTTGGCGGCGCGATCCTGCTGGCGTGCGCCTGCCGTCCGACGCAGCCGCCCATGCACCCCGAGGCGCCGCGCGGTCACTGGATCGTCGTCGGTGAGGGAGACACGCTGGAGTCGCTCGCGCGCGCGGCGGGTGTCCCGCCCGAAGACATTCTGGAGGTGAACGGGCTGGACACGCCGGCGCAGGTCCGCCCCGGCCTGTCGCTGTTCGTCCTCGAGAACCCGCCGGCGCCCGCGCCGGGGCCGGCGGAAACGGCAGGCACCACTCCGCCGTTTCGATGGCCGCTGACCACCGTGGCGGTGACGATCGGCTCCCCCTTCGGCGCACGCTGGGGGAAGCCGCATGAGGGGATCGATCTGCCGGCGCCCGTCGGCACGCCGGTGTTCGCCGCAGCGGACGGGCGGGTGGTGTACGCGGGGCACGGCGTGCGCGGTTACGGCAACATGATCGTCGTGAAGCACGCCGGCGACCTGCTGACGGTTTACGCGCACAATTCGGCTCTTCTGGTCGCTCAGGGGCAGCCGGTCCGGGCGGGCGATCGGATCGCGCTGGTCGGGCAGAGTGGCCACGCCACGGGACCGCACTTGCACTTCGAGGTGCGAAGCGGGCAAATTCCCCGAGATCCCATGAACTATCTTCCTGACGCCCTTCCGAAGCCCGTTTCTCAGGCGGCGATCCGTCCATGAGCGCCGGTGGCGATCCACGCATCGACCTGCTGCGCACGCGGGTGCGCGACATCCCCGATTTTCCGAAGCCCGGGATCCTGTTTCGCGACCTGACGCCCCTCATGGGGGACGCTTCCGCGTTCCGGCAGACGGTCGATCTGCTGGGCGAACGCATCGCGCCGCACCGGCCCGAGCTGATCGTCGCCATCGAGTCGCGCGGCTTCATCTTCGGCGCGCCCGTGGCTGCCGCGCTGGGAATCGGGTTCGTGCCGGTGCGCAAGCCCGGCAAGCTGCCGCACAAGACCGCCCGCCGCGACTACGCGCTGGAGTACGGCACCGACGCGCTGGAGATGCACGCCGATGCCATCGTGGCGGGTGCGCGCGTCGCGCTGGTCGACGATCTGCTGGCGACGGGCGGCACGGCCGGCGCGACGATTCACCTGGTGCGCGAGCTGGGCGGCTCCGTCGTTGTCGCCGCCTTCGTCGTCGAGCTGGCGTTTCTCGCCGGGCGCGAACGGCTGGGCGCCGGTGTCACGGAATCGCTGATCGTCTACTGAGATGACCCGCGGGCGGTTCGCGCCGAGCCCGACCGGGCTTCTGCACCTCGGCAACGCGCGAACGGCTCTTCTCGCCTGGGTCGACGCCCGGGCGCGCGGCGGCGCGTTCGTCATGCGCGTGGAGGACCTGGACCGGGCGCGCGTGCACCCCGGGGCCGAGGCGCAGCAGCTGGACGATCTGCGCTGGCTGGGAATCGACTGGGACGAGGGTCCGGATCGGGGTGGTCCGTTTGCGCCGTACCGGCAGAGTGAGCGGACGGCCCGGTACGACGCGGCGATCGACCAGCTGCTGGCCAGCGGGCGGGCGTTCCTGTGTGCCTGCTCGCGCGCGGACGTCGCGCGCGCGGCGACGGCGCCCCACGACGGCGAGGCGGAGCAAGAGCCGCGGTATCCGGGCACCTGCCGCGACCGGGCGCCTGCCGAGGTCCGCGCGCGCGCAGAGGGGCAGGGGCGGGCGCCCGCCGTCCGGTTCGCCGGGCGCGCCGAGCCGATCGGGTTCGCGGACGAGGTGTACGGACCGACGGAGAGCGATCCGGGCGGCGTCGACGACTTCGTGCTGCGGCGCGCGGACGGGACGGCCGCCTACCAGCTGGCGGTCGTCGTCGACGACGCGGCGATGGGCATCACGCGCGTCGTCCGGGGCGCCGACCTGCTCCGTTCGACACCCCGGCAGATCGCGCTCGGACGCGCGCTGGCCCTGCCGATCCCCGCGTTCGCGCACGTGCCGCTGGTGGTCACGCCGGGCGGCGAGCGGCTGGCCAAGCGCACACGTCCGACGTCCCTGAAGACGTTGCGGGACCGCGGTGTCCCGGCGGCGCGGATTGTCGGGCTGCTGGCGGCGTCGGCGGGACTGGGCGGCGGCGAGCCGCGAGAAGCAAAGGATCTCATCGCCGCGTTCGACCTGGCGCGCGTGCCGCGCGAGCCCGCCGTTGTGGACGTTTGAATCGGCTCAGAACACCAGCGGGTACAAAGACCGCGAGGCCGACTCGATCTCGGCGATCGCCGCGTCCGGTGCCGTGAGGATCGCGGCCTTGCCAGCGTCGATGTGCGCCGCGACGTCGTCGTCCAACGTCACGGGCAGCTCGTCCTCGTCCAGCACGTCCAGCCGGCCGGCCGGGGTCGCCAGGACGTCGATGACCAGGTCCCGCCACTCGAGCTGCGTGGCCCCGATGCGCGTCTGGTCGGCGATGTTGAAGTAAAGCCCGACGGTCCGCTGAGAAGCGTCGACCCAGTGATAGACGTTGTAAAAGCGATCGGTCCAGAAGTGGCCGAAGCTCACCGTCCCGGCCGGCAAGTCGACCCCGTGCACGTGCATCGGCTCCCGCGCGATCCACAGCACCACGACATGCCGCTCGTCACCGGCCAGCTTCGAGCACTCGAATCTCTTCTCTACTCCGGTCAGCGTCCGTTTGATCTCCAGGATCGGCGTCAACCGCGGCATCCCGGGGATTATGAAACGCCAGCACGCCAGAACGCCAACCTCCTGGCCCCCCGGCGTCCTGGCGTTTCTCTGCCCGCGGCTACCGCGCGGTGACAGCCAGCGGCAACCGGACGTCCGGACCCGCCGCGCTGCGCGGGGCCGACTGTTCGTTGGCCAGGTCGCGGGCGACGCCGGCCGCCGTGCAGACGAACGGATCATTCCCCGTGTAGCTGCCCGACGCGTTGTAGGCGGCGCCGCGATCGCGCGAGCAGAAGGACTTGTCGGGGCAGGGGGCACAGCCGGGGTAGTCGGCCATGCGCAGCCCGCGGATCTTCTGGAACACCGGCGAGCTCCGCCAGATCTCGCCGAAGGGCTGCTGGCGCACGTTGCCGGCGGACCAGGGGACCGACACGCACGGGAACACCTCGCCGCGCGCCGAGATCGCGCCGTTGCCGCGCGCGCAGTTGCACGCGAACGCCCCTTCGTCGACGACCCGGTTCCCCTGCGGCCGCAGGTCCGCCAGCGGCCCGCGGTAGAGCTCCTCCAGCTGCTGCTCGGACACGCGCACGGCCAGACTGCTGGTCGTGCCGTCGTGACGCGCGGTGATCGTGAGGTCGATCAGCGTCGGCAACCCGCGCTCCGCCGCCAGCGCCCGCATCGCGGCGACCTCGTGCGCGTTGGGGCGCATGACGATCACTTTCAGGCGGACGGCGACCTTCTGCGCGCGCAGCCGGTCGACGCCGTCCAGAGTGCGGCGCCACGAGCCGCGTACCTGGGTGATGCCGTCGTGTACCTCGGGCGTCGCCCCGTAGAGGCTGACGCTGACGCCCATCAGATTGCGGTAGCTGGCGAGGCGCGCCGCGACGCCCGGCCGCAGCAACGTTCCGTTCGAGAGCAGCTGGACGGCGAAGCCCAGATCGCGCGCCCGGTCCAGGACCGGAAAGAGGTTCGGCGAGCTCAAGACCTCGCCGCCCGTCAGCGACAGGAAGAGGCAGCCCGCCTCGCGCAGCTCGCCCATCACGCGGAAGATCTCGTCCAGCGACAGCTCGGGTTCCGCTGACGCGCCGTCGCTGCCGCAAGCGGGGCCGCGCGTGTCGCGGTCGAAGTTGTAGCAGTGCAGGCAGCGGATGTTGCAGCGGAGGGTCAACTCCAGCGACACGTTCAGCGGAATCATCCGGGCGTGCGCCTGACTCTGCAGGTAGCTGACGACCGCGTGCTCGCCCGGCGAGACGAACAGCGCGTCGTCGGCGCAAACCGGCGCTTCGGCCGCCATCAGGCCGTCCCGCCGGCCGCCAGCAGCCCCTTGTCGCGCAAGGTGGCCAGCGTCTCTTCGACGGCAGCGCGCAGCTCGTCGCCGGGCGCGTCGTACTCTTCGGCCAGCGCCGCCGTCAGCTGCTCGAGCGAGCACGGCGACGCCAGCAGCTCCCAGATCCGCGCGGCGGTCTCGTTGAACAGGTGAACCTCGCGCGTGCGCGGGTCGACGACGATCGTCTCCTCGTCCATCTTCTGGTGGGGGACGCCGGGATCGCGCGCGTACGTCATCGACCTGCCATCCGCAGCACGGGCAGCGCCACCATCGGGGTCAGCTGCCGGGTCAACGCGGACAGCGCGCCCGCGATGGGAAGCGTGCGACCGTCGCGCGCCGTCACCGCCACGCGCCCCAGCAGCTCGCCCTTCGCCGCGCGCGGATCGTCACCGGCGCGGTGACAGACCAGCGTGTCGTCGTCGGGCGTCGCACCGGGGATCCAGGACAGCAGCACGTCACCGGGCGCGAACGACGCCGCGGGCCCCGGCGCCTCGACGGACAGCGCGTCGCCTGCCTTCAGCCAGGCCGTCGCCCCGCGCGGTCGAAAGGTGTACGCGCGCTGCTTGCGCAAAAGCGCGCGAAACTCCGAGATGAGCTCGCGGGCGTTGGCGGGCGGGGTCGGCCGCGTCACGTCCGGGCCCAGGTGCGGCGCCAGCTTGCGAAAGACGTCGGGGGTGGGCGCGGCGCGGGTCAGGCCCGCCTCGACCGAGCGGACCTCGGCACAAAGCTGGATCGCGATTGCCAGGCTCCGTTCGACGGACGCGCGATCGATGGCGAAAGACATGAAGCACCCGAGCAGCCGCAGGGTCGCGTCCGAAGAGGTGATGGGCGTCATTCCCATCTCGCGCGTCTGGGTCAAGAAGGCCACGGTCCGCAGCGGCCAGCTGCGCATCGAGATCCCGCCCCGCGCGAAGTCGCCCCAGAAGGGCGTGCCGAACACGCGCCACCCGTCGTCCAGGCGGCGGACCGCCACGATCTCGTCCGACAGCACGTCGTCCGCGTCGGGCGCCTTGCGCGCCAGCGTCGTCTTGCCGGCGCCGCTCTCGCCCGGAAAGATCACCCCGGCCGCCGCGTGTCGCAGCCCGCAGGCATGGATCAGCATTCCGCCGGCCCGCGGCAGCAGCGTCGCGAAGATCACGCGCAGGACGGTGTCGATGGCGAACGGGCTCATCTCGCACCGGCCGTCGCCGCGGTAGACGGTTCGGCTGCCGCGACCGGCGCGGCCGGTCAGGACCACGTCGAAGTCCCAGCGGGTCGCGGCCAGCTTGCGCCCGGTCGCCTCGACGGCCAGCGGGTGGGCTTCCGTCTCCGCGTATCGGCGCAGAATCGCCGCGCGCGAGGCCGGGAGTGGGACGGACACCATGTCCAACCGCAGGACAAAGTCGCGCGCCACCTGGGCGGACTGTGGCAGCTGGAACGCGCCATAGCGGGCGCGCAGTTGCTCCCAGAACACGTCGGGCGCGCCCGTGAGGTCGACCTGTCCGACCAGTCCGCCAATCGACAACAGCAGCTGTTGGGCGGGCGCGCGCCCGGAACCGGCGCGGGTCTTGGTTGGCTGGCTGGTCACGATATCTTCGGGAACTGTTCGCAGTTGTCCATGCCCGGGCCGTTCTTGCCACAGGCGAGGCTGTTGGACTCGAACAGTCGGCCGCTCTTGATCTGCGGCCGCTGCCAGGCTCGTTTGCCGGCACCTGGACGCGGGGGTTTGCGGGGAGTCTTCTGTGCCACGGTGGGAACGCTCCTATTCGACCTTGCCGAGCGCGTCCTTGGCCGCGGAACGCACCGCCGGCGCCGAATCGCCCGAACGGGCGCGGCGCAGCTCGGCCACGGCTACCGAACCGGCAGCGCGCAGCTCACCCAAAGCCCAGGCGGCGTTCTGACGAACGTACGGGCTGGCGTCCGCCAGCAGGCGCTTCAACAGCGGCGCCTCTTCCGGGTTCCTCATCTTGCCGATGACGCGCGTCGAGAACGCGCGGACCCGCTCATTTTCGTCCGTCTGCGCGCTCTTCTCCAGCGCGGCCCGGTAGCGGTCGGGCCGCTGCTTGAAGTCCATGTCCAGCGCGACGACCGCCTGGGCATCCTTGTTCAGGATGGCGACGCGCCAGCGCATCAGGCTGGCGTCGACGTCCTGTGCGACCTCCGCGGCCGTTTCGGGCGGCGGGGGCGGGGCGGGGCTGTTCGAGAAGGGGCGGCTCGAGAAACCCTGGAAGCCGGGCGCCCCAGCCTCATCCGTGGCGGGCGAATGGTGCGCGCCGTGCCGCAGCACGAGGGACCCCGCGCCGGCGATCGCGAGCAGCGAGCCCGCGGCGATCCACCTGATGTCCGGCCTAGGCATGGATCGCAGCAGTGGCCGCCGACTTGGCGGACTCCCAGCAGTTTATCGTGGCTCGGCCGGATGACACAATTTCGCCCACTCACGCACTGACGCGAGTTCCCTCTGTCCTTGCATCGTCGGTTGGCCCCGGGACTTGAAGGAAACCTGACGCGGTGGTGGCGAGCCGGCTCGGCCCGGAAACCACTTCATGCTACAAGTTGCCCGTCCAGCGGCCCCGTAGCTCAGGTGGATAGAGCGGCGGTTTCCTAAACCGTAGGTCGCCTGTTCGAATCAGGCCGGGGTCACCCAGGTTGTGGATCAGCTTTTCGAGCGGGCGAGCATTGCCGCCTCTTGTTCTCGGATCTATAGGAGACCAAGAGACGTCTGCGAGTGAGCCCCATGCCCCCGAAAGCGACGCCGACCGGGCCCGGTACCACCAGTCACGATGCGGGCGAAAGCCGCACGGACCGGCCGGCCGTGTTGATCGTCGAAGACGATCGTGACGTCGCGGCCACGATCAACGACGTCGTCGAAGAGCGCGGCTACCGCGCGATCCGCGCCGAGAATGGGCGAGAGGCGCTGGCGAGCCTCGAGAACGAGACGCCGGCGCTGATGCTGATCGATCTGTTCATGCCCGTGATGAACGGGGTCGAGCTCTTGAAGGTGATCAAGAAATCGCCGAAGCTGTCGGTCATCCCGCGGATCATCATGACCGCGGCGAACGACCAGATGATCGGCGTTCGTGAGGACGTCACCGTGCTCTACAAGCCGGTCGACTTCGACGCGCTCACCCAGCTGCTGCACCGCTATTGCGACCCCGCCTTTTCCGCCCGGATCCAGTGAAACGCCTCCCGTTGGGGGCGCGCGCGGGAATCGTCTGCGCCGGGTTGGCCCTGCTGGTCGCGGCTGGGTGCCACCGCGATCGCACGCTGGGCGTGGCGGACTCGTTCGTGGTCTACGCGCCAGCGGAGGGCGCGCCGGCGTCGGCGGCCGGCCCGGTGGTGGTCCCGCTGGCGCCCGACGACCCCCGCGCCCAGCCGCTCTACAAGCAGCTCGCGGTCGGCTTTCCCGGTGAGGTTCTGCGGACCGACTACCTGGCCAAGCAGCTGGTGCGTGACGCGAACGTGGGGGGCCACCGCTACCCCGACGCCGCCCGGACGTCCGCCGGCGAGCCGACGGCGTTCCTGGTCAGCGCCCCCGACGGCAAGGAGGTCGAGCGCGGCCTGGCGCTGAAGGGGACGTTCGGCAGCCCGGACGCTCATCCGGACGTGGTCTGGATCGGCTTACCGGCCTACCCGGATCACGACCGCGCGCTGCCGCAGACGCTCTCGGGCCTGCTGGCGCGGGCAGTCGCGAACCGGGTCGCCGGCGGCGAACCTCCCACCGCGCTGGTGAACGGGTACGCGCGCGCGCTGGAGGTGATCGCGCGCGAATGGCGGGTCGGTGAAGGAGTCTCCGGGACGGTCGCGCCCGACGCCGGTACGACCGCGCAGCGCCAGCTGTTCGCCGCGGTGCGGGAGAACCAGTTCGCCGCCGGCGCCGACGGCAAGCCACGCCCGGCACAGGAGCTCCTGGCCGATCCGGGCCTGGCCGCCACGGTTCTTTACCGGCTGGTCCAGTCGAAGACGGTCGGCCGGAAGGTGGCCCCGCCGGAGGTCTACGCCCCCTTCGTCACGGATCGGATTCCGAACGGCGTCAGCCCGGCCGCGGTGCTGGGCCCCTTCCGGAACTTCCAGGCCAAGCTTCTCTCCGCCTGGGGGCGGGCGGTCCTGGAAGGAAAGCCCCCGCAGGACATCGCCGACCTCGTGGAGGCCTACGGACGGGCTCTGCCCGCCGAACGGGCCGAGGTCATTCGCATCTTCGTCGTCACGACTTACGGCGCGACCGTGCGCAAGGGTGGGGTGCCGCTGCCCGCGGCAGACCCGGGCGCCGCGCTGCCCGAGCTGACGGCTCTGGCCGCCGAGGTCGCCGCAGGAAAAGCTTCCCTACGGGCTGCTTTGTCGCACTAGCGGCTGGCCCGAGATGCGGATAGATTCCGCCGTTCAAATGAGCACGTTCTGGGCTGGAAAACGCGTGGTCGTCACCGGAGGCGCCGGGTTCCTGGGCAGCTTCGTGGTCGAGCGGTTGCGTGGTGCTGGCGCGTCCGTCTTCGTCCCCCGTTCAGCCGAGTACGACCTGGTCGACCGCGCGGCTTGCCGCCGCCTGATCGCGGACTCTCGCCCCGACCAGGTCCTGCATCTGGCCGCCCGCGTGGGGGGCATCGGCGCGAACCGCGCCAATCCCGGCCGGTTCCTGTTCGAGAACGCCATGATGGGGCTGCAGCTGTTCGAGGAGTGCCGCCTGGCCCACGTCCCCAAGCTGGTCGCGCTGGGGACGATCTGCGCCTACCCGAAGTTCGCTCCGGTGCCGTTCAAGGAAGACGATCTCTGGAACGGCTATCCCGAAGAGACCAACGCGCCTTACGGCGTGGCCAAGAAGATGATGCTGGTCCAGTCGCAGGGCTACCGCGAGCAGTACGGCATGAACAGCGTCGTGCTCTTCCCGGTGAACCTCTACGGGCCTCGCGACAACTTCGATCTGGAATCGTCACACGTCATCCCGGCCATGATCCGCAAGTTCGTCCACGCGCGTACGAACGGGCTGTCCGAGGTCGTCCTGTGGGGCGACGGCTCCGCGACGCGCGAGTTCCTGTACGTCGAGGACGCCGCGGACGGGATCCTGCTGGCCGCCGAGCGCTACGACTCCAGCGAGCCCGTCAACCTCGGGAACGGCGTGGAGATCACCATTCGGGATCTGGCTACGAAGATCGCGAAGGCTGCCCGCTACGACGGGCGCTTCGTCTGGGACACGAGCAAGCCGAACGGACAGCCGCGGCGTCGCCTGGACGTGACGCGGGCGCGCGAGAAGTTTGGGTTCGTGGCCGAGACCCCCTTCGACGTGGGGATCGCCAAGACCGTCGCGTACTACGAACAACATCAGAAGGAGATCGAGGGTCGATGACGAAGCGTGCCTTAATCACGGGAATCAGCGGTCAGGACGGGTCGTATCTGGCGGAGTTGCTGCTGTCGAAGGGATACGACGTCTACGGCGTCGTCCGCCGTTCGAGCTCGTTCAATACGGAGCGCCTGGATCGCATCTATCAGGACCCGCATGTTCCCGACTACCGCCTGCGCCTCGTCTACGGCGATCTCGACGACGCCAGCTCGTTGAACCGGGTGCTTCGCACGGTCAAGCCGGACGAGATCTACAACCTGGGCGCGCAGAGCCACGTCCGCGTCAGCTTCGACGTTCCCGAGTACACGGCGTCCACGGTGGCCCTCGGCACGCTGCGCCTGCTGGAAGCGATCCGCGAGTCCGGGCTCGACAAGAGCGTTCGTTTCTACCAGGCGTCGTCCAGCGAGATGTTCGGCGGCGCCAAGCCCCCGCAGAGCGAGGCGACGGCGTTCGAGCCGCGCAGCCCGTATGCGTGCGCCAAGGTGTTCGCCCACCAGCTTTGCCAGAACTACCGTGAAGCGTACGGGATGTTCATCTGCTGCGGCATCCTCTTCAACCACGAGTCGCCGCGCCGCGGGATCCCGTTCGTCACCCGCAAGATCACCCGGGCCGCCGCGCGTATCCGGCACGGCCTCGACAAGAAGCTTTATCTCGGCAACCTCGACGCCAAGCGAGACTGGGGCTTCGCCGGCGACTACGTCGAGGCCATGTGGATGATGCTGCAGCAGCCGAAGCCCGACGATTACGTCGTCGCCACCGGCGAATCGCACAGCGTGCGCGAGGTGCTGGAGATCTCGTTCGGCGCGCTGGACCTCGATTGGAACAAGTACGTCGAGATCGATCCGCGCTACTTCCGGCCGACCGAGGTCGACCACCTGCACGGCGATCCCGGCAAGGCCCAGCGCGTTCTGGGCTGGAAGCCCAAGGTCAGCTTCAAGCAGCTGATCGAGATGATGGTGCGCGCCGACGAGGAAGACGTCCGGCTGGCGCTGTCGGGCCGCGCGCCGACGTCCTGACCGATGAGCGCCCAGGCCCCCATCGCCCTGGTGCTGGGGGCCGGCGGCCTCGTCGGCGGCGCGCTCTGCGACGAGCTCGAGCGCGCGGGTTGGCGTGCTGTCGCCGCGCGGCACGCCGCCTGCGACATCCGCGATCCGGACGCCGTGCGCGC
>JBJMQQ010000255.1:0-24274 GCA_045802645.1 Polyangia bacterium
GGTCTTGCCGCCCGTCTCCTCGTTCTTCTTGAAGATGATGATCTTGGCGTCCTGCCCGCCCAGCTCGCAGACCGAGCCGACGTCCGGGTGCAGCGTCTCGACCGCCAGCGTCACCGCGTTCACTTCCTGGACGAACTTCGACCCCAGGTGCGGACCGATCGGCGCGCCGCCCGAGCCGGTGATGAAGGTGCGGATCTGCTCGTTGCGGAGGTTCGGGAACGCGGCCGCGATGCGCTCCAGGAACGACAGGACGAACTCAGCCTGCTTCGTCTGGTGGCGCAGGTAGTCGCTCCAGAGGATCTCCTTCGTGACCGGGTCGACGACCACCGCTTTGACGGTCGTGGAGCCGACGTCGATGCCGACCGCGACTGCTTCAGTCCGAAGATTCACCGGCGACGTTTCTGCAGCCACGCATGCTCCTTTGGGAAGGACCGAGGCAGAAAGACTGACACCTCAGTTAAAACTAGACTGACACTTCAGTCTTTGAATCGGGCTCACTGTAGCCATGACGCTTGGCAAGATCAAGCGCGGGGCCCTAAACCCGGGAAACGCTTAGACGAAGCCGGCGGCTTTGGGGGCGATTCGCAGGATCTGACCGAACACGTCGCCGGTCTCCGGGTCGAAGCGCGGATCGACGAAGATCCGCGTCACTTCCAGGCGATTCATCGCGGCGATGCCCTCTTCGGAGACCAGCTCCTTGGAGGCGACGCCGATCGGCTGCAGCTCCAGCTCGGTGCCGATGGCGGCGGCGAAATCGACCGCGGCCTGGCTGGAGGTGAAGAAGAAGCCATGTGGGCGGCGGCACCACATGTCCTGCCCGCTCTGGGTCAGGTACCAGACGCGGTCCGGCAAGAGGGCGACGAAGTCAGGGAGCTCGGGCTGCGCCATGGTCGCGACCTTAAGGAATCCCCGCCGCCCGCGCCAGCGCTTCGAGTGCCGCGGCGAAGAAGGGACCGGCGACCGCCACCGGCTCCTGGCCGGGCGCCTCCAGCACGAAGTAGTCGTTGGGGATGACGTCTCCGTACCCCATGACCTGGAGGACCCGCACGGTGGCCGGCGGACTCTCGCCGGGCGACGTCAGCACGGCGCGCTGATCGTCGCTGGCGGGCGCAGGCATCGCAACCGCCAGCGGCCGGCCATAGCGCCGGAAAATCGCCCGCACCGCGTCGGGCGGCATGGCGGCGACCCGGGCGAACGTCGCCGGGAGGGACTCCTCTTCAGGAGCCGTCAATGAGGCAGCCCTTCAGCGTGAAGGCGATCATCTCCCGCCCGATCTGCGTCATCTCGATGGGCGGGAGATCGTGCTCGACGAACGCCCACTGGACGACCTCTTTGATGCTCCCCAGCACGCAGCGGGCGACGACCTTGGCATCGCACGGGCGCACCACGCCCAGCTGCCGCCCCGTGTTCAGCGCCCCCATGATCATCCCCTCGATGCGGCCGTAGAACTCGGAGAGCTTGCGGTCGAAGTCGGCGTCGATCCCCACCGCTTCACGCAGCAGGATGCGCGGCAGCTCCCGGTTGTCGCGGAGCGTCTGAAGGACGCGATCCACCGTGGCGTTCATCTGATCGACCGGCGGCGGGGCGTCCGCCCCGACCTCGATGCGTCGGACCTGCGCCTGCAGCGTGGTCACCAGGCCGTCCAGGAGCTCGTCGAAGATGGCGCGCTTGGATTCGAAGTAGAGGTAGAACGTCCCCCGCGCGATATCGGCCGTCTCGATGATGTCGTGAATGCTGGTGGCGTGATAGCCCTTCTGCGAGAAGATCCGGCGCGCGACCGCCAGCACGCCGGCACGCCGCGACTCGCGCAGCCGCTGCGCGCGCGACACCCGGCCGTCGATTTTGGGCTCCCCGGTCACGCGCCGCCGCTCGCGGTACGCAGGCGGTCGGGCCAGGCGGCGGCGTCGGCCAGGTGGCGGCCGCCCGGCAAGACCGTCTCGTAGCGCGCCAGCGTCTGGGTCGCCGCGTCCAGCGACGTCCGTGCTTCGAGCTTCGCCGCCCCTAAAAGGGCGCTGAAATAGGCATCGTCGACCACGTCGGTTTCGAGCACGCCGGCCGATTCATCCAGCGCAATGGCCGCTTCGAGGTCCTTCACCGCCTCGGGATAGCGTTCCAGCCAGGCGTACGCGCTCGCCCGCTCGACGAGGGGCGTCGGATCTTCTTCGTCTCGCGCCGCGGCGCGCGTGGCTTCCTCGACCGCTTCGGCGTACTTCCCCTCCTGAATCATCTTGGCTGCGAAGCTCATCCCGTACCGTCCGGCCATCCTGCGCGTTCCTCCAGGGGAGAGACGGTAGCATGGGCCCGCGACGTGATAGAGGACTGCGATGGCGCACCTGGACACAAATGAAACAACTTCTTCACGAGACCAAACGCGGGGTCGAGGCATCTCGACCACGATGCGAATCGCCGTAGCTGTCGGAATTTCACTGGTCGTCGTCGGCGCACTGGCCGGCACCAAGGTCGCGCAGATCTCGTCTTTGATCCGTTTCGGAAAGGCGGCGCAGGCCGCCGGCCCGCCGCCCGAAGCGGTGGGAACCTCGGTAGCCCAGGCCGCCCAGTGGGAGTCCCTGCTGAATTCCGTGGGCAGCGTCGCGGCCGGCCGCGGCGTCACGATCAGCAACGAAGTCCCCGGCCTGGTACGCGCCATCCGCTTCGAGTCAGGGGCGAAGGTCCGGGCCGGCCAGGTCTTGGTTGAGCTGGACGCCAGGGTCGAACGGGCGCAACTGGCGTCCTTGCAGGCGCGGCGAGAGCTGGCCACGACTTCGGCGACCCGAACGCGCCGGCTGGAGGCCGGCGGCGCGGCCACCAAGGCCCAACTGGACTCGGACGAGGCCCAGCTCAAGACGGTGAGCTCCGACGCACAGGCGCTGCAAGCGCAGATCGAAAAGAAGACGATCCGGGCTCCGTTCGCGGGCAAGCTGGGCATCCGCTCGGTGAACCTGGGTCAGTATCTGAACCCGGGAACGGCCATCACGGTCCTGGAGTCGCTGGATGCGGTCTACATCGACTTCACGGTTCCGCAGCAGCAGGTCGCGCGCGTGCCGGTCGGCACCGCCGTCCGCATCACGTTGCCGGGCACGCAGCCGCCGCGGACGCTGACCGGCAAGGTCGCGGCCGTCGATCCGAACGTCGACTCCGTCACGCGCGCCGTCAACCTGCGCGCTTCGGTCGATGAACAGCAGGCGGACAAGGCCGCGCCGGCCGAGCTGCGCCCCGGCATGTTCGTCAACGTTTCCATCGTCCTGCCCGAGCGCGCGAGCGTCGTCTTCGTCCCCGCGACGGCGATCATGCGCGCGCCGTACGGCGACTCCATCTACATCGTCGAGAACCGCAAGGATGAAGCGGGCCACCCCGTGAACGGCCCGGACGGCAAGCCGGCCAAGGTCGCGCGCCAGCAGTTCGTGCGCATCGGCGTCACGCGGGGCGACTTCGCGGCCATCGACGAGGGGGTGACCGCCGGGCAAGAGGTGGTCGTGCTGGGCGCCTTCAAGCTGCGCAACGGGGCGCCGCTGATCGTGAACAACGAGATCCAGCTCCCGGCCTCGCAAACTCCGAACCCTCAGAACCGTTAAAGCATGCGCATCACCGACATATTCGTACGGCGGCCGGTCCTTTCGATCGTCGTCAACCTGATCATCGTCATCGCCGGCGTGCAGGCCATCCGCACGCTCAATGTCCGGCAATACCCGCGCCTCGAAAGCGCGACGATCGTCGTTCGCACGCCGTACGTGGGCGCCAGCGCCGATCTGGTGCGTGGGTTCATCACGACGCCCATCGAGCGGTCCGTCGCCGCCGGCGCCGGCATCGACTACATCGAATCGCAGAGCGAACAGGGGCTCTCCACCATCAACGTTCGCCTCCAGCTGAACGTGGACACGGCGCGCGCGCTGGCCGACATCAGCGCGCGCGTGAACCAGGTGCGTGGCGACCTGCCGCCCGAAGCCGAGGTGCCCGCGATCAGCCTGGAGCCGTCGGACGCCGCGTTCGCGTCGATGTACCTGAGCTTCGATTCGAAGATCCTCCAGGACAACCAGGTGACCGACTACCTGATCCGCGTGGTGCAACCGCGGCTATCGGCTGTCGAGGGCGTGCAGAAGGCGGACATTCTCGGTGGACGGACCTTCGCGCTGCGCGCCTGGCTGAAGCCCGATCGCATGGCGGCGTTGAACGTCAGTCCGACGCAGGTGCGCCAGGCCCTGGCCGCCAACAACTACCTTTCGGCCATTGGCCAAACCAAGGGCACTTACGTCCAGCTCAACTTGTCGGCCACGACGGGCATCGAATCGGTCGAGGACTTTCGCCGGCTGGTCATCCGCCAGGAGGCGGGCACGCTGGTGCGCCTGGGCGACGTCGCCGACGTCGTTCTGGGCGCCGACACGTACGAGATGGACGTGCGCATGTCGGGCGACCGCGCCACCTTCATGGGCGTCTGGGTGCTCCCCAACGCCAATGCGCTGGACGTCATCAAACGCGTGCGCGAGGAGATGACCAAGATCCAGAGCGAGCTCCCGACCGGGCTCTCCGCGACGATCGCCTTCGACGCGACCAAGTACATCGACAGCGCCATCCACGAGGTGCGCGGGACGCTGATCGAGACCATCGCCATCGTGATCGTGGTGATCTTCCTCTTCCTTGGATCGCTGCGCACGGTCATCGTGCCGGTCGTCGCCATCCCGGTGTCGCTCATCGGGGCGGTGTTCCTGATGCAGCTGTTCGGCTTCTCGTTGAACTTGCTGACGCTGCTGGCGATCGTGCTATCGGTCGGCCTGGTGGTCGACGACGCGATCGTCGTCGTCGAGAACGTCGATCGACACATGCGCGACGGACACTCGGCCATCGAGGCGTCGATGCTCGGCGCGCGCGAGCTGGTCGGGCCGATCATCGCCATGACCATCACGCTGGCGGCGGTGTACGCGCCGATCGGGTTTCAGGGTGGCCTCACGGGCGCGCTGTTCCGCGAGTTCGTCTTCACGCTGGCGGGCGCCGTCCTCATCTCGGGCGTCGTGGCGTTGACGTTGTCGCCGATGATGTCGTCGCGGCTGTTGCGACCGCAGCAACACGAGCAGCGGATGACGGCGCTGGTCGATCGCGTGTTTCAGCGCATCAAGGCGCGCTACTCACGCATGCTGGCCAGCACGCTGGCCAACCGCCCGGCGGTCTACATCGTCTGGGGCGTTCTGTCGCTGCTGGTCGTCCCCATGTACATGTTCTCCGCGAAGGAGCTGGCGCCCACGGAGGACCAGGGCGTGGTGTTCGGCAAGGTCGACACGCCCGCCAACGCCACCATGGAGCAGGTCACCCCCTTCACCGAGAAGATCTTTCGCAACTTCAAATCGATCCCCGAGTTCAACAGCAGCTTCCAGATCACGTTTCCGAGCGGTGGCTTCGGCGGCATGATCGTGAAGCCCTGGGAAGAGCGCACGCGCTCCATCTTCCAGGTCCAGCAGGAGCTGTTCGGCAAGCAGATGATGCTCACGGGCGTGCAGGCGCCGGTGTTCCTGCCGCCGGCACTCCCCAGCTCGGGCATCTTCCCCGTCGAATTCGTCATCGCCTCGACGGGCAGCCACGAAGAGCTGGTGCGCGCGGCCGACAAGATCGTCGTCGAGGCCCTCAAGAGCGGCCAGTTCGCTTTCCCGCCGATCACGGACGTGAAGATCGACCAGTCCAAGGCGGAGATCGTCTTCGACCGCGAAAAGATGGCGTCGATGGGGCTCAGCATGCAACAGGTCGGCGCCGATCTCGGGACGATGTTGGGCGGCAACTACGTCAACCGCTTCAACATGGCGGGGCGCAGCTACAAGGTGATCGCCCAGGTCGAGCGCGCCGGCCGACTCACCCCCGCCGATCTCGGGGAAATCCACGTGACCGGCCCGGGCGGCACGCTGATTCCACTGTCGTCGATCGCGACCTTCCACACCGGCGTCGAGCCGCGCACGCTGAATCGGTTCCAGCAGCTCAACGCGGTCAAGATCTCCGGCGTGGCGCCCCGTGGGCTCGAACAGGGGCTCGCCGTGCTGGAGGCGGCCGCCGACAAGGCGCTTCCGGCAGGCTCCCGGGTCGACTACACGGGCGAGTCGCGGCAGCTCCGTCAGGAGGCGGGCAAGTTCCTGCCGGCGATGGGGCTGGCGATCGTGCTGATCTTCCTGGTGCTCGCCGCGCAGTTCAACTCGTTCCGGGACCCGGTCGTCGTCCTGGCCGGGTCGGTGCCGCTGGCCATGTTCGGCGCCATGATCTTCACGTTCCTGAAGTTCTCCGGCCCGCCAGGCATGAGATTCGCGCTGACGGAAGGCTGGACCACGACGCTGAACATTTACTCCCAGGTCGGCCTGGTCACGCTCGTCGGCCTCATCGCCAAGAACGGGATCTTGGTCGTCGAGTTCGCGAATCACCAGCAGGAGAGCGGCCTGTCGAAGGTCGCTGCCGTTCAGGCCGCCGCCGAGACCCGCCTGCGGCCGATCTTGATGACGACGATCGCGACCGTCGCGGGACACTTCCCCCTCACGCTGGTGAGCGGCCCGGGCGCCGCCGCCCGAAACTCGATCGGCGTCGTGCTGGTGGGCGGCATGGCCATCGGGACAATCTTCACCCTGTTCGTCGTGCCGTCCGTCTACGTCCTCGTCGCAAGGGACCACCGCGCGACAGCCGTCCGGAAGCCCGAGCTCGCGCTCATGGACGACAATGGAGGCGCGCTTCCACAACAGCGCGTCTCCGCCGAGGCTCTCCCGAGCAGCGGCGCTTAGCGCGTGTCCACCTGAACGGGAGTCGGCAAACCGGCGATCAGGCTCGCGAGGTTCGTGGAACGAATGTCGACCTGCACCTCGCTGATCCCGAAGAAGTCGGTGCACATGACGGGTTGGACGACGAACTCGTCGGCGGCGTACACGCGGACCTCATAGGGCGCTCCTCCGAGCAGAATCGTGCCGAGGTGGTTGCTGTCGACGAACGCGGAATTGTCCCCGCTCACGGTCGCGCCCGCGAAGCTGATCGTGCTGTTCGGGGCGCACCCCTGGTCGCGCTGTGTGCAGGTGACGACCAGCTGATCGACCTTGACCGGGAACGACAGCGGGCCGTAGCCGCCGGTGGCTCCCCCGAACAGCAATGGCCCGCCCTGTCCGTCGCGGACGGCGAACGACGACGGCGACACCGGACCGAACCACTGCGTCGCGTCCTTGCTCTTCGTCAACCAGACGCGCGCGCCGGCCGGGAAGAGGGGCATCGGTATCCCGCCGATCTGGACGGTCGTCGACCCGGCGCCAGCGTCGGGCGGAACGCTGATCGTCAAGTTCAAAGCATCCGTGGTGCTGTTCGCGACGAACGCTGCGCCGTCGTAATCGAAAGACAGCCCCTGAGGAT
This sequence comes from Polyangia bacterium, assembly GCA_045802645.1. Lineage (GTDB taxonomy): Bacteria > Myxococcota_A > Polyangia > Fen-1088 > Fen-1088 > JADGRB01. The sequence goes on from JBJMQQ010000255.1 coordinate 7,354, forward strand.
CCAAACCACGGGCCCAGAGCCGTGGCGCGTCGGGGCCGAGGACGCAAATTCCTGCGTCGGTCATGCTCGCACCTGCGCCGCCCGCGCCGGTGCCGCCAGTTCCGCCGCTGCCCGGGCTGCCGGTCAAGGACCCGCCGCACCCGCCAGCCGCCGCGATTATGACCACAAACGTTCCCAAGACTATTAAGCGAAGCATAGGAGTCAAGCTTAACGCCGTCCGGGAACATTGGCGACCGTGTTGCGTACTGTATGTGAACGCAGGGTTTTCCCGGAGGTCGGATGAAAGGTCGATATGTCGTGGTGCGCGACAAGCGCCTCATGGGCGGGGTGCCCGCGCATGCCAACCTCTCCATCATCAACACGGACAAGACGACGCCGCTGCGCGTTGTCTTCCACCAGATCAATGCCTGTGCCCGGGCCGGTCGGATCAACACGCTGTTCGTGCTCTGTCACGGCTACGCCGGCGCGAACCTGCGGCTCAACGTCTCGGCGGACGCAGGTGGGATGGGCCTCCAGCTCGGCAAAGAGGGCGTGATGCACGCGAACGTCAACCAGTGGACGCACATCAAGAACAACGTCGACAACATCGTCGTCTACGCGTGCGCCGCCGCCGACACCGAGCCAGGAAACGAGGGGAGCAAGGCGGACGGCCGGTACCTGATGGGCGCGCTGGCCCTCATCACGAATGCCGACGTCTACGCCGCGGACCGCATCCAGTGGTATCAGACGTACAACGGCATGAAAATCGGCGCGTACGACTTCGGCACGTGGGAGGGAAACGTTTACAAGTTCCCGGCCAACTCCGGGCAGGGAGCGATCGTCGCGGGGCCGCCCGTCGAGCTCACGATGGTCCTGGCCGGCCGCGCTCCTTAGCGGATTCCGGCAACCGGATGAAGACCATCGCAGCGGTCGCCGTAGCGCTCGCCCTGGTGGCATGCCAGCGGAACGACGCGCCCCGCCCCGCCGCCCAGGCGCTGCGCGCCGACGGGGAAGGCCCGGCCCACGCGGGCAGGCCGGCGGTCCGGCGGCTTTTGCTGGGCCGCGTGGTCGACCTCGCCAGCTTGTCGGTCGAACGGACGGTCGCGGAGCCGCCCGAGTCAGAGGTGACCGACACGGCGGCCGACGTTGGCGTCGTCGCCACGCGCGACTTCCACGTCCGGGCCTTCAAGCTTTCGACGGGCCAGCAGATCTGGGACCAGTCTCCGCGCGCGCCCTGCCGATCGCTCCAGCTCGCTGCCGGCCTCGTCTATGCGGGTTGCGGCGATCAGTTGCTCGCGTTCGCGACGACCGGCGGGGCTCCGATCGTCGTCGACAAGGGAGGCGCCGGCGATCCGATCGTGGCCGGTGCCCTGGTCCTCAGCCCACATCAGGATGGCCGGCTGTCGATCTACGACGCCGCCAGCGGCAAGTTGCGCGCGTCGAAGATTCCCGTCGAGCTCGCGAAGGCGTTCCACTCGCACGTCATCGCGAACCCTGCGGGCGCAGGGGCCTGCGTGCTGGGGCTGGAGGTCGGCAATCACGACCGCTGGACGTACCGGGCCGGCTGCTACGACGACCGCCTCACGCGTTCGTGGACCAAGGACCTGCCGGTGAACGTGCGGCGAGAGCGGCTTTATGACGTCCGACAGACGGGACCCCGCTACCTGGTGCTGGACGACCAGTCGTCGCTGGCCGACACGCGCGCGCCGCCCGGGCCGGGCGATGGTCTGGTGATGAGCTGGCGCGACGGCTCGGTCACGCCGTTTCACGACCGGACATTTGCCACGCTCGAGGACCCGCGCGGCGAGCGCCTGCACCCCGACGCCGACGTGTTCACGAAGACAAAGGACCTGGTGGTTGAACACGAGCCCTTCGCCGACCGTGAGGCCCGGGTGGCCGGCGACGACCGTCGCGTCTTCGCGCTGATCGTGAACGGCGCCACCGCTCTGGCCGGCGTCGATCGCGCGACCGGGCACACATTGTTTTTGGTGCCGCTGCCGCTGGGCGCCTTGATTGGCCGCTTCGAGGTCGTCGAGGGCTTTCCGATCGTCAGCACGCGCTTTTCCGATCGGTGGGTCGCCACGGTGCACGACCCCGCGACGGGCGCGGTGGCTTACCGCGACAGCCGCCCGCTGGCGCCGGCGCCCTGAGCAGTAACTGACGTTTGGCGCCCGCGGTCAGCCGAACGTCGTCGGCTCGGTCGCGACGACGCTCGGCAAGGCTGGCTCGCCTGTGGAATCGAGCGCTCCGCCTGGCGGGTAGGCCTCCATCCCCATCTCCGCGCGATCCAGACCGATGCGCTCGTGGTCGGGCGAGACCCGCAGGCCGTAGGCCTTGTCGATCATCGTCCAGACCAGCAGCGACGTGAAGAACGAGAAGGCACCCACCGTCACGACCGCCTCGAACTGCGGCGCAAGCTGCCCGAACCCGCCGCCCCGGAAAAACCCGTCGTGGGGCAACCCGCTTTGGCCCTTGATTCCGAACAGGCCGACACACAGCGTCCCGAAGATTCCGTGGACCAGATGGACCGACGTGGCGCCGACGGGATCGTCGAGGTGCAGACGATCGAAGAGCCTGGGTGCCTCGCTCACCATCACGCCGGCGACGATGCCGATCAGCAGCGCCGACGTGGGGCTCACGTAAGCGCAGGGGGCGGTGATCGACACGAGCCCCGCCAGACAGCCGTTGACCGTGGACGGAAAGTCGGGGCGGCCATGCCGCCACCAGACGTGAAGCGTGGCGACGACCGTGCTGGCGCAACTGGCCAGGACGGTCGTCACGGCGATGCGCGATATGGCCTCCGGATCGAGGCTCAGCGTCGAGCCGGGGTTGAATCCGAACCAACCGAGCCAGAGAATCATCCCGCCGAGAAACACGTAGCCCATGTGGTGCCCCGGCACATTCACTGCCGGCGCCCCCTCGGGATAGCGGCCGAGCCGCGGGCCCAGCACGATGATGCCGGCCAGTGCCGCCCAGCCACCGACACTGTGAACCACCGTCGAGCCGGAGAAATCGCGCATGCCGGCACGCGCGAGGAAGCCGCCGCCCCAGATCCAGTGCCCCGCTATCGGGTAGATGAGCCCCGTCAGCACCAACGAAAAGACCAGGAATGAGGCGTACTTCATCCGCTCATTGACCGAGCCCGACACGATCGTCGCCGATGTCCCGGCGAAGACCGCCTCGAAGAAGAACTTCGCCGGCAGCGGCACGCCTGCCCATCCGAGCGAGCCGAAGATCCCCTGGTAGGCCTCGCCCGAGGCGGGGCTGTTGTCCGCTCCGCCCAGCAGCCAGCCGCCCGCCGTCCCCAGCCAGCCGCCGTCGGAGAACATCAGCCCGAACCCGAGGATGTAGAACCCCAGCGTCGCGATCGCGAACACCACGAAGTTCTTCGAGAGAATCATCGTCGTGTTCTTGCGCTGGCACAGCCCGGCTTCGATCAAACCGAACCCGGCGTTCATGAAGAACACCAGGAATCCCGTCAACAGCGTCCAGCCGGTGTCGGCCGCGATCTTGATCTGCTCGTTCGTCACGCTTGTCGACGACTCTACCGCGCTTCTATGGCGGACATCGCAGCAAGCACCAGGTCCTCGCGCCAGGGACCTGCCGCGACCTGCACGCCGATCGGCAGGCCCGCCGAGCCGCGCTCCGTCTCGCGCGCGGCGCGGTCCATCGGATCCTTCGACGGCGCGCGGTCCGACTCCTCGTCGGGCCGCACGCGGGTGAGGGGGACCACGCCCGCGGGCCAGCCGAGCACGTTGTAGAGGCAGGTGTAGGCACCGCCCAGAACCACCTCCTCGGCCGCGCCGTGGCGGTAGGCCGGCAATGCATTGACCGGACCGAGGATAACGTCGGCGCCCTGGAAGGCCTCGCGACAGCGGTCGCGGTAGTCGAGCACGGCCTCGACCAGCTGCCAGTAGTTGTCCGTGTCGGCACGCCCGTAGTTGGCGACGACCTCGTGCTTCGCCCGCCGGCGCCCGCTCGCCACCAGCGCGAGGTCGACGAGCCATTTTGCGCGTGCTGCCATCTCCATCTTGGCAATGCGCGGATCGCGCTTGCCGTGTCCGAGCGCCCGCCGGCAGCCAGTCAGGTTGTCGCCCGCGAGGATGCCGAAGAAGAGGTCCCGTGCGCGTCGCGCATCCGGTGGGACCTGCTCGCACGTGGACGCGCCACGAGCAGCGAGCGCGGCCGCGGCTTCCCGCACGGCGCGGCGCGCGGCCGGCGCGGGCGCGAAGGTGCCATCGTCCGTGTAAAAGGCGACGCGCAACCGGGAGACGTCCACCGCCGCCGCCGGGAGCAACGGCATCGTGGGAGCCAGCGTGCCGTCCAGCGTCGGTTGGGCGCCGCCGTTGATCACCTCCAGGCCGAGGGCCACGTCGCGGACGCTGCGCCCGAGCACGCCGACCTGGCTGGCGATCGCGCGCTGGCCAACCGGAATGCTGCCGCGCCCAAGGTCGTCGCAGCGACCGGCCGTCGGCTTGATCGCAGCCAGGCCGCAGAAGGCGGCCGGCACCCGCAGCGATCCGCCCAGGTCCGTGCCGAGGCCGAGCGCGCTGCCCCCTGCCGCGAGCACGGCAGCTTCGCCGCCCGATGAACCGCCCGGGCTCCGCTCGGGGTCGTGCGGGTTGTTGGTGCGGCCGTAGACCGGGTTGTCGCTCTCGAAATACAGCAGGAGCTGGGAGACGTTCGTCTTGCCCACCACGACGGCGCCCGCATTGCGCAGGCGAGCCACGTGCTTCTCGTCGCGGCCGGCGAGAACGGACCGTCGGGCTTCGATTCCGAACGTGGAGGGTGTCCCCGCGAGGTCCAGGCTCTCCTTGATCGTGACCGGCACGCCGGCCAGGGGGCCCAGCGGCTCGCCCGCCGCACGCGCGCGATCGACCTCGCGCGCTTCCGACCGCGCCTCGTCATACCGTTTGACGACGACCGCGTTGAGACGCGGATTCACCTCCTCGATGCGCGCGATGTGGGCCTCGACGGCGTCGGCGGCCGAGACCTCGCCGCGCCTGATGCGCCCGGCGAGCTCGGTCGCCGAAATGAGAGGGCTGGGCATGGTCGTCGTCTCCATGCCTCCACGCTACGGGGCCGCCTCACCCCCCTCCATCCGCCAGATGGCCTATTTGACGAGCCGGTTCTCGACCGCGTACAGCGCCGCGGCAGCGCGCGTCGAGACGCCGGTCTTCTCGTAAACGTGCGCGACGTGGTGCTGGACGGTTCGCGACGAGATGAACAGGCGCGCGCCGATCTCCTTGTTCGACAGGCCGCGTGCCAGGAGGACCAGCACCTCGACCTCACGGTCGGACAGCCCCGCGGGCAGGGCGCCGGCCAGTTTGGCCGCCGCGCGCTGCCCTGCTACGGCCAGCACCGCCTCGACAGCCGCGCGGTCGTGGCGACCGGCACGCGCCTCCTCCGCCAGTATGTTCGCCGCGTCGGCGGGTTGCCGGGCCGGGCGGTGGGCGCGCGCTTCGGTCATGGCGTGGTACGCGTCGGCGGCGGCGAGCAGGTGCGCGCCGGCCGGCAGAACGCCCACGCCGCGGTGGTAGCCGCTACCGTCGGCACGCTCGTGGTGCAGGCCGGCCAGACGCGCGTACGGGGCCAGCAGTGGCGTCTGCGACAGGATGCGTTCGGTCTGGTAGGCGTGCAGCCGCACGCGCTCCCACTCGGCGGGATTGAGCGGACCTGGCTTGTCCCAGATCCCGTTCGGGACGCTGACGTGTCCCAGGTCGTGCAGCAGGGCCGCGATGCGCACCTCGTCCACGGGAGCGCCCGTCGCCTCGGCCGCCGAAGCGGCCAGCCGGGCCACGCCCGTCGAATGCCCGAGCGTGAACGGCGACTTGATGTCCGCGAAGTGGGCAAACGCCTCCGCCACTTCGACGACCCGGTTCGCGTCGACGCGGAGGGCGGGAGCCGGTTCGGCGTCGAGGAACCGCTCCCACACCGAGGGCGCCGAAGCCACCGCCAGGAGCTCGCGACCGCAACCCGCAAAGCGGCCGGCCAGCGAAGGGTCCAGCTCGCGACCGGCGCGGTCGCGGACGACGGTCGCAGCCGCCGCTGGTCCGTCGAGCGCACGGTGGACCTCGGCGCGCCACGCGACTTGCATCACGCGCGCGGGCAGCTCGATGGCCTCACCGGCTGCGCCGTGCGGATGGCCGCGGCCGTCCCAACGCTCGTAGATTTGCCCCAGCGCCGCCACCACGCGCGCGCTCATCCCGAGGCGGGTCGCCAACCGCACCGCGAGGTCACAGTGCGCGACGGCAAGCTTCCGCGGCGCCTGCGGATCCGCCAGCGTCCGCGCCACCGCACGCGCCCGCTGGACCCCGCCCGCGCCGCGCCCCACCCGTCGAACCACCGCACTCAGGACCTCCCCCGGGCGCGCGATGTCGACCGGGGCCATCACATGCGAAAACGCGAGGTCGTCGCCCCCGCCGTAGAAGGCCTGCTCGTGTGAAAACGCCGTACACCCAATGAAGCGCAGGAGCCCCGTGTAGTACACGTCGCGCAACGTCTCGCCGGAGAACCCGGCCTCCATTCCGACGCCGACCGCGATCACACAGGTGCGCAGGGCCGTCTCCATCGCGAAGCCAGCCGCCAGATCGGTGGCCAGCGAGAGGCTGCCAATCAGTTCAGCGAGCCGCGGCCTTTCGGTGCTCTGTTCCGCGGGCATCGCCGGAACGTACCGTCGCACCGGGAAGACGCGGCTTCAAGCGTCGGTCATTGGCCCGTAGGTCGCGACCAGGCGGTTGCGGAGCATGTCGACGTTCGGGATCATCAGCTTTTGACGGGACAGGGCCAGGTTGGCGTGAGTGGGGACCACGGCGCCGTGCCGGGTCACGGGCGGCGCGATCTGGTCGAGGTCCCAGACCGGGATTCCGGACGGGGGAATCACGACCGACCCACCCGGGTAAGGGGCATCGGTCCGGTTCGCGCAGACGAGATAGACGCGGTTATCCTCCGCCTGCGGTACGGCCAGCAGCGCACGGTCCTGGCGCTGCCGCCAGGCGCACGGCCAGGCGACGACGTCGGCGCCGGCCAGCGCCAGGGTTCGCGCGGATTCGGCGAAGAGACCGTCGTAACCAACGATGATTCCCAGGCGACCCCACGGGGTCTCGATGGGCTCGAAACGCTCGCCGGGGGTGCACCAGGCGCGCGCTTCGGGTTCGACGTGCACCTGTGACTGGGCGCCGATGACGTCGCCGGTCGGCCCCACCACCAGGGCCGTGGACCGAAGCCGGCCGCTCGTGCGCTCGATCAGCGGCAATACGATCGCGCAGCCGCCGTCCGTTGCCACCTGCCGGGCGCGATCGACAATGGCCGGCACGCGGGCGGCGGCCTCGTCGGCCTGGGCGAGGTCGGGCGCCCACGTTCCCGCGTTGAAGTACTGCGGCAGCACGATCAGCCGGATGCCGAGCTGGGCGGCGTGACCGACCATGTCCAGCGCCTCGCGGATCGACGGCTCGACGCCGCCGCCCGAGGACGCGGCCTGCCCGTGGGCCTGCACGGCGCCGACAGCGACGGTGGCCGCCGCCGGGACGACCGACTGACCCACCACGGCGCTCACCGGGGTCGACTCGAACGGCGCGCGCAGCAGCTGATAGGCAGCCGGACGGCGATCGGCCCTCCGGTCCCCGTCGTGATGCCAGCGCTTGTCCAGGGCGGAGTCGGGCTGGACTTCGGCGGTCGCGACGCCGTGCGTGTCGTTGGCGACGCGCGCGCGCACGGTGCCGGTGGGATCGACGATCAGACTGCCCCCCGGGTAGTAGATGCTGCGCTCGACTCCTGCCTTGGTCGCGGCAACGATCCAGACGCCGTTCTCGTAGGCGCGCGCCGGCACCCACAAGTCGGCCTGATCCATCGTGAAGAAGTTGGCCATGTCACAGATGACCTGCGCGCCCTGCAGCGCCAGGCAGCGCGCGATCTCGGGGATGCGGCCGTCGAAGCAGATCAGCAGCCCGATCTTTCCCAGCTCGGTCTCGACGACCGGGCAGCCGACGGCGCCAACCTCGAACCAGTTCTGATCGTGCGTGGCCAGGAACTGCTTCTGATAGCGGAGGATCAGCTCGCCGCGTGGGTCGAACAGCAAGCCCGAGTTGAAGGCGCGGTCGCCGACACGCTCGGTGAACCCGCTGGCGATGAACACGCCGTACTGGCGCGCCAGCTGCGACATCGCCTGGGCGTAGCGCCCGTCAGTCGGTTCGGCCAGCTCCAGACAATGAGCCCGCGAGTCGAAGAGGTAGCCGGTGTTCATGCACTCGGGAAACACCACCAGCGACGCCCCTTGCCCGACAGCCTCGGCGGTCCGCGCCCTCAGGATGCCGATGTTCTCGTCCAGGTCGCCGAGGCGGGCCAGCGTTTGAACGACCGACGCGCGAAAGGTCTTCATTGCCATGCCCGGCTGCGCGGTGCACGCCGTGTACCAGCGACGTGAGGCCGTTCTCTCCGCGTGTTCGTGCCCGGGCAGTCCCAACGTTGTGCACAAGGGCTGTGCACCGGCCTCACCAAAGCGCGGCGGCCTGCGCCTGCAAGCGGGCCGCATCGGAGCTGATCAGCACCAGCTTGTTCAGCGCTGCCTGCGGCGGTGACCGGTCGAGTGGTTCAAACGTCGCGTGCCCGCGCACGACCTGGACGAGGAACGGCCCTTCCGCCAGGCAGACGAACCCCTTGACCCGTTCGATGTCAAAGGGAGGCGCCAACGCGGCTTGCAAGCGCGCGCGCGACAACCCCGCCGGGACCATCACGGTCTTCGTGTGAAAAGCCGCGTGCGCGGCCTGACCACTTGCACCGCTGGGGCGTTCCGTATGCTGCGCGTCCAGCACCACGGCCAGCGGCAACCCGCCGTGCTCGGCCGCGTGCACCTGGGCGCGTGGGTTGCTGGCGCCGGCCAGATCGCGCCAGGCCGCCAGCCGATCCGCCGTCGCGAGATCGCGCTTGTTCAACACGATCGTGTCGGCGATGGACAGAAGGCGCAGCAGCACGGGATCGCCCACGGCCGCGCTGGTCGGGCGATCGAGATCGACCACCGCGATCACGTTGGCCAGCCTGACTGCCGCGCCCAGCAGCCGCAGCTCTTGCAACACGGGATAGGGATCGGCGACGCCGGACAGCTCGACGACCAGCGCGTCGAACGGGCCCGGCCCGCGCAGGAGACGCCCCACGGCGGCGGCCAGGTCGCCGCCCGCCGCGCAGCAGACGCACCCGTTGGGCAGCGTGACGACGGGCGATCCGCTCTGGGCCAGCAACGCCCCGTCCACGTCCAGCTCGCCGAACTCGTTCACCACGAGGCCGAGGCGCGGGAGCTGCGGGGAGGCCATCAGAGTGCGCAAGAGGCTGGTCTTGCCGGCACCTAGCCCGCCACCGACCAGGACGATCGGGACCGCCGTCATGGCGCGTCCCCGCGCACGACCTCGGCGCGACGGGCCGCCTGGGCGTTGACCCGCGCCGCCTCGGCAGCCGCGCCGCGGGCCGCCAGCGCGGCGCCGACCGCCAGCTCCAGATCCACGCGCGCCGGCTCCGACAGCCCGGGCACGGCGCTGAGCGCCAGCAAGTGAAAATCGTCGATCGTGCGGGTCTCAGCGAAACAACGCGCCAGCGCCACCGCCTCCAGAAACGCCACCGCCGGCGACAGATGCGCCAGCGCCGCGCAGAGGGCGCCGGCCAGGAGATCGCGTCTCACCGAGTCTGCCTCTTGCTGAAGCCGCGCGGCGCCAGCGGCCATCAACGCCCGCCACGCCTGCGCGGACAGCGCCGCTTCCCCGGCGAGCTCGAGCGCGCCGAGGGGATCCCGCTTGGCCAGCGCCAGCAGCCTCTCCTCGCGCGCGACGGTCGCCGGCAACGCCGCCGCCAGCCGCTCGATCTCGGCGTGGTCGCCGTCGACCAGCGCACGCGCCAGCAACAGGCGCAGCGCCTCGGTTCGCCAGGCCGACGGAGCGGCCGCGCGGACGGCAGCCCCGCACGTCACGCGCCAGGCCGGGTCGGCGCCGCTGGCCGCCGCCCTGGCCTCAGCGAACGACGACACGCTTCCCCAGCGCGCCGCTGTCGTAAGGCGAGCGATGACCCAGGAGCTCGTCGAGCGTCTCCAGCTTCTCCAGCTGCTTCAGCATCGCTTCGCGCGAGACGGGCAGCGCCTCGCCGTCGCGCGCCCGGAGCTCCCCCTCCAGATAGACGCGCTCGATGGCTTTGTCGCGCGTCAGCACGGCGATGTCGGCCAGCGGATCGCCGTTCACGACCAGCAGGTCGGCGCGCTTGCCCGGCTCCAGTGACCCCGTGCGGTCGTCGATCCAGAGCGACTTCGCTGCCCGCAGCGTCGCCGCCTCGATGGCCTCTGCGGCGCTCATGCCGTAGCGCACGAACAGCGTCAGCTCCCAGGCGCTGTCGCCGTGGTACGTGAAGGGCATCCCGGTGTCGCTGCCCAGCACGATGGGGACGCCGGCCTCGTGCGCCAGGCGGAAGTTGCGCTCGAGGCTCTCGGCGACCAGGTCGGCGCGCCCGACGATGAACGGGTTCACCTTGGCCTGAAACTCGGCCCAGTGCTCGTTGCGGATCTTGTAGTAGTAGCTGAGGGTCGGCGCCCAGAAGATCCCCTTGGCGGCCATCTTGGCGTACGTCCCCATGTAGTCGCTGTCGGCCCGCTTACCGCCGTCGATCTTCCGGTGGGTTTGCCAGGCTCCGAACGCCAGGTTCGGCTCATACTCCCAGCCGATCGGCTGGCCGTGAATGATGAGGTCGACGCCGTTTTCGACGGCCAGGCTGACGCCCGGGCCGCCGTAGGCGTGGCAGTGGACGGGCACGCCGGCCTTGTGCGCCTCGTCGACGGCGGCCGCGATCTCCGGCCCCGTGAGCTGGACCCGGCTCTCCACGTGACCGGTCAGCATCTCGCTGGTGGCCATGATCTTGATGACGTCCGCGTTGCGATAAATGCTGATCTGCTCGCGCACCGCCTTGCGCATGGCGTCCACGCCGGTGATCTCCAGCGGGCCGAAGAAGGTCCCGCGCGCGCCGGTGCCGACGATGGCTGGTCCCGAGACCAGCAGGCGCGGCCCGTTGATGATCCCGTCGCGCAACGCCCGCCGCAGCTCGAACGGCAGGTCGCGACGCGCCAGCGGCTCGAAGATGGTCGTGAACCCCTTGCGGATCCACCAGTTCAAGTAGGTGCTGGCGCGAACCGCCAGATACTCGTCGGGGATGTCGAGGATGTTGCCCCAGTCGACCTCGCCCGCCCACATCGCGATGTGGACGTGCGCATCGATCAGACCCGGCATGACCACCTTGCCGGCGCAGTCGACGATCTGCATGTCCGGCTGTTCCTGGACGCCGGCCGCCACCTCGACGATCTCGCGCCCGTTCATCAGCAGGCTGCCCCGCTCGATGACCTTCCCGTTGCCGACGATGATCTTCGCGTTCTTGAAGAGTGTTCTGGTCATTGACGTTCCTGGACGAGAGGCGAGAGCAGCGGCCGCTCGACCACCGGCACGGGCGCCGGCGTCGTGGCGAGGCTCTCGCCCGGTGTTTCGGTCTCCATCTGCTTTTCCAGCTGGGCTTCGAGCCGCCGGAATTCGTCGCTGAAGCGGTCCTTTAGTGCGGGGCTGGAGGTGTCCAGCGTCTCCACGATTCGCGCCGGCGCGCCGCCCAGGCGGACGAGGCGGTCTCCCAGCAGGATGGCCTCTTCGATGTCGTGCGTGACCATCAACATGGTCGTGCCGGTCCGCAGCCACAGATCGCGCAGGAACTGTTGCATCCGGCGGCGTAACGTCACGTCCAGCGCCGTGAAGGGTTCGTCCAGCAACAGCGCCGCCGGCTGCGTGGCCAGGGCGCGCGCGATCGCCACCCGCTGGCGCATGCCCCCCGACAGCTCGTGCGGATACCGGCGGCGAGCCGGCTCTAGCCCGACGATCCGCAGCAGCTCGTCGACGCGGCGCTTGCGCTCAGCCCGCGGCACGCCCAGACGGCGCGGGCCGAAACCGATGTTTCCCTCGACGGTCAGCCAGGGATAGAGATTGTGCTCCTGGAAGATCATCACCAGGTCGCGGCTGGGCTGGCGCAGCTCGCGGCCGCGATAGAGGACCCCGCCCCGCGCGGCCGGCAGGAAGCCGCCGAACGCCTTCAGCAGCGTCGTCTTGCCGCATCCCGACGGGCCGATGAGACACAGGCTCTCGCCGGCCGCGATCTTCAGATTGATTCCGGCCAGCGCCGCGGGCGCGTCGTCGCGGTCACCGTAGCGAACCGTGAGATCGGTGGCTTCCAGAAGCGGAATCGCGCCGGGGCCGCTCACGTCCGCCACCAGAGCAGGCGCCCCTGCACCAGACCCAGCAGCTTGTCGATCACGAACCCGCACGCCCCGATCAGCAGCATCCCGAACATGATCAGATTGTTGTTGAACAGGTTGCGTCCCATCATCAGCACCGCGCCCACGCCGTCGCGCAGCCCGACCATCTCGGCGACCAGCACGGACATCCAGGCAGCCATGAAGTTCACGCGCAGCAACGTGAACACGCCGGGCAGCACGGCCGGCATCACGACGAACAGCCAGCGCTGCCAGGCGCTGGTCCCAAGGTTCTCGGCCACCGTCAAGAACTGCGGCGGCACGCGGCGGATCTCGGCCAGCGTCGCCAGCGTCAGCACGAAGTAGACGCCCATGAAGACCACGAACACAGCCGCCCGGTTCGTGACGCCGAACAGGACCAGCGCCACGGGAATCCACGCGATGGGCGCGATCGGCGCCACCAGGTTCACGATGGGCGTCAGCACCCAGCGGGCCGTGCGCGAGAGGCTCAGCAGCGCGCCTGTGACCAGCGCGGCGATCAAGCTGACCGCCATCCCGGCGAACACCCGGAGCAGCGTCGACATCACGCACTGATAGACCGTGGGCGCCCGGCTGCCGAGGCCGATCCGAAACTTCGTCTCGGCGACGTCCGCCAGGAACACCGACGGGGGCGGCATCACGGCGGAGAGCGCCGACCCTTCGCGCCGCCCGATGATCTCCCAGGCGATGACCACGACCGCGACCGACGCGGTCCCGACCACGAAGGGCAACGCACGGCGGGAGATCGCCCCTCCCTGGCCAGCAGACCGCATCATTTCTTGTTGGCCACCGTCGTGGCGCCCTGAAGCTTCTGGATGATATCCAGGCGGAAGATGTCCTTGGCGGTGGTCGTCCCCTTGATGTACCCAAGCGCCGTGAGGTCGCTGACCACGCTCTGGATGGCGCTCACGTCGGGCACGAACGAGATGGGCGCCGGCGCGGTCTTGAACGCCTTCAGAACGACGTCTGGGCCCACGCGGAAGTAGGTCCCCTTCTGCAACAGGGCCACTGCCTTGTCCGGTTGATTATTGATGAGCGCGGCCGCGTCCAGCACCGCTTTCAAGTAGCTCTCGACGATCTGGGGCCGCGTCTTCAGGGTCTTGTCGAGCGTGCTGAGCACGCAGTTCGGCGTGGTGGGACTCCAGACGCCTGCGTTGTCGGCGATGACCACCGCGCCCTTCTTCAGCGCCAGGTCGGTCGTGTACGGCTTGATGTGGCTGAGGACGTCGACCTCGCCGGTGCGGAAGGCGTCGACCATCGCCAGCAGGTCGTTGAAGTAGACCATGTTGACGTCGTCGGGCGAGATGCCGGCCTTGGCGAACGATCGCGTCAAGATCAGCTCCAGCGTGTCCCCCTGCAGCGTGCCGAACTTCACCTTCTTGCCGGGATGCGCCTTGATGTAGGCGGCCATCTCGGTGAACGATTTGACCCCCAGCTTCTTGTCAGCGACGACCTGCATGACGCCCCAGCCGCCGGCACCGGCGACGACGCGGATTGGAACCTTGCTGTTGGCGGCAAAGAACGGAAGCGTGAACGGGTTGATGCTGAGGTCGATGGCGCCGCCCGCCAGCGCGGCGTTGTTGTCGCCCGGGTTTGCGAAGAACACCGGCTCGACGTCCAGCCCGTACTTCTCGAAGTAGTGGGCCTCCTTCGCGACGAACAGCGGCGCCATGTCCAGGGCCACCAGGTGACCGACCTTGATCTTCGTCAGCTCGGCGCGGGCGGAACCAGCCCCGGTCAAGCAGGCGGCCGCCAGCGCAGCACACAAAAAGCCCCTTCTCGTCATACGATCCCCCTCTCGTTGGTTTAGCTGCCCGAGAGTTGCTCGCGCGTTTCTTGCCGCGCTGGATGCTGTTAACAGCGTCGCCGCCGTCGATCCGTCGTCTCGAGCCGCTGTGATCGAGCTGCAGGCGCCGTACCAACGCGGGCGCCGCCCGGCCGCGGCAGATTGGGCCGTTTCGCGCCGAAGCCGGCCCTCGATGCCCGGCGCTTGTGCACAACGGTTTGTGCACAGGGGTGTCATCAGGCCGCTGGTTCGACGGGACGGTGGATGCCCAGCTGGCGCATGCGATAGCGAAGCGTGTTCGGGTGGACGCCAAGCGCCGCCGCGGCGCCCCGCGGCCCGGTGATCTTCCAGCCCATGTCCTGCAGCGTGGCGACCAGCGATTCCTTGTCCAGCGGCCTGGCGTCCACGATCGGCGCCGCGCCGGGCGAGCGCAGCGGCGGCACGCTCAGCAAGGCGCCCGCGTCGGTCATGAGGGCCGCCCGCTCGATCACGTTCTCTAGCTCGCGGACGTTGCCGGGCCAATGATGGGCGAGCAGCTGGGTTTCCGTTCGCGACGAGAACCCCGCCAGCCGACATCCCAGCTTGCCTTCGAGCTTCTCGAGAAAGTGGCGCGCCAGCAGCGGGATGTCTTCGCGTCGGGCGCGCAACGGCGGAAGCTGGATTGGGAAGACGTTGAGCCGGTACAGGAGATCCGCCCGGAACTTCCCCTGCTGCGCCAGCGCCGTCAGATCGCGGTTCGTGGCGGCGATGATGCGCGCGCGAGTGACGATGGTGCGGTTGCCGCCCACCCGTTCGAACTCGCGCTCCTGCAACACGCGCAGCAGCTTGGCCTGCATGTCCAGCGGAAGCTCGCCGATCTCGTCGAGGAAAAGGGTGCCTTCCCCCGCCTGCTCGAATCGCCCGATCCGCTGCGCCGAGGCCCCCGTGAAAGCTCCGCGCTCATGGCCGAACAGCTCGCTCTCGACCAGGCCAGCCGGGATCGCGCCACAATTGAGCTTCACCAGAGGGTGGCCGTGGCGCGGACTGAGCTCGTGGATCGTGCGGGCGACGAGCTCCTTGCCGGTCCCGCTTTCGCCGGACAGCAGGACCGTCGTGTTGACCGGCGCCACGCGCCGGACCATCTCCATCGCGTCCAGCCAGACGCGGCTGATCCCCATGGGGGGCGTGACCGCCCGCGCCGGCGCTGGCGCGGCAACCGCGCCCCACTCGGCCAGGGTCGCCTCCAGCGTGGACTTCAGCGCGCTCCGTCGCTCGAGGTCACGCAGTACGACGATTCCCCCCACCACCTCGCCCCGTTCGATGATGGGCGTGGTCGCGTATTCGACGGGGAAGCTGGTGCCGTCCTTCCGCCAGAACGTCTCGTGGGCATGCCCCATCTCGCCGGCCCGGCAGGCCGTGAAGATCGGGCACTCGTGCCGCGGATAGTGCGCGCCGTCCTCATGTGAATGGTGCAGGACGTCGTGAATCGGGCGTCCCAGCACGTCGCCCATCGCGTGCCCGGTCATCGCGGTCATGGACGGGCTGACCAGCGTGGCGCGCCCCTCGCGGTCGACCCCGTAAAGGCCGTCCGCGGCCTGCTCCAGCAACCCATCGATTCGACGCCGCAACTGTTCCAGCGACACGCTCGGAGCATAGGCCGCCCCTTGTGTCGCGAATGTTAAGAGCTGGTCGATTCGAGGTTGAGGGTTCGCGTAGAAGCGACAATCAGCTGCAGGTGTAGCTGGTGTTCGGCGTGTGGCAGACGTTCTCCCCGTACACCTGCCGACAACTCGACTGGAAGAGGCATCTCCACTGCGTGGACGTGATCTGGGACGGCAGTGTCGCGGAAGTGCAGACGCTCTCGCACTCGACGACCAGCAGCGACGCCAGTCCGGTGTAGCGAGTGGACATCGTGTCCTCGTTGCAGAGCTGCGCGGCGCAGTCGGCGGCCCGCAGGCAGAGGTCCGTGCAATCTACCGTGGAAGGAACCGTTTCGTTCGCGCCGTAGCCGGTGTCGGGGTGATTGGCCCCGCCACCCCCGTCGCCACCACACGCATTCGCGGCCCCCACCGCCAGGACCAGCGCCAGCAGGACAGAGCGCGTTGGTCGCATCACTGGGATTGTCGCTCTGTTCGCGCCGGCTGTCGATCCGAGCGATCCGAGCTCCCGCGCGTCAGTGCGCGGGCAAAGGCTTCGGGACGCTCGGCCGCTCTGCCGGCTTCGCGGCCGCCGCCGTGCGTTTCATCTGCGGCGCGAGCTCTGGACCACGCGTCCCGGTCAGCTTGCGCATCAGCGCGGCGTTCTGCCGAACAGCACGCATCCGCTGGTCGACGGGTTCATCACAGAAGAAGGTGTCGGAAGCCATCTCGGACAGGTCGGTGTTCAGATCCGCTGCCACCGCTTCGTGCAGGCAGGCGCTGGCGGCCAGCCAGGCCTGGACCAGTTCGGCGAGCGGCTTGGTCGCTTTACTGGGGTGGTGGCAGCCGCTGAAGTCGGTCAGCGCGTCGATCCAGGCGGTCTCGTTCGAGACGCCGCCCGCGGTTCCTTCGAACTCCGCCATCGCGCGGAGCAATCGACCGTCCGCCGTTGACGCCAGCTTGGCGAGCCCGCCGTAGTCGACACCCGAACGGCTGAACTCGGGTCCCGTGACGATGTAGAGACCTGTGACCTTTAGGCGATCCTGGTCGTCGTCCTTCACGTCGCGCTCGATCTCCGGCAGCAATGCCCTGGCGTTCACGATCACCGCGCACAGCGCCTCGGGAGATTCACGCGCGTGCGCCGCCAGCCGTTCGTGTGCGTCGATGGCCCGCGCGATTGGCTGCGGCAGCTTCACCCGCCGTGGCTGCGGCGCGCCCGTGGAAGAGGAGACCAGCCAGACCGCCACC
>JBJMQQ010000004.1:0-16394 GCA_045802645.1 Polyangia bacterium
GCACGGCGTGCTCGCCGCCGCCCACGTACAGGTCGACCGCCATCCATTCCTTCTCGGCGCTGGGCTCGAACGGACGCGCGTCGTCCTTCGGCGACAGGTACCGCAGGTAGTACCAGCACGAGCCCGCCCACTGCGGCATCGTGTTGGTCTCGCGGCGCGCCGGGCCGCCGCACTTCGGGCAGGTGGTCGCCACGAAGCTCTCGATGCCCGCCAGTGGCGACTCGCCGGTGCCCGTCGGCGCATAGGTCTCGACGTCGGGCAGGCGCACGGGCAGGTCCGATTCGGGGACCGGCACGACGCCGTCTTTTTCGCAGTGGACCAGCGGGATGGGCTCGCCCCAGTAGCGCTGGCGTGAGAACACCCAGTCGCGCAGCCGGTAGCTGACCGCACCCTTGCCGGCGCCGCGCTCTTCCAGTTGCTTGACGACGGCCTTCTTGGCTTCGGCCGTGGGCAGCCCGTCGACGGGGCCCGAATTGACGGCCACACCCTCGGCCGCGAACGCCTCGCCGGCGTCGACGGCGCCGCCGCCGGCGGGCGCCACCACTTGCACGATCGGCAGGCCGAACTTCTTCGCGAAGGCGAAGTCGCGCTCGTCGTGAGCCGGCACGGCCATGATGGCGCCGGTTCCGTAGGTGGCCAGCACGTAGTCGGCGATCCAGATGGGCACCTGCTGGCCGTTCACCGGGTTCGTCGCCGTCGCGCCCGTGAAGACGCCCGTTTTGTCTTTGGCCAGGTCGGTCCGCTCGAGGTCGCTCTTGCGCCGCGCCTCTTCCTGGTACGCGCGCACGGCGGCGCGCTGCGCATCACTGGTCAGCTCCTCGACCAGCGGGTGCTCGGGCGACAGCACCATGTACGTCGCCCCGTACAGCGTATCGGGCCGGGTCGTGAACACGCGGATCTCGCGCCCGGCGACCGGCGCCGCGCTCTGGAAGACGACCTCGGCCCCCTCGCTGCGGCCGATCCAGTTTCGCTGCATGGCGACCGTCGAGGCGGGCCAGTCCAGCTCGTCCAGGTCCGCCAGCAGGCGGTCGGCGTACTTGGTGATGCGCAGCAGCCACTGCCGCAGGTCCTTGCGCACGACCGGGCTGCCGCAGCGCTCGCACCGCCCCTGGCTGACCTCCTCGTTGGCGAGGCCGGTCTTGTCGACGGGGCACCAGTTGATGGGGACGACCCCCTCATAGGCAAGCCCGCGCTCGAACAGCTTCAGGAAGATCCACTGCGTCCACTTCACGTAGGCGGGATCGGTGGTGTCGATCTCGCGCGTCCAGTCGTAGGCGAACCCGACGGCGTCGATCTGCCGCTTGAAGTTGGCGATCGCCTGCTGGGTGGTGACGCGCGGGTGGACGCCGTGCTTGATGGCGTAGTTCTCGGCCGGGAGGCCGAACGCGTCCCAGCCCATCGGGTGCAGCACCCGGAAACCCTGCATGCGCTTCCACCGCGTGAGGACGTCCGTCGCCGTGTAGCCCTCGCAGTGGCCGACGTGTAGCCCGGCGCCCGAGGGGTAGGGGAACATGTCCAGCGCGTAGAACTTGGGCTTGGACGGGTCGGTGGGGGTCCGGTGGAGCCCGGCTTCCCGCCAGCGGGACTGCCACTTGGGCTCGACGGTGCTGTGGTCGTACGGCATGGAGGGACGAATATATACTGCGCGCGTCAGCCGAATGGCAGCGGCCGGGCTGGCGCCGACGCCCCTGGTGAAATCCGGACGGCGGGCGATTGAACACCGACTGCTGAGCCCGCTGTTCGCGGCTTGGTGGCCTGTTTTTAGCCGGCACCGAGATTGCTGTTGGCAGATGCATGACCTGGTTCTTGGTCCTGCCCTTCGCGACGACGCTCCTCGCCAACGTTCCGGCTGCGCCGCCCGAGCCGACGATTGAACCGGTCGGGGCAGAGCCTTCGCCCCCCTTCACTGGCGCACCGCAGGAACCGGCGTCCGGGTGGTACGGCGCTCCGGCGCTGGTGGTCGACGCCGCGGTGGCCGTCGGGATAACCCTGGTCGTCGACGCGGATAACAACAGCTCGCAAAGCGGGCCGCCGGCCGTCCTTTATGGACTGGCGGCGGCCTACCTCCTCGCGGGGCCGGTCGTCCATCTCGTGCACGGAAATGGGCTCCGTTCGGCGGAGAGCCTGCTGGTTCGAATCGGCGCGCTCGCCGCCGGTGTGGCCGTCATGTACGCGCTGGTCGATCCCCTCAACTGCAACGTCGAGGTGTCCGAGCGCGGCCCCTGCCGCGCGCCCTACGCGCTGGCGCTGGCCCCGCTGACGGCGATGCTGCTCGACGACGTGCTGCTGGCGCGCGACGCGCCCGCGCAGCGCGCGAGGACCGTCTCCACGCGCGTGCTGGTCCAGCCGGGCCTGGCCCTCCTGGGAATTGGCGGAAGCTTTTGAAGGGCCGACGGGCCGCGCAGATATACTGCGCGCCATGAAGATCCTGTTCATCGGCGGCACCGGCAACATCAGCTCGACCCTCAGCCGGCTGATTGTCGAACAGGGGCACGAGCTGCACCTCATCAACCGCGGCAAGTCCAGCAAGTACCCGCTGCCGAAGGGGGTCAAGGTCATCTCCCACGACGTCCACAGCGGCGCGCCGCCGGCGGCGCTGCGGGGCGCCCGCTACGACGTCGTCGTCGACTGGATCGCCTTCACCACCGCGGATGTCGAGCGCGACATCGCCTGGTTCTCGGGCCAACCGGACGCCGCGACGACGGGGCAGTACATCTTCATCAGCTCGGCCTCGGCCTACCAGAAGCCGCCGTCGCACCCGGTCATCACCGAGTCGACGCCGCTGGCCAACCCGTACTGGCAGTACTCGCGCGACAAGATCGCCTGCGAGGAGACGCTGATGCGCGCCTACCGCGGCAGCGGCTTTCCCATGACGATCGTCCGGCCGTCGCACACCTACGACACGATCGTGCCGGTGGCGGTCAGCAAGTCCGACTACACCATCATCGACCGCATCCGCCGCGGGCTGCCGGTCATCATCCACGGCGAGGGGACGTCGCTGTGGACGCTGACCCACGCCGACGACTTCGCGCGCGCGTTCATTGGCCTCTGCGGCAACCTGCGCGCGATCGGGCACGCCTTCCACATCACGTCCGACGAGTGGCTGACCTGGGACCAGATCCTGCGCCTGGTCGGGCGCGCCGCGGGCGCCGAGCCCAACCTGGTCCACGTCCCCAGCGCCTTCATCGCCAAGGTCGACCCGGAGACGGGGCCGGGCCTGCTGGGTGACAAGAGCTGGTGCGCGCTGTTCGACAACACGAAGGTGAAGTCGTTCGTGCCCGGGTGGCAGGCGCACATCCCGTTCGCGGAGGGCATCCGCCGCACGGTGGCCTGGTTCGACGCCGATCCCGCGCGTCAGGCGGTCGACGAGAAGGCCAACGCCCGCGTCGACGAGATCCTGCGCGCCTGGCGCCGCGAATAGCGACGCCTCAGAACGTGACCCACTTGCCCGTGCACGGGTTGGGGGTCGACGTTCCCGAGATGTTGTTGGTCACGGTGACGCCGGTGCCGGACGGCATGAAGTTCACGTTGCCGGGGCCCAGCGTGACCTTGGTGTAGGACGCGCTGACGTTCGACGGCGAGACGCCGTCGACGATCACGTTGTCCAGCGTGACGCTGTTGAGATGCGACGAATCGTACCCGTCCAGCGTGACCTTGGGCGCGTTCGAGCCGCCGCTGACGACGTGAACGTCCTTGATCGTGATGTTCGTGAACTGGGGGATCGCGCTGCCCGTCATGGTCGAATAGAACGGCGTCAGCAGGATCGTGTTCGATACGTTCCGCATGCACACGTCGGTGTAGCTGACGTTGTTGACCAGGCCGCCGCGGCTCGAGTCGGACTTGATGCGGATGCCGTTCGAGCTGCCGCCGCTGGTGCCGGTGCCCATGTTGTCGATCGAGAGGTCGTACACCTTCACGCCCGAGACTCCGCCCGTGAACTCGCTGCCGATCGACATGCCGTGGCCGGCGCCGAAGTGATTGTGGGCGATCGTCAGATTCGTCACCCCGGTCGCGCTGGAGCCCTTGATCGCGATCTGGTCGTCGCCGACGCTGATCGTGCTGCAGGCGATGGTGCCGTTGCTGGCCGCCTCGCCGGGGTCGATGCCGTCGGTGTTGTGCGCGTTGCTGTACGTCAGCGCGGTGCCGGCGCTGTTGGTCGCCTTCGACGGCGTTTTGATGGCGACGCCCCAGACGACGAATCCGTTCGCCGACAGCTTGACGTGGAACTTGGGCGAGTTCTGCAGGCGGACGCGGTAAAGCGTGAACTGCGACGCGCCGGTGACCTGGATCAGCGCCGGGCTGTTGCCGCTGCTGCCGGCGTTCTGGTCCCACCAGGACTGCGAGCTTCCGACGTTGGGCTCGCCGCCCTGGCCGTCGATGACGCCGTCACCGACGATGCCCGACCCCGTGCCGGTCACGGTGATCAGCGCGCTCGCTGACCCGTAGACGCCGGGGTCGCGCGTGCCGAACAGCGTGGCGCCCTTGTCGACCCAGAGCGTGACGCCCGACGGCACTCTGATGGGGCCGGTCAGGAACGCGGTGTTGCTGCCGCTTGCCGCCAGCTTGACCGCCTTGCCGGCCCCGCAGTCGTTCAGCGCCGTCTGGATGGCGGTCGTGTCGGCGTTCGACTCGGCGGGCAGCCCGTTGGCGGCGACGGCCCTGGTGGCTGCAAGCGTCGTGCAGACGCTGGCCGGCAAGCTGGGCTCGGCCGGGAGGTTCGAATCACCGGCCCCGCACGTGCCGCTGGACGAGCCGCCGGTCCCGGTGGTCCCGCCCATCCCGGTGGTCCCGCCCGACGCGCTGGCACCGCCGATGCCGATCGTTCCGCCGGCAGCGGTGGTCCCGCCGGAGCCGGGCGTGCCGCCGCGCCCGCCGGTCGCGCTGACACCACCGGTGCCGCTGGTTCGAGCGCCGGCAGTTCCTCCTTCGCCGCCGACGCCGCCGGTGCCGGTCGATCCGCCGGACCCGATGCTCCCGCCCGAGGCAGGCGCGCCGCCGCTGCCCGTCTGGACGGCGCCGCCATCCTGCCCACAGCCGGCGAAGCAGGCTGCAAGGCCGACGACGGCACAGCCCGTCGCGAGCAATCGAGGGCGGGAGACGCGGCTCTTCATGCGTGACCTCCGCGAGGAAGTGTCGTGCCGTACCCCGGGCGGCTCACGAGCCGGTGATGACGCCCGTCGGCCCGACGCGCGTCAGACTGACGGCGCAATCGTCGATGTCCAGCACCGTCGGCGTGGGCGTCAGGTTCTCGCCGACGTTGACGGCGTCCCACTCGACCCACGAATTCGGGGCCATCGGGCCCGCGACGTCGTAAATCTGGCGGAGGCCCCGCGCATCGTCGAACAACCAGATCGTGAGCCGTCCGGACGCGTCGGGCGCGTTGCGGTAGTACGCCTCGATCTGGAACCAGGCGCTCACGGGGACGACCGGGTCCTGCGTGGACAGCGGGAACGGTCCCGTCATCCGGTGATCCAGCAGCGAGACCGCCAGCTCGCCCGCCGCGTTGTTGACGAGGCCGACGTCGAAGAGCTCGGTGTCGGACCCGCTGTTGTTGGGGTCCGTCCGCTGGCGGAACTTGAAGATGAGCCAGAAGGTCCCCACCGTGACGGTGCGCGGGATGTAGTACCAGGCGCTGTAGTACGCCGCCGCCGGCAGCCCGCCGCGCAGATTGAGGCCCGAGTTCTGCTGGGCGCCGCCCGTGGTGTCTATCGTCAGCTGGGCCGCGTAGTGGCCGTGGTGGGCCTGACCGGTGGACACCTGGATGGTGTTCGGCGGACTGGGGACTGCGTTCGCGCCGCCGCCCGGTTGCCCGGTCCACTCGGCGAACGTGCCGCCTTCGAACTGGGCGGTCCAAAGAACGTTCGAGCCGAGGTCCATTCCCGGCCCGCACGCGGCGCACAGCAACAGAAGCGGCACCAGCGCTTTCACAGCCACCCCCAGGATACGCCGCCCGTGAGGGCGACGCTGAACGACGGTGTGTGGCCAAGGACGCCGTTCGGCAGCGCCGAAATGCTGGGCGGCGCGGGAAACCACGTGGCGGCCAGCAGGATGAACGGCGACAGCCGCCCGCGCCCCAGGACCACGCCGGCTGCGACACGCGCCCCGAGCGCGTACGACGTTTGCGAGCGCGCGACCGCCAGGTTCAGCGCGCGCGCCGAGATGCGCGCGCCCGCGACGCCGGCCTCGACGTACGGCGCGGCGCGCCCGCGCGGGCGCAGCGCAGCCCGCACGTCCAGGTCGGCCGCGGCGGACCAGCGTCGCGTGTCGACGCCGTCCAGGGTCGCGTCGACGGGAAGCTGCGCGCTGAGCCCCACGGCCGGAGTCAGACGGCGCCGCCCGAATCCGAACCGCAGCGTTGCGGCCGGCGCCACCGTCGCAGAGCCGGAGCCGAGATCCGTCGCGGCGGTGGCGCCCAGATCCAGGCGGGCGCGGGCCGGCGCGGGAGGCGGCGCCGCGGGGACGGCCGCCACGACAGGCGGGGCAGGGGCGGGGGCTGCGGACAGCTCGGGCCGCCGCCACATGAGCGCGATGAACACCGCCGCGAACTGCGCGCGACGCGCGCAATCGCGGTTAGGGTCCTGGTATTCGCGGCTGCGCTCGCCGGCTGTAACCTGGAACGCGGCGCCCAGATCGACGACCTGCGCCGGTGCGATCACCGCCGCGGCTGGTCGCGCGAGCGGCTCGCCCGGACCGCGCGGGAGCAGCTCGCCCAGCCGTTGTGACACGTCGTCCGGCAAGGGACAGGTGCTGGCGCCGGTCACCAGCGGTGTAGGCGCGGCACCCCCCACCTGCGCGTCGGCGCGTGACGCGATCCCGGCCACCGCCGCGGCGAGTGCCAGCCCGAAGCTGGTCCAGCGGCACAGGCGCGCGCTCACCCACCCACCATATCCGAACGGCAGCGATCTTTTTTCAAAGGAATGGAACTGGTCGTGCCATCTGCCCTGTGGAATGCGAGCGCCTCACCCCTCGTTGCACGTCACCCGGCGGCGTCCCGCGGATGCTGCACCGGTCGACCGCGCGTCCGTGGTGCGGCAGGACTTTCGCGCTTTTTACGATCTGTGGTTTGACGACGTGCTGCGCTGGGTGCGCGCGCTGGGCGGGAACGAGGCCGACCGGGACGACATCGCGCAGGACGTGTTCCTGATCGTCCGGCAGCGGTTCGAGGACTTCGACGGCGCCAACCCCGCGGGCTGGCTGTACCAGATCACCCGGCGCAAGGTGCGCGACTCGCGGCGGCGCGCCTGGCTTCGCCGCGTGTTCACACGCGACCACGTTCACGAGCTGGACACGCTGTCGTGCGACCGCGAGGGCCCGGCCGGCACGTTCGAGCGGAAGCAGAAGCAGCGCGTGCTGGACACCATCTTGAGCAAGATGAACGCGAATCGGCGGGCGGCGTTCGTGCTGTTCGAGATCGAGGGGATGGCCGGCGAGGAGATCGCGCGCCTCCAGGGGATCTCCGTCAACACCGTGTGGTGGCGCGTTCACACCGCGCGCAAAGAATTTCTGGCGCTGGCAGACAAGTACCGGCGCGCGCATGAGGGGGGCGGCGGCTGATGGCGAAACGAGAGACAGCGGTATTCGGGCCAGTGGCGCGGTGGATCGACAAAGAGGCTCCGGCCAGCGGCGATCCGCCGCCCGTCTGGGCCGTCGAGCTCGTCGAGAGTGCGGATCCGTTGTCCGTTCCGATCGCGCTCAAACAGCGGATGCTGCTGAGCCTGGGCAACGGGCGGCCACGCCCTGGCCAGCGGTGGCTTCGGCCGGTGGTCGTCTGCGCCGTCCTGCTGAGCGGGACCGCCGTCGCCAGCGCCGCGTTCACCGGCTGGCCAGCCAATCTGGTGCGTGTCTGTCGCGAGCTGGTCGCGAGCCCTGCGCCGGCGCAGGGCGCCGCGCGGGCCGTCGAAGCGCGCGCCCCGCGGGTGGGCCGGCCTGCCGCGACCGGCGCCGGCACGGACGGCGCGTTTGCAGTGCCAGCGGTCCCGGCGACGCGCCACCCGATCGCGGACAGCCGCCGGCGCGCCAGGCTCCGCGGGCTGCCCGGCGAGGACCCTGCGCTGGTGGTCGAGGCGACGCGCGCGCTGCGTGTCGATCGTGACGCGCGTCGCGCGCGCTTGCTGGCGCGCCAGTACCTGCAGCAGCATCCCCGCGGCGAGCTGGCGGAAGAGGCGCTGGCGATCGAGGTCGAAGCCGCGCTGGACCACCACGACGCCGACGCCAGGTCGGCGGGCGCCCGGTACTTGAGCCTGTACCCGCACGGCGCCTTCCGTGCGGTGGCCGAGCGCGCCCTCTCGGCACGCTGATCGCCGCGGAAACTTTTTTCAAAGGGGCGGCGCGGTCGCTCCCATTGCGTCCCTCGAGGAGATGCGTATGTCGAACCGTTTCAACTCCGGTGAACTGGCGCGCGCGCTGCGCCTCGGAATCGTCCTCCTGGCGGCGTCGTGCGCCAACGCGGGCTCCGGGGACGGGACGGGCACGGGCGGCACGGTCTCCGGTACGGGCGGCGCCGCGACCGGTGGCTCCGTCGGAACGGGGGGCTCGACGGCGACCGGCGGCACGACGGCGACCGGGGGCAGCAGGGCGACGGGGGGGACGACGGCGACGGGCGGTACGAACGCGACCGGCGGCGTGGTCGGCACCGGCGGCCGCTCCTCGACGGGCGGAAGCGGCGGGCCGGCGGGCGCGATGGGCACCGGCGGTTCGGTCGTGGCGACCGGCGGGGCGGGCGGTGGCATGTCGGGCGCGACCGGCGGCTCGGGCGGCGCTTCGACCAGCGCGTGCGGCGTGGTCCCGGTCGACCCGCAGGCGACGTCCCAGGCCAAGAACCTGCTCTGCTATCTCTATTCGATCTACGGCAAGAGCGTGCTGTCGGGCCAGCAAGAGACCAGCTGGTCGAACCCGGCGGGCGACATCTCTTTCTATACGAGCAACGTCGGCAAGGAGCCGGCCATCCTGGGCGGCGACTACCTCTACCCGAGCGGAACCAGCTCACGCGCGCTGGCGTACTGGAACGCGGGCGGGCTCACGATGATCCGGTACCACATGGGCGCGCCGCCCAACGCTGACACGTACGACAACTCGATGCTGGGGTTCAGCTCCACCCAGTGCGACAACGTCATCAAGTCTGGCACCAGCGAGAACACGTCGTTCCTCTCGAAGCTGAACTACGTGGCGACGGAGGTCGGGACGCTGCAGACCGGGCACGCCGCGGTCATCCTGGCGCTGTTCCACGAGACACAGGCCAACGGCTGGTTCTGGTGGAGCAAGTGCTCGTCCAGTCAGTTCATCGCGCTTTACAAGTACACCTACAACTACCTGCTGAATACGAAGGGGCTTCACAACCTGGTGCGGCTGATGCCGTACAGCGGCAGCCCGACGGGCAGCTACTTCCCGGGCAAGGACAGCGTCGACATCTCCGGCGGTGACACCTACGGCAGCAACGTGCCCTTTACCGGGCTCTACGCGTCGATGCGGACCATTGCCGGGACCACGATGCCGCTCGCGTTGCACGAGACCGGCAAGGTGCCTCAGCCCAGCACGATGTTCCCCAGCGCCGCGCCTTGGTTGCTGTGGAACATCTGGGCCGGCTACCAGACGTCGTCTAACTCCGTCTCCGACATCAAGAGCGCCTACTCGAGCTCGTACACCATCACCCGCGACGAGATCCCGAACCTGAAGTAGCCATGAAGAAGTCGGCGCTGGGTGCAATCCTGCTGGTCGCGGCGGTGGCGGCGATTCTGCTGGCGCGCCGCGAACGGCCCGATCACCCGGCCGAGGCGGCGCCCGTGGCGCCCGTGACTCCCGCGGTCGCCGTCGAACCGGTCGCCGTGCCGCCGCCAGCGGAGGCGCCGCGGCCGGCCGTCGTGGCGCGCCCGGCGCTCCCCCTCAGCGAGTCCGCGCTGATGGCGAAGCTGAATGAGCTTGGCGCGTCGGATCCCGCGCAGGCGCTGGCGCTGGCCCGCGAAGGGAACCGCCGGTTCCCGCACAGCGGTGACGCCGCGGAACGCAGCGTCACGATCTGCAAGTCGCTGGCGGCGCTGGGCCGGTTCGATGAGGCGCGGGACGAAGCGCGCCGCCTGGTGCGCAACTATCCGGACACGCCGTGGGCCCTGGACGTGCAGCGGCATCTGCTAGCGCAGCCGGGCGTCGATCCCGGCCAGCGCGGCTTCGGCCAGGGGTCCGAGCTCGACTGAATCGACGTTCCTTTCAGGGGCAGGTGCTGCTCAACGCCGGGGACAGCGTCTGGACGTTGGACTGGTAGTTCGACGGGGCACCGCTCACGTTGATCCCGATGACGCCTTCGGCGATGCGGGCGTTGATGGTCGCGGCGGTCTGGTTGGACCAGGTGTCCGCGGCCTGCGACAGCCCGGCGCTCTCGTCGACCAGGATCTTCAGGCCCGTCAGCGTGTGCAGGTACGAATAGGTGCAGGTCTTGCCGTTGTAGCTGCTGGCGGTGGTGCCGGCGCTGAGGAACCCGTTGGCGTTCCCCACACCCGTCGTCCAGACCAGGTCCAGGTTCGCTTGCTTCATGGCGTTCCAGAACGAGTTCGTCACGTCGTCCGAGTTCCAGGTCGAGTGATCCATCGCCACGACCGCGTTGGGCATGTTGGTCTTGATCGCCGACGTGATCTGCGCGGCCAGCTGCCCCAGTTGCGCGTACGTCAGCGGCTGCGACTGCGAGCTGGCGGCGTACTGCACGTAATCGCCTTCCAGCAGCCAGACCAGCGGCTTCGTCGGCCACGCCGTGTGACTCTGCTTGGCGTAGTACGCGTACGCCTGCACGATCTTGTTCTGCGCGCAGATTTGCCCGGCGGGGCAGGCGGCGTTGGCCGCGCCCAGGATCAGGGCCGACCCGCCCGTCGTCAGGTTGGGGCCGCTGCTCTGGTTGCCATCAGGCAAGCCGTTTGCGTGGCCGTAAAAACCGATGATGTAGGCGTAGTAGGTGGGGATGATGTTCGTCGACGCGAGCTGCCCGAGCCAGCTGCAGGTCTCGCACGACGTGACCGAGCCGTCCTTTTGGACGGACGAGCCGGCCCAGTTACTCATGAACTGCAACCAGCCGTAGGAGCTCGGCGAGCCGCTGGGGCTCGGCTCGCCCCAGGCGAACTTGCAGTTGAATGGGTTGACGCCCGCGCTGCCGGCCGACCCGGGCTGACCCGCCGCGCCCGTGCTTCCGCCGGCGTGTCCGGCTCCGCCGCCGGTTCCCGCGGCGACATGGCCCGCGGTGCCGCCCGTCGCGGCAGGTGTGCCGCCGGTCCCGGCGGTGATCCCGCCCGTGCCGCTGCCGCCGGTTGCGCTACCGCCTGATCCGCCGGTGCCGCCCGTCGCGGCGGGCGTCCCGCCCGTGGACGTGCCGCCGGTCCCGCTGCCCCCCGAGCCGCCGCTGCCGCCCGTCGTGGACCCGCAGGCGACGGCGAGCGTCACCGTGAGCAGGACGAGTGATCGGAGCCACACAACTTCTTCAGTCCGGCGACGGGGCATGCCCTAGTTTAGGGCATCCCGCACCCCGATTACTTCAGCCGCCGCGCTACCCGGACGCCGAATTCACCGCAATGCGTGGAAATACGCTTCGATCGCGAACTGACACGAAACCAGTGCTAGCCCGGCGCAGAGCCCAATCCCCACCATCTTCGCCGCGAACCCCAGGCTTTCCCCCGTCACGCCACTGCCCCCTGTCGGACCACCCGCCACCCTCACACCGCCCCCGCCTGTGCTCATGCGCCGGGCCAGTCCCCAAGTCATCCCTCATCCCTCCAGCTGCTTCACCGTAACAGGTGGTCGGTCAAGAGGCGGTTTCGACGCGGAACGATGTGTGTAAAAACACGTACGCGGTGCTAGCGTTGCGCGCCTGACCCTCCGGACCGAGCTCTCGCTGGTTTTGTCGTCGTTGCTGGTCGTGTCGATCGGCCTCGCGGGAGGGACCACCATCTATCAGTCGGCGCGCACGATGCGCCGCGAGCTCACGACCGAGTACCAGCTCTTCGCCGAGAATCGCGCCTTCGCGTTGCGCGACAACTTCGAAATTCTCGAGGACGAGCTGAAACGCCTGGCGCTGTTGCCGGAGATGAACCCGACGGACGCGGACCTTCTGCAAGAGCAGCAGATCCTGGCCGGCGCCCACGCGCACTCGGTTTTGTACAACACGGCGGTCCTGCTGCTGGACCGCAACGGGCGCTGCGTCCGCTCCGTCCCCGACCGTTCCGCGTTCGGCGGGCAGAACTTCGGCGACCGCTCCTGGTTTCAGGCCGTGCACGCCGGCGCGGCCGGGCCGCTGTTCCGGATCACCGACGAGCCGACGTTGGGACAAACGCTGAAGATCGTCCAGCCGGTGGTGCGCGGCTCCGTGTTTGCCGGCGCGCTGGTCGGCGTGATCGCGCTGGCCGAAAACAACCTGGTCTCGCCGACGTTTCACGAGAACTTGCCGCCCCACACCGACGCCGTGCTCATCGACGAGGACGACGGCACGGTCATCTACCCGCCCGGGCGGACGGCGCCCGCCGACCGCTCCGGTTGGGCGGCGGCGATCGGCGCCGCGCGTTCGGGCGCCACGGGGACGCTGATCGGCGAGGCGGCCGGGCAAAAGATGCTCTTCGCGTACTCGCCCGTCGGTGGGGCCACGCGCTACGCGGTCGTGTTCGCGTGGCCGTGGCGCGTGCTGACCGCCAACATCGAGCAGCAAGGGGCGACGCTGGCCGGCATCCTGGTGTTCGGCTTGATCGTCGCGCTCTTCGTCGGGCTGGCCCTGTCCGCTTACCTGTCGCGGCCGCTGCAGGCGCTGGCCGACGGCGCCATTCGCATCGCGCGCGGGCAGCCGCTGCTGCCGGATTCGGCCCCCCGGCCGGCCGGGACCGAGGAGATCTCGACGCTGCTGGGCGCGTTCCGTCAGATGGAACAGGCGATTCAAAAGCGCGACCAGGACCTGCGTGAGGGGGCGAGCCTGCTCGAGCAGCGGGTGCGGGATCGCACCCAGGAGCTGGTCGCGATCCAGGCGGCGCTGGTCGACGCCGAGCGCTTCGCCGCCATGGGCAAGACGTCAGCCGCCATCGCGCACGAGCTGAAGAACGCGCTGAACGGCCTGGGCATGGCCGTCGAGCTGATCGCCCAGGACCCCCAGAACAGCGCTCGCGTCGCCCGGTTGCGGCCGCAGGTGCTGGGCGAGATTGCGCGCCTGCGCGACGTCGTCGACTCGCTGCTGTCGTTCTCGCGTTCTCCGCGCATCGCGCGCGGGCCGGCGGACCTGGCCGGTGTCGTCGCGCGCGCCGCCGAAGCCGTGGCGGACCTGGTCGCCGATCGCGCGGTCGCGCTGCGCGTCGACGTTCCGCCGGCGCTGCCCGTGTGGTGCGATGCGCATAAGATTCAGGGTGTGCTGGTGAACTTGATCAAGAATGCCGTCGAGGCGGGCCACGCCGTCACCGTGACCGCCGCGACGCGCGCCGGTGAGGCGGTCGTCGAGGTCGCGGACGACGGGCCCGGCCTGTCCGCCGAAGCGCGCGAACACCTGTTCGAGCCGTTCTTCACGACCAAGCCGAACGGCACGGGGCTGGGGCTGCCCACGTCGCGCCGGTTCGTCGAGGCGCACGGCGGGCACATCGAGGTCGATCGCGCGCCGCAGGGTGGGGCGCTGTTTCGGGTTCGGCTGCCGGTCGCCACGGCGGCTCGAGAAGAAGCTGACGCAGACGGGGGCACCGTCGAGGGAACGCCGACATGAAACCGACCGTGCTGGTGATCGACGACGAGAAGACCTTTCGGATCGTCGCCGAGGAGGCGCTGGCGTCCGAGGGCTTCCTGGTGACGACGGCGTCCAGCGGGCAAGCCGGCCTGAGCGCCTGGCAGCGCGAGCCCGCGGACCTGGTGATCCTGGACCGCAACCTGCCGGACACCGACGGCATCGCCGTGCTGGAGGCGCTGATCCGCGAGGCGCGCGAGCGGAACGTCGACACCCTGGTGGTCATCGCGACCGCCTACGCCGACGTCGCGAGCGCGGTGCAGGCCCTGAAGCTGGGTGCATTCGACTATCTTTCGAAGCCGCTGCAGCTGCCGGAGTTCGTGGTCACCGTCCGCAAGGCGATCGAGGCCCAGCGGTTGCGCGCGCAGGTGCGCCAGCTCGCGGATCGGGCCCACGCGGCGATGGGGGACTTCGTCGTGGGCGAGTCGGCGGCCATGCAGAAGGTCATCGACATGGTGGACAAGGTGGCCGAGGCGCCCGACACCACCGTCCTCATCCAGGGCGAATCCGGCACCGGCAAGGAGCTCATCGCCGACCTCATTGCGCGGCGCACGCGCGGCCGCAAGGAGGGACCATTCGTCGAGATCAACTGCGCGTCGGTGCCGGAGAGCTTGCTCGAAAGCGAGCTCTTCGGGCACGAGCGCGGCGCGTTCACCGACGCCAAGACCCAGAAGCGGGGGCTCTTCGAGGAGGCGGACGGCGGGACGCTGCTGCTGGACGAGGTCGGCGAGATGCCCGTCGGCACGCAGGCCAAGCTGCTGAAGGTCCTGGAAGAGATGACCTTCCGCCGCCTCGGCGGGACGCGCGATCTGTCGATCAACGTGCGGGTCGTGGCCGCGACCAACAAGGAGCTCGCGGACGAGGTCGAGCGCGGCGCGTTCCGGCTGGACCTTTATCACCGGCTGGACGTGTTCCACATCCGGGTTCCGCCGCTGCGCGAGCGGCCCGAGGACATCTTGCCTCTGGCGGCGCATTTTCTGTCGCGCTTCGCGACCCGCATGCGCAAGCCGACGAATCAGTTCTCGCCGGAGACCGAGAAGCTGCTGCTGGGCTACGACTATCCGGGCAACGTCCGCGAGCTCCGCAACATCGTCGAGCGCGCCGTCATCCTCTCGACCCGCGACACCATCGAGCCCGACTGCATCGTGATCTCCGGGCCCAGCCGGACGACGACGGGGCCCGCGTCGCCGGCCTTCTTCTCGCTGGACGTGGACGCTGCCGGCAAGCCGCCCGATCTGGAGGCGTTGGAGCGCGCCTACATCGCGCGCTTGCTCGACTTCGCCAACGGCAACCGCACGGCGGTGGCCCGGCTGCTGGGCGTTTCTTACCCGACGGTCGCCAAGAAGATCGCCGACTACGGGCTGGCCTGACCGGCGTCCACCCCGGGCGTGGTCGTGTTGGTGCCGGCGGGCAGCGTATAGCTGGTCAGGACCTCGAGGTGCCCGCTGTTGTTCTGCTCGCGAACCTTGCCGACGCCCGGCACGAACCACTGCGTCTTGGCGGACCCGCCGCTGGACGTATCGGTGCGGGTGATGCGCGCGGCGCTGAACGTGCCGGCGGGGACGGTGACCGTCTCGTTGACCGCGTCGCAGGACCAGTTCTCCGTGACCGTGGTGGTCTTGGCCGGCTTTTTCGCGCTGGTGTGCGCATCCGTATAGGTGAGCTGCCACGCCGCGCCCGCCATCAGGTGTTCGGGCGTTTCGTCGATGCGCAGGTTGTACGGCATGTACCAGTCGTCCGACGACTGCGCGCCCGTTGAATCCAGCGACTGGTCATGCAGGCGGCGCACGTCCGTGTCCGTCACCTGGTACCAGGTGAACTGGGTGCTGGACTTGACCGTCTCGCTGCTCTTGTAGGCCATCGTTCCCGCGTACGCGCCGCCGACGTCCTCGAACGCGGTCACGGTGCTGGTCTTCGTGTAGGCGACGTTGTTGGTGTCGGTCACCTGGTAGACCCAGGTGGCGCCGACGGACAGCGGCTGATACCGCCCGACGGTCGCCGTCGGCACGGCGCCGTCATTCGCCAGCGGCGTCGTGACGCCGACGTTGGTCGCGTCACCGCCCTTTGCGCCGCATCCGGCCGCCACCAGCAACACCCCGCAGATCCCCACACCGAAATCACGCAAGCTCATTTCATTCTCCTGTTCGAACGACCACTGTCTCAACCGGCCAGGCCAGTCTTGCCTTCGTCCACGCTCACGGTGCGCACGCCGCTCACCTGCGCCTCGTCGAGGCGCCGCATGATCTCGGCGGCGTCCATCGTCTCGCCCAGCACGGTCTCGACGACCAGCCGGCCCACGTCGGTCTCGGGGCCGGGCAGCTCCAGCAGCCGCGCCCCCGGGAACGACGAATGGATGCGCGCCCACGCCTCGCGCGGCGAAGCCACCAGGATCGCGACGCGCATCAGGCGCAGCCGCGCCCGGCGTCCGGCGTCGAACAGCGCCAGCACGACCGCCGCGAACAACGTCGCGACCAGCGCCATGGGGACCGCCCCCAGGCCGCACGCCATGCCGATGCCGATCATCACGAACATGACGGCGGCGTCGCGCGTGTCCTTGATGCCCGACCGGAAGCGGATGAACCCGCCGAGGCCGACCAGGCCGAACGCGCGTGCCGTGCTGTGACCGATGACGACCACCATCAGCGCGCCGGCGATCGCGATCAGCGTCTGGGCC
>JBJMQQ010000256.1:0-29099 GCA_045802645.1 Polyangia bacterium
GGCGGGCGTCCAGTGCGGTCCGGAGTCCGGCTACGCGTGCGCGAACCCGGATGGGACCACCAGCTTCGTCGTGACCTCGAACCAGCCGGCCGGCAACACCGCCGTCCTGACCTACCCGGCGATGCAGAAGAACTTCACGGGCAACCCGCCCCTCAGCGGATTCAAGAGCGTCACGTCGACGTTCTCCGAGATCAGCCCGGGTCCCGTCGGCGACTACGAGGTCGCTTGGGATTGCTGGTTCAACGACTACGCCAACGAACTGATGATCTGGGTCGACACGTACAAGCAGGTGCCCGGGGGCACCAAGGTCGCCTCGGGCGTCACGCTCAGCGGGCACACCTGGGACGTCTGGTACGGCTCGTCCAGCGGGTACCTGGCCTTCAAGTCGACCAGCACGCTCACCGCGGGCACGATCGATCTCCTGGAGATCTTCAAGTACGCCACGACCAAGGGCTGGCTCCCCGCCACGTCGACGGTGACCCAGCTCTCGTTCGGCGTCGAGGTCTGCTCGACGGACGCCAAGGATGCGACATGGACCGTCGACGATTACTCGCTGATCGCGAACTGACGGCCACCGTCTGCATCGTCATTTACTGCATCTCGATCACCATCAGCTCCAGCGGCTTGGCTGCCGAGGCGTTCACGTCGCCGTGTAGCTGGCCGGGCGGATCGGCGTCCAGCCAGTAGGCCTTGCCGGTCTCCAGGACCTTCCGCCCTTCAGCGCCACGACCACCCGGCCGTGCTCGTGCCGGTGCATCCCGATCCGCTCGCCGGGCTGCAGAACGGTCTTCCAGACCCGGACCTGCGCGTTTTCGAACATCGGGATCAGCGTGCGCGACGGCTCGCCGGCCGCGCCGCGCAACGCCACGATCGATAACGCGCAGGCCGCCAGCAGCACCCGATAGTTCGGCATGCGATAGAGTCTATCTGCGATGCGCGCGCTGCCGTTGGCCCTTCTGGTCGCGCACGCGAGCCTGGCGTTTGCCGAAGGCGCACGCGTGCATGACGTCGGGATCTTCGCCGACCTCGACGCGCGCGTGAATGTCGCGTTGCCGCCACGTATGGACAGCTCCCACGTCCGCCTGCGCCTGGACGACCGGCACGCGTTGGTGGTGCTGTTCGACGGAGACGCTCCCGTGAAGGCCTATGCGTTGGCGCGCCCTTGCCCCGCCGGAACGGTTGCCGCGCCCGCGGTCCTGGCCGACCTGAACGTCGGCGATGCAGCGGAGCTGCGCACGTTGGTTTCCGACACGACCCCTGTCACGCGCGTGTCGGCAATGGGTGGCGCGACGCCGGCTGACCAGGACGGCGACGGAATCCCCGACCAGCTCGACGTGCTGTTGGGTGCGCGAAAGCTGGTGCTGAACCGCGCGGAATACACCGAGGGCTACTTTCCAATCTCCTTCCCTGGCGGCGACGTCCCGCGCGGGGTGGGGGTCTGTAGTGACACGATCGTGCGCGCTTACCGCAACGCCGGGATCGATCTGCAGCGCCGTGTCGCTGACGACATCCGCGCGGCGCCGCGTGCCTACCCGTGGGTCACGCGTCCGAACACCAGCATCGACCACCGGCGCGTGAAGACCCTGCTGACCTGGTTCCAGCGGCACGTCCCCCAGGTTCGCGGGCAGGCGCCGCGCGCGGGCGACGTGGTCTTCCTGGACACTTTTCCCGGCCGACCAGGCCCCGATCACGTCGGGATCATCTCGGACCGCGTCGCGCCCAGCGGGCGGCCGTACGTGATCAACAACTGGACGGTCGGATATCGGGAGGGGGAGATGGACCTCCTTCCGTCCGTGCCGGTCACGCATCTGTTTCGGATGAAATGACGCTGTCGCGACGCGGGTTCCTGTCGGGACTCCTGATGTCGGCCGCCACCCGAACATCCGGCGGGCTACGCGCGCCCGTCCTGGCCGAAGACCAGATCATCCGCTGCGTGGCCGGCATTCGCCCGTTTCGACGGACGGGCCCGCGGATCGAGCGCCAGGAGTTGGGCGGGCGGACCGTGGTCCACAACTACGGGCACGGTGGCGCCGGGTTCACCCTGTCCTGGGGCAGCGCCGCCGCTGCCGCCGATCTCGTCGGCGACGCCGGCGATCGCGCGGCCCCGATCGCGGTGCTGGGCGCCGGTGTGGTCGGACTGTCGACGGCGCGGATCCTGCTGGAACGGGGCTGGCGCGTTCGCCTCTACGCCCGCGAGTTTCCGCCCAACACGACCTCCGACGTCGCCGGCGCCGAGTGGTCGCCCGACATCGTCGACCGGGGCGTTGGCCCCGCGGCGCGCGCGCGCTTCGATCGGCTGCTGGTGTCGTCCTGGCGGCGCCTCCAGCCGCTCATCGGGGCGCGCTGGGGCATCGCGCGCCGGTCCATTTACGAAGCGGACGACGTCGCGAGCGGTCTCGACGATCTGCCCGCCGGGCTCGTGGCGCCCCCGCGCCGGCTGGCCTCGCTCCCGTTCGCCCCGGCCCACCGCGGACGCGTGTACCAGACGTTGCTGATCGAACCGCCGATCTACCTGTCGCGGCTGGTCGAGGCGTTGCGGCACGGCGGCGCCGTCCTGGAACGACGCAGCTTTTCGACCGCGGACCAGCTCCGCGCGCTCCCGGAACGGGTGGTCGTCAATTGCATGGGTGTCGGCGCCGGCGCGGTGTTCGGCGACGCCGCCGTCGTCCCGATCCGCGGCCAGTTGGTCCACCTTCGTCCCCAGCCGCTCTCCTATCTGCTGGACCACCCCGCCGGCTACCTCGTCCCCAGGACCGACGCGCTGGTCGTCGGCGGCTCGTTCGAACAAGGTGCCAGCGACGCGCGCACTGACCCCGCCACCTGCGCCCGGATTCTCGACGAAGCCCGCCGCTTCTTTGCAGGGCCATCCCGGCTGTAACCCGACCGCCGAGTGGTGTGGACGCTTCTTTTGCACTAGGGTGGCCGGGTGTTTTTCGGCGCGCTGCTCGCGTTTGGGGCTGGGTTTTCCGCTCTGCTCGCCGAGACCGCCTGGCTGCCGCTGGTGCTGGGGGTCGTCGGGGCGGACGGGACCTCGATCCAGGCGGTTCTGAGCGCGTTCTTCGTTGGCAACGCGATCGGCGCGTGGACCCTGGGACGTCGCGCGGAACGTCGCGTCTCGGCCGGCGCTTCGCCGCTGCGTGAGTTCACCCGGCTTCTCGGCGGGGCGGGCGCCGGCATTCTCTTGTCGCTCCTGGCCGCACCCCTCGGGCGGTTTCTCATCCCGCGGATCTCGTCCGGCGATGCGGGCGTGGGGCACACCGCGCTCGCGCTGGCGTTTGCGTGCGTCGTCTTCGCGCCGGCGACGATCTTCATGGGCGGGGCGTTCGCCGTGCTGGGCAGAGGTCTGCTGGCCCGCGCCGGCGACAGGACGGACGGGCGGCGGCAGCGCCTGCTGTCCGTGCTGCAGGCCTGGAACACGGCGGGGGCGGTGGGCGGCGCGCTGCTGGCGACATTTGGTCTTCTGCCGTTCTTCGGCGTTCGCCTGACGGTGGTGGCGGCTGCCGCGGTCGCTGGCGCCGCGGCCCTCGGCGCCGCGGGTCTCGACCGGCGCCAGCCGACCGCCACTGCTTCGCCTGGCGCCAGCAAGCCCGCCGGCTCTCACCCGGTGAGCCCGGCGCTGTTGTACGCAGCGGCCGCCGCCGGGATGGCGGCCATCTTTTTCGAAATCGTGGCCATCCGCGTCCTGACGAGCGCGTTCGACGGCACTGCCTCGGCGTTCGGTACGGTCGTCGCGGCGCAGCTCATCGGCGGCGCCGCCGGTGCCGCGCTGGGCAGGGTCGTCGCTCCGCGCCGGGCACAGATTCCCGCGGCATTCGCGCTTGGGGCCGTAGGGCTCGCGGCCGCGGCGTACGGGCTCGGCGCGACCGGCTCGCTGCTCGACACGTTTCGGGGCGGCTCGGTAGGGGCGGAACGCACCGCGGAGATCCTGAGCGCTCTCGTCCTGGTCGCGCCGGGCGCGGCGCTCACCGCGTTCTTGTTCGTCAGCGTCCTTGGACAGGCCGCGGACGACGCCGACAGCCTGTCGCGCATCGTGAGCTTCAGCTCCGCCGGGGCCGCGGCAGCGCCGCTCGTCGCCGCGCTGGTGCTGCTGCCCGCGGCTGGCACGGCGGCGCCTCTGCTAGGAGCGGTGATCGCCCTCGGCCTGGGCGGGCTGGTGACCGCGCTGGCCCCGCGCGAGGCCCGACGCGCCGGGTGGGCGAACGCCGGCGTGGTGGTCGCGCTTTCGTGCGTCGGTCTGGGGATCGGTTGGGCCAGCAAGGATCCAGTCCGGCTGTTCCCCTGGGCGCACGCGCCCGAGGACACTCGCAGCCTCCTGCAGGACGGGGCTGACGGCGTGATCGCGATCGAGGAATCCGCGAGCGGCGGCCGGCGGCTGCGAACCGGCAGTCGGTTCCTCGACGGCGGCGACGCGTCCAGGTTCGTCGAGCGGCGCCAGGGATGGATCCCGTTGTTGCTCCATCCCGCGCCTCACCGGGTTCTGGTGCTGGGCGTAGGGACGGGAACGACGCTGGGCGCCGCTGCCGAGGATCCCGAGGTCGCCGACGTCGAAGCCGCCGAGCTGTCGGGGGAGATCCTGAAGACCCTGGTGGCGTTCTCGGGCGCCAATGCCAGCGTCGTGTCGCGGCCCAACGTGCACTTGCGACGCGCGGACGCCCGCTCGCTGGTCAAGAGCGCGGCGTTTTCGGACCAGAAGTTCGACGTCGCCATCGGGGACCTGTTTCACCCGCAACGCTCGGGCGCCGGCGGTCTTTACACCCGCGAGCACTTCACGGCAGTGCGCGCGGCCCTGGCGCCGGGCGGGATCTTCGTCCAGTGGGTGCCGCTGCACGAGCTGCCGCCGCCGGCGTTCGCCTCACTGGCAGCCACATTTCTGAGCGTGTTCCCGCAGAGCGAGGCCTTTCTCGCCTACTTCAATCCTCACGGGCCGGTGCTTGGCCTGGTGGGCGCGAACGCCGCGACGAACGACAACGCAGGCGGCGACCCGCTGACCGTCGACGGCGACGCGCTGAACGCGCGTGTCCGCGGGGCAGCGCTGCGCCAGGCCCTGACGGGCACATTGCTCGAGGAGCCCGAGGAGTTTTTTGGCGGGTTCGTCGGCGACCGGGCGGCGCTGATTCAGTGGGCGGGGGACGCACCGATCGCGACGGACGACCGGCCGTCGGTCGAACGGCTGGCGGCGACTGCGGGCGAGCTCGATCCGTTCGCCACGCTCGAGCGCGTGCTGGAGGTCGCGGATGATGCCGTCGTTCCGCTGCGGCTCAGTGGAGAAGAGGGGAAGGCCAGACTCGCCGCGATCGCCCGCTACCGAACCGCCGTGCTCGCGTCTCTGCGCGGCCAGATTGCCGAGAGTCGCGGCAACCTCGACGGCGCCCGCATCTTCTACCAGGCCGGCCTGGCGGCGGATGATCGCTTTGCGGTCAACCGGATCCGCTTGCAGCACATGAGATGAGCACCAGTAGCGACGCGCCCGCGCCCACGATATCGTGGAGCGATGGCGTCTCGGGCGAAGCGTCACGCTGTTGTCGCGGTTGCATTGCTCTTGATTGCTGGCTGCGGTGGGTCGGGTAAGGCCCTTACGGGCAGCGCCGGAGTCGGTGGCGCGGGCGTGGGGGGCGCCGGGGGAACGCCGGGTTTTGTCGAGGTGACGTTTGCCGACAAGATCAACAACAACCTCGACCTGCTGTTCGTCATCAAGAACTCGTCGTCGGTAGGTGCCATGCAGGCCAAGTTCGTCAACCAGTTGCCGACGTTCATGCAGGTGCTGCAAAAGCTACCGAACGGATTGCCGAACCTGCACGTTGCGGTCGTGTCGACGGACATGGGCGTTCCGGGTGATTCCACTTCCATGCTCGGCTGCAGGACCCTGGGCGACGACGGGCAGTTTCAGTCCCAGCCGCGGCAAGGCTGCGCGTCGACCACGTTGTCCAGCGGGTCGACATTCGTTTCCGATGTCGACGGCCAGACGAATTTCACGGACCCGATCGAGAAGGTCCTTCAATGCATCAGTCCGCTGGGAAGCTCCGGCTGCGGATTCGTGCATCCGCTGGCGGCCATCGATCGCGCGCTGGGCGCGAACGGCGCACCGCCCCCGGACAGCAACGCCGGATTCCTGCGCGCCGACGCCTATCTCGGGATCGTCATCCTCACGGACGAGGACGACTGTTCCGCGCCGGCGAACACGACGCTGTACTCGCTGAACGGCGGGCCACAAAGCATCACGAACCCCCTTGGCCCGGTTGCCAAATACCGTTGTAACCAGTTCGGCCATGTATGCAAGGACCCCAGCGGGGCACCCGTCATGCCGCCGCTGAATCCGTCGAGCGCGGCCGGAACCCCGCCGATGTTGAACCTGACAGACTGCACGTCAAACGACACGGACAGCGCCCTGCTGACGCCGGTCAGCACGTTCGTCCGGGACATCAAGGGGCTGAAGACGGACCCCGACAATCAGATCTTCGTTGCCGCGATCACCGCGCCGCCGGATCCCTACACCGTCGAGTGGGTGCCCCCATCGGCCGGGACACCCGCCGGCGAGCTCTGGCCGCAGGTCATGCTCTCCTGTGGCGCGCGGGGCGGCGACGACACCAGCCCCATGGCGACGCAGTTCACGACCGACGGCACGTCCGGCCGGCCTGGCGTCCGCATCTCGCAGTTCGCCCTCGCGTTCCCCAACAGCATCGTCGGGTCGGTGTGCGACCCCAGCTATGGGTCGGCGATGACCGCCATCGCCACGAAGCTGGGCGGGCTGATCAGGGGACCATGTGTGGCCGGGCGGATCCAGGTTGGGTCTTCCGGGCAGCCGGCCTGCACGGTCACGAACCATGTCCGCGACGACTCCGGACGCACGACGGACGTCGCCGTGCAGAGCTGCGCCGTGAACGGCAATCAGGCGCCGTGCTGGACGCTCGAAGCCGACACGGCGAAATGCCCCACCGGTGGCTTCTCGTTCAAGCTCATGACGGACGCTGCCGCGCAGGCGGCGACCAGCCTCACCACGACCGTCAAGTGCTCGCTGTGTCAGCCCGGCTCGACCATGCCGGGTTGTTGACACCACAGATCTGCCGCGTTCAGTCGATGGTTCAACGAGTGGCCCGTACGTCTGTCCGCCGTGGCCGTGACGTTGGCGCTTGCCGGTCCCTTGTGGGCCCAAGCTCAACCGCAGCCTGGTCGTATTGCTGTCGATAGGTTCGAGCCTGCCGGGGTCGGCAGCGATTGGTTCACGCTGGAGTCGCTCGACTTCCGCGGGCACCTGCGGTTCGGCGCGAACCTGACCGGCGAATGGGCGGACCGCCCGCTGGTGATCTTCGATCAGGCGGGTCACGAGGTGGCGCCGCTTGTGCGCAATCAGATCGTTGCACACGCCGGTGTCGGGGTGGTCCTGTGGGAGCGGGTGCGCGTGGACGCCAACCTTCCGGTCGCGCTCCTGAACAGCGGCGACGGCGGGATCGTGTCGGGCCGCATGTTCGTGGCGCCGCCGGGACGTCCGGCGATAGGCGACCTGCGCCTCGGGATGGACCTTCGTCTCTTTGGGCGCCTC
Organism: Polyangia bacterium; assembly: GCA_045802645.1. Taxonomy (GTDB): domain Bacteria; phylum Myxococcota_A; class Polyangia; order Fen-1088; family Fen-1088; genus JADGRB01. The sequence continues at coordinate 7,538 of JBJMQQ010000256.1, forward strand.
CACGATCCCGTGACCGCCGCGGTGGGCGTCCAGGTGTTCCCGGCCACCGGAAGCGGCGACGGCTATCTCAGCGACGGCCACACCCGGTTCTGGCCGCGCCTGTTGATTGCCGGTGAGCGCGACGTCTTCGCCTGGGCGGTGCGGGTCGGCTATCAGACGCGCCCGAGCAGCGATCTGGCGCCGGGCGACGAGGTGACGGGTGGGTTGGCCATGGGCTGGCGCGTCTGGCCGACGGTCCTGCTTGGGACCGAGCTGACCGCCAGCAGCAGGCGGTCTGCGTTCGGCAAGGCCATCACGACGCCTGCTGAGCTTCTGTTCGGCGGTCATGTCGCTGTCGCGCCCGACTGGCAGGTCGGGCTGGGGGTCGGTCCCGGCCTCACAGATGGTCTCGGTTCTCCCACCGTTCGCGTGCTCGCGTCGGTCGCTTACTGGCCCGCGATCCCGGAGAAGACTCCGGTGCGCCCTGTCGTCGCCGCGCGTGCCGCCGAGCGCCCGCGACCTGCGCCGACACCGAAGCGGCCTGTCGCACCGCCACCCCCACCGCCACCTCCGCCGCCGCCCGACACGGACGGTGACGGCATCCTGGATTCGGATGACGCATGCCCGAACGAAGCGGGTGTCGCGTCCCCTGAGCACGAGAAGAACGGCTGTCCGCTTCCGAAAGATCGCGACGGTGACGGAATCGTCGACACGGAGGACGCGTGTCCGGACGCCGCCGGTCCGACAAACACCGACCCTGCGCGCAACGGTTGTCCCGTCGTTCGTATCGAGGGCGGGCAGATCCGGATCCGCGAGCAAATCCAGTTCAAGACCGCGAGCGCGTCAATTCGCAAACAGAGCAATTACATCCTGGAGGCGGTGGTCAAGGTCCTCCGCGAAAATGACGACATAACGAGGGTACGGATCGAGGGACACACGGACACGCGCGGCAAACCCGCGGCGAACAAGTCCCTGAGCAAGCGGAGAGCCGCTGCTGTGGTCAAATGGTTGGTCAAGCACGGAATCAAGAAGGGTCGCCTCTCCAGCGAGGGCTTCGGGCAGGAGCGCCCGATCGCGACCAATCTGACCGACGACGGCCGCCAGCAAAACCGCCGCGTCGAGTTTCACATCGTCGAGGGCCCGGGGGCAGAGCCCTAGCAGCCGCTCTGGCGCTTGCCGCGGCGCTGGCCGCCGGGCGAGCGCAGGCGGCGGCGCTGCGCTATCAGGTCAACCAGAACGGCGACTTCACGCTGATCGGTAACACCCTGGGCTACGACTGTGGCGCCGGGGTGCCGGCGCCCATCGTGGGCAGCGTCAACGGTTGCGGATCGAACACCAGCGACTCGGCCCCCGACGTCTTCTGGCAAGCGCAGGATCCAGGCGCGGCGGTCGCCAACCCGTCGCTGACGGCCGCCGACGCGCGGAGCACGGCCATGCTGGTCCTGCCGGCCGGCGCCGTGATCACCTACGCGCGTCTCTACTGGAGCGCGTCGCTGGCGGGCGCCCCCGACACGACCGTGACGCTGGACCGCGTCGGCACCGGCGCGTTCTCGCAGGCGATCACGGCGGACGCCTCGTTCACGGCGACCTCGACAACGCCGCAGACCTACTACCAGTCGACGGCGGACGTGACGGCGCTGGTCCAGGCGCACGGCGTCGGGGCGTATCGATTGAGCGGCGTGGACGCGACGGCGTTCCCGAACGTCAACAACGACACCATCTACGCGGCCTGGACGATGGTCGTGTTCTATCAGCTGGCCGGTGCGCCGTCCCGCAACCTCGCGATCTTCGACGGGCTCGATCTGATCAATTCGACGGGGCCGTCGGTGACGGTGGCGCTGTCGGGCTTCCTGGTCCCGAACGCCGGGTTCGACGCCAAGCTGGGGGTCGTGACGTACGAGGGCGACGACTCGCTGACGGGTGATTCGTTGTCGTTCAACGGCGTCAAGCTGTCGGACGCGCTGAACCCGCAGGACAACTTCTTCAACGGCACGCACTCGTGGCTCGGGGTCCCCGTCTCGAACGTGGGCGATCTGCCGCAGCTGGCCGGCACGGCCCGCAGTGTCAGCGGGCTGGACCTGGACGTCGTCGACGTCACCGCGCGCGTGACCCGCGGCGACACCAGCGCGACGGTCACCGCCTCGACGAGCCAGGACTTCTATTTGCTGGGCGCGTTCGTGACGTCGATCTCGACGTACAAGCCGGACTTCAGCGGGGCGACCAAGACGGTCACGGACCTGACCATCCACCCGGGCGGCGCGGTTCTGCCGGGCGACGTCATCGAGTACACGATCAGCGCGACCAACACAGGCAATGACGGCGCCACCAACGTGGTGCTGAACGACGTCGTTCCGAACGGATTGACCTTCTTCCCGGGCTCGATCCGCGTGATGGCGGGCGCCAACATCGGGACCAAGACCGACGCGAGCAATGACGACCAGGGCGAGTACATCGCAGGCTCGCGCACGGTGCGCGTCCGGCTGGGGACGGGCGCCACCAGCAGCGCCGGCGGAACGATGGCCATCGGCGCCACGACGACCGTCGCGTTCCGGGCGACGATCAACTCCAGCGTGAACGGCCTCATCAACAACCAGGCCATCGTGACCGCGTCCGGGCAGGCGGGGGCGCCGCCGACGGACTACGTCTCGGACGGGAACGGCAGCGCGTCCGGCACGCCGCCCACCACCGTGGTCGTCGACGGGTGCGCCACGAACAGCAACTGCTCGGGAACGACGCCGCTGTGCATGACGTCGGTCTCGCCCCATGTCTGCGTCGGGTGCTTGACGGCTTTCGATTGCAGCGGCGCCAAGCCGACCTGCGACGCGACCACGCACGCCTGCCGGGCCTGCGCGGCCGACGCGGACTGCCCCGTCGGGGCGCCCGCCTGTCAGCCGAATGGCACCTGCGGGACCTGCTCGGCGACGAACGCCAGCCTGTGCGGTGGTGCGACGCCGGTGTGCAACACGCCGACCGCACAGTGCGTGGCGTGCGTGAACGACAGCACGTGCGCCGCGCCGGTGCCGGTCTGCAACGTCGCGTCCCACGCGTGCGTCGGGTGCCTCACGAACGCGGACTGCGGTGGCGCGACGCCGGTGTGCGATCCCGCGCTGCAGATCTGCCGGGCCTGCGGCGCTGACAACGAATGTGGCGGCGCGACCCCCGCCTGCCAGGCCAGCGGCGCCTGCGGCGTCTGCTCGGTCGTGAACTCGATCCTTTGCGGCGGCGCGACACCCGTCTGCAACCCGCCCACGGGAACCTGCGTGGCGTGCGTGACCGCGGCGCAGTGCGGGGGGAGCACGCCCGCCTGCGACGGCAGCACGCACATCTGCCGCGGCTGCGCCGGCGACGGCGAGTGCGGCGGGACGACCCCGGCGTGCCAGGCCACCGGCGCCTGCGGAACCTGCTCGGCGAGCAACGGCAGCCAGTGCGCCGGCGCGACGCCCGTCTGCAATCCGGCGACCGCGACGTGCGTCGGGTGCGTCAGCGCGGCGCAGTGCGGAGGGACGGCCCCTGCTTGCGACGGGACGACGCACACCTGCCACGGCTGCGTCGCTGACGCCGATTGCAGCGGCGCGACGCCCGCCTGCCAGTCGAACGGCGCGTGTGGCGCCTGCTCGGCCACGAACACGGGCAGGTGCACGGGCGCGACCGCCGTCTGCAACACGGCCGCCGGGACCTGCGTCGGCTGCCTGACGAACGCGCAGTGCGCGGGTGCGACCCCGACCTGCGACCCTGGTACGCACACCTGCCGCGGGTGCGCCGGTGACGGCGAGTGCGGCGGCACCACGCCCGCCTGTCAGCCCAGCGGCGCGTGTGGGGCTTGCTCGGCCACCAACGCCACGACATGTACCGGCGCGACGGCGGTCTGCAACGCAGCGACAGGGACCTGCGTCGGGTGCGTCGTCGCCGCCCAATGCGGCGGCACGGCCCCGGCCTGCGACGGGACGTCGCACACGTGCCGGGGCTGCAGCGGTGACGCCGACTGCGGCGGCGCGACGCCTGCCTGCCAGCCGACGGGCGCCTGCGGCACGTGCTCGGCCGCGAACAAGGCGATGTGCAGCGGCGCGACCGCCGTCTGCGACGTCAGCGCCGGCCAGTGCGTCGGCTGTGTCGCCAGCTCCGACTGCACGGGCGCCGCGCCCGTCTGTGACGGGACGGCTCATGTATGCCGGACGTGCAGCCGCGACGCCGAGTGCCCCGCCCAGACACCCGTCTGCACGGCGGCCGGAACCTGCGCCGTCTGCGCGCCGGGGAAGGCCGGCGCTTGCCCGGCAGCGCAGCCGGTGTGCGACGCCGCGACGTCGACCTGCCGGACCTGCGCAGGCAACAACGAGTGTGGCGCCGCGTCGCCGCTCTGTTTGCCCAGCGGCGTCTGCGGCGTCTGCACGGCGTCCGATACCTCGCATTGCCCAGCCTCACGCCCCCTGTGCGATACGGCGTCGGGTGGCGGCGTGTGCGTCGGCTGCCTTGGCGACGCGGATTGCGGCGGCATCACGCCAAGCTGCAGCCCCACCAAGCATGTGTGCGTGCCGTGCACGGCCGACGGCGCGCCCAGCTGCCCCGATCCCAAGCGGCCGGTCTGCCAGACCACCGGGGCCCTGGCTGGCGCGTGCAGCGAATGCACGCCCGCCAACGCGGCCCTGTGCGGCGGCGCGAAGCCGCAGTGTCTGGCCGACACCGGGCTTTGCGGGTGCGCGGATGACGGCGCCTGCGGCAGCACGACCTCGGGCCTGGTCTGCAGCGGCACGAACGGTATCTGCCAGCCGGGGTGCGGCACGGCGCCGCGTAACGGGTGTCCCGCCGGGCAGACGTGCGGCGTTCAGACGGCCGGCGTCGGCGTCTGCATCTCACCGACGGACTGCACCAAGGACGCCGACTGCACCGATCCGCTTTCCCGCTGCGACGTCACGGGCGGCGGGCACTGCGTGCAGTGTCTGATGACCGCGGATTGCGCGGGCGGCCTGGTGTGCGATCCGGGAACCCATACCTGCCTCGAATGCACGCCGGCGGCCGCCGGGGCCTGCAGTGCCGAGCTGGCCGGCTCCAGCTGTTTGCCCGGCGGGCAATGCGGCTGCACGCAGGACGCCGACTGCGGCAGCGCCACGTCCGGTCGGGTGTGCGACGTGTCCGTGGCGCGCTGTGTTCCGGGGTGCCGCGGCGCCACCACGACGACGGGCAGCAACGGCTGCCCCGTATCCGAGGTGTGCTCGTCGACCAGCGTCGCCATCGGCGTTTGCCAGGTGGTCACGCCGCCGCCGGACGGCGGGGTCACCGACGGGGGCTCGAACGGTGGCGCGACCGGGGCCGGGTTGGATGGTGGTGCGGGCGGGCGCCCGGACGGCGGCTCCTCGTCGGGTGCAGGCGGTGGCGCTGGCTCGACCGGCAGCGGCGCGAACAGCGGCAGCGGTGCGAACAGCGGCAGCGGCGCGAGCAGCGGCAGCGGCGCGAACAGCGGCAGCGGCGCGAACAGCGGCAATGGCGCCAGCGGCGGCAGCGGCGCGAGCAGCGGGAGCGGCGCGAGCACCGGCAGCGGCGCCGACGGCGGCGCCTCGGATGCGGGCCCGTCCAACATCGGTGCCTGGAACTACGTGGCCGGCGGCGGCTGCCGTTGCGACCTGACTGCTGGCACCCCGGTCGCTTCGCTCGGCGCCTTCCTCATCGGCCTCGTCGCGGTCGCGGTGCTTCGCCGCCGTCGCTCGCGCCGTCCCGCTCCCGTCCCCGCGCGCCGTCGCCGGCGCTGATCGTCGCGCTGTATATTCGGCGCTGACGTGGCGGCCAGATCCGGAAACAAGCGCGCCGCGCCCGCCTGGCTGGTGGCCTGCCTGACCTGTGTGGTGGGTGGGGCGCTGCCTGCCTGCGGCGGGAACGGGGGCAGCGGTGTCGGTCCGATCTCGTGGCCGACGCTGGCCCCGGGTGATCGTTACTTCGAGACGGGCGGACGCCTGGCGCCGCTGTTTCTGCGCAACGTCAGCGCGCCGAGCCCGGGCGAGCTCTCGCCGCTCTTGGCCGACGCGCGCGCCGCCGGCACGACCGTGGTGCGTCTTCAGCTGACGCAGGGCTTTGGGTACGAGACGCTCGGGATCACGTCCGCCGGCGGCGTGCTGGCTCCGTTCGCCACGGCGTGGGACGCGGTGATCTCGGACGCCGCGGCGCGCGGGCTCGCCGTCATTCCGGTGTTCGCCATCTGGGGCGACTGGAACGACGGCACACCGGCGCTGGGGTGGACGCATTTCGACGCGAACCCGCTGAACACGACAAAGGGGGGGCCGGCCGCCGCGCCGGCGGACCTGTTCGTCGAAGGCTCCGAGACGCAGCGACGTTGGCTGGGCTGGTTGTCAGCGCTGGTGGCGCGGTGGAGCGCGCGGCCCAATATCCTGGCCTGGGAGACCTTCTCGGAGCTCGATCTCGCGACCGGCGCCAACCAGGAGAATGCCACCGCATTCGCGCGTCACGCGCGCGACGTGGTCCGCGCGGCCGATCCGCAGGCCCGACCCGTGTTCGCGTCGACCTCTGACCTGCCGCTCATCAGCCGACAGCCGTGGCGCGACTTTTGGGCAAGCGATGCCACCGACATCGTCTCGTTGCACACGTACGACGCCGATCTCGATCGCGCGGTCGTCGCGCGCGCCACGGCGGCGCTTCAGATCACGAACAAACCGGTGCTGCTCGGCGAGTCTGGCCTCGACGCCGCGGCGCCCGACGGCACGACCATCACGACGTCCACGGGGGCTGCGGTGGGGCTCGAAAGCGCGATCTGGGCCGAGCTGTTCTCCGGAGTTGCGACGGCGCGCGCCCTTTATTGGGAGGACGGCTACGCTGTCTACTATCCGGCCAGCGGGCTGCCGCTGGTCCGCGCGCGGAAAGACCTCGAGCGGCGCGCGAGCGCGTGGCTCGCCGACAAGGATCTCCGGGGGCTCGCGCCGCTGGCCATCAGCGGAGCACCCGCGCTCTTCGGAGTCGCGCTTGGCGGGCAGGACCGGGTTCTCGGGTGGGCGCGCAACGACCGACTCGCCAGCCCGTCATGGAACGCGGCGCCCCTCGACGCGGCGAACGTGGCGGTGACGCTGCCCAGCGGGGCCGCCAACGGCAGCTGGACGATCGAGCTGACCCTCCCGGATGACGGCACCAGCGCAACTGTCGAAGGCGCGTCGCGTGACGGCGTGCTCACATTCCCGGTGGCGATGTCGTTCAACCGCGTGGCGTTCGCAGCAGCCCGGTTGCCGTAGGATGGCGGCATGTCCCGGCTGTTCGTCAACATCGACGTCCCCGATATCGAGCGCGCCGTCGCCTTCTACACGGAAGCCTTCGCGCTGCGGGTCGCGCGCCGCTTCGGTCCGACGGTGGTGGAGCTGGGCGGCGCCGAGATGCCCATCTACCTGCTGGAAAAGGCGCCCGGCACCGCCGCCTTCGCGGGCGCGACCACCACGCGCGACTACGCCCGCCACTGGACCCCGATTCATTTCGACTTCGCGGTCGACGATCTCGGCCCCGCCTTGGCCCGCGCCGTCGCCGCTGGCGCGAAGGCCGAGAGCGATGTCCAGACGTTCGCGTGGGGCCGGATCGTGTATCTGTCAGATCCCTTCGGCCACGGGTTCTGCCTGCTGCAGCTCGACGCCGCCGGTTACGAAGCCCTCGCCACGTCCTAGACGGCGCGCGCGTATTTTCGGCGGTAGTACCGGGTCCAGACGGTGATCGCGAGCCCGCCGAGCACGCCAGGGGCAATGAAGGCGGCCGTCGTGAAGCGCCGCCATCCCAGCGCCGGAAGATTGACGACGGCGAACGCGGTCACCGTGCCGATACAAGCCGCCAGCATGTTCGCCATGTGCGTGTACCACCAATCCATTCGACTGGTGGGGCCGCGGACCCAGTAGCGCAGCTGCCGCGCCGCCAGGGCGACCCCCAAGGCCGCGAAGGCGAGGTGAAGAACGGAGCCCGTCGCCGCCCCGTAGACGCCGATCCCGGCGGACGCCGCCAGGAACACGACCGATGAGCCGATGTCGAACGCGCTGCCTCGTTCGCCTGGGCGGGTTTTCGCCCTGGCGGCGCGAATGCCCGTCGCGGCCCCGTTGGCCGCCAGCAACCCGAGAAACGCCAGCAACCAGGCCGAGCCGTCATTCGCCTTGTTGTCGTCCAGCAGACGCCCCGCACACAGGACCAGCGCCGCCAGCGCAGCCACCCACATCGAGCAGGCGTAGACCCACCCCGCGCGACGGTGAACGGCGCCTCCCTTTTTCGTGACCAAGGGGATCCAGAGCGCAGCCAAAGCCACCACGCCGCCGAAAATGTGCGCTCCCAGCGCGACTCTCACATCTTGCGAATATCACGTCGCGCGGTGATTGCGGCGGCGATCGACTCGGCGTCGTGGCGGATCTGGTTCAACATCCCGCGTGTCGAGATCCTGAACCCGCAGAGGTGCAGCCCCGGGCGCGGCATGACCGCGCTGTCGGGTCGAAGGCCCGCCGGCCCACACACGTCCCCGAGAGCGCCCAGCATGTCGCTGAGGCCGGCGGTGTAGCCGGTGGCCGCCACCACGGCGTCGAACGGCTCCTCGCGGCCATCGTCGAAGCGGACGCCGTCGGCGGTGAACCGCTCGACGCCGCCGCGGATCGCGATCCGACCGGCGCGGATGTGCGCGATCGTCCCCGAGTCGATGAGCGGCACCCGGCCGTGCTTGTCCACCTGGGTCAACGCGCCGTAGGGGAGCCGCCGCAGCCCCAGCGCTTCGACGTTCCCCAGGCCCAGCCGGATGAGCGGTCGCCCCAGCAGGTCGCCCAGCCATGAGGGGAGCGCGCGCAGCACGGCACTGACGGCCAGGATTGGGATCCCGAAGAGCTCGCGCGGGATCACGTTCACCGGTCCACGCACGGATATGACGGGTGTCGCGCCGTGCTCGAGGAGGTCGACGGCGATCTCGCCCCCGGAGTTTCCGATCCCGATCACCAGGACCCGGCGGCCGCGCCAGGCGGCGCCGTTCCGGTAGGCGTCGCTGTGAAGGACCTCTCCCTGGTACTGGTCGCGGCCCGGCCATTCCGGCAATCGGCGGACGCGGGCGAGGCCCGTCGCAACCACGACGTGGCGGCATTCGTACCGCGCGCGCGCCGTCTGCACGGTCCACCGGTCGGCGTCGGGATCGCCGGCGTCATGTTCCGCGGCGGCGACGGCCGTGACCGGCTCGCCGAGACGCGGATGCAACCCCATGGTCGTCACATACCGTTCCAGGTAGTCGACCACGTCGTCTCGCGACGGGTAGCGCGGCGCCGCCCGCGGGTAGGGGACGAACGGCAGCGCCGAGATCCGCTTCGGCGTGTGCAGGTGCAGCCGGTCGTAGTGCCGCCGCCAGCTGGCGGCGACGTTCGGCGCCGCCTCGAGGAGCACGTGCTCGATCCCCGCGCGCGCAAGGCAGGCCGCCGTCCCGAGCCCCGCCGGCCCCGCCCCCACGACAACGACTGCCGTCCGAACCGTCACCCCGCCATCTTACCCGTCCTCTTACCCGTCCTCTTACCCGTCCTCGTCCTCGTCCTCGTCCTCGTCCTCGTCCTCGTCCTCGTCCTCGTCCTCGTCCTCGATTTTCCTGGCGCCTCCCCAATCCCGTGCTAACAACCCCCGGCCGAAAAATGAGCGCCGGTGTTGTTTCCCGGATGAGGTCCCTGCCGCTGGTCGTCTTGGTCGTTGGGCTGCTGGCGCTCTCGACCTGCGGTTCCCGCCAGCAGCAGGTCCGCACGACGCGGGTGGCACGCCGGCCGACGTCGCCGTTCGACGCCGACTTCGCAGACCCCTACGTGCTGCCTGCCGCCGGCGGCTACTTCGCCTTCGCGACCGGCGCGCGCGGGTGGCACGTACAGGTCGCGCGGTCCCGAGACCTCGTCGACTGGACGGCGCTGGGGGATGCGCTTCCCGAGCTACCCGCCTGGACGCACGACACGGGCGGGCTCACCTGGGCGCCCGCCGTGTTGCCGCGCCGGGGCGGGTACGTCCTTTACTACACGACGCGCGACGCGGCTTCGGGGTATCAGTGCATCTCGCGCGCGCTCGGTTTCCGCCCCGACGGCCCGTATGTCGACGTCTCGACGCGCCCGCTGGTCTGCCAGACGGGCGAGGCGGCGCAGATGTGCGGCTCGATCGATCCCAGCCCCTTCGTCGATCACGACGGGACGCCGTACCTGCTGTGGAAGAGCGACGAGAACAGCCTCGGGTGCCGGGCGGCCCCGCGCCTCTGGTCGCAACGCTTGACCGACGACGGCCTGGACCTGGTCGGCCAGCCCACGGCGTTGCTGGCGCGCGACCAGCCGTGGGAAGGCGACGTCGTCGAAGGGCCGTCGATGGTCATGCGCGACGGGCGCTATTACCTCTTCTATTCGGCCAACTGGTACGCCAGCAGCTCCTACGCGATCGGGTACGCCACCTGCGCCGGGCCGACGGGCGCCTGCGTGAAGGCCACCGTCACGGCGCCGTTCCTGGGCGGCGGCGGCGCGGCGCTGGGGCCGGGCGGACAGGAGCTGTTCACCGGGACCGACGGCCGGCTGTGGATGGCCTACCACGCCTGGAGCGCGCCGCGGACCGACTACGGGCAGGGTGGGGCGCGCAGCCTGCGCCTGGCGCGCGTCGACTTCGCGCCCGACGGGTCCCCCGAGACGTTCGCGTTGCCTTGAACGGACCGGCTCAGAGCTTCGCCTGGTTCTCGACGAGCCGCGCGTAGGCGCCCGCCCGGGCCAGCAACCCGTCGTGCGTCCCGCTCTCGACGATGCGCCCGTGCTCGAGGACCAGGATGCAGTCGGCGTTGCGGATCGTGCTGAGTCGGTGCGCGATGAGAAAGCAGGTGCGGTCGCGCATCAGCTCTTCCAGCGCCTCCTGGACGATCCTCTCGCTCTCCGCGTCCAGCGCGCTGGTCGCCTCGTCCAGGATCAGGATGCGCGGGTTCTTCAGCAGGGCGCGCGCGATCGACAGCCGTTGCCGCTGGCCGCCTGACAGGTTCACGCCCCGTTCGCCCAGCAGCGTTCCGTAGCCGTTCGGAAGCCGCGCGATGAACTCGTCGGCATGCGCGGCGCGGGCTGCGGACCGCACGGCGGCGTCGGGTGCGTTGGGGCAGCCGTACGCGATGTTGTCGCGCACCGTCCCGGAGAACACGAACGAGTCCTGCTGCACGATCCCGATCGCGGAGCGAAGGGCGTAGAGGCCATAGTCGCGCAGGTCCAGCCCGTCGATCAGGATGCCCCCGTCGGTCACGTCGTAGAGGCGCGGCAGCAATGACACCAGCGTCGTCTTGCCGGCCCCGGATGCGCCGACGATGGCGATGCGCTGCCCGGGCGCGGCGTGCAGCGTGACGCCGTCCAGGACCAGCGGCGGCTCGCCGTCACCGCCGGCCCGCCCATCACCCGCATGCCCGAGGTCCTCGTCCAGCCGGATCCGCGCCTCTTCGCTGTCGCGCGTGAAGCGGAATCGGACGTCCTGGAAGCGAACGTCGCCCTCCGCCGGGGGCGTGCGCCGCGGGTGCGGCGCCTCGCGCACGGCCGGTCGGATCGACAGCAGCCGGAAGATCCGCGCCATGGCCGACAGGCTAGACTGGTAGCTGCTGTTGAGCTCGGCGAAGCGGCGCACCGGCCCGTACAGGATCACCACGTAGCCGAGGAACCGGGTCAAGAGGCCCGCGCTGAGCTCGCCGCGGATCGCCAGCCAGCCGCCGTAGCCGATGACGACGGTGGTCCCCAGGTGGACCAGAACCTCGCCCAGCGCGGCGACCAGGTGGCCGTGGTGGCTGTGCTCGACGACCAGCGCGTGATGCTCGTCGACGTCGCGCGCGAACCGGCGCGCCTCGCGTTCTTCGGCGGTGTAGGTCTTGACCAGCGCCTGCCCGGCCAGCCGCTCGCTCACGTGCCCCGATAGATGCGACAGGTGCGCGTTCATCCGGTCGCTGGCCTGCCGCACGCGCGGGTTCATGACGGCGAACACGATGCCGTAAAGGGGGAACATCCCCGCGCACGCCAGCGTCAGCTTCCAGCTGATTCGCGCCAGAAGCACGAACGCCAGCCCCAGCTGCAGGGCGTCCATCCCGGCGACGATGATGCCGCCGTAAATGACCGCGGTGGCCACGTGCACGTCGTGCAGGACGCGCGACAGGATGCTGCCGGTTCGTTCCTTCGTGTAAAACCCGACGCTCAGGCGCTGGAGGTGCTCGTAAAGCTGGCGCCGCAGGTCGCTGACGATCCCGTCGCCAAGGTGCACGTTGAAGTGGCCGCGGCCGTACAGAACGACGGCGTGCATGACCCCCGTGGCCGCCGCCAGCTCGGTCAGGTGTCGCAGGCGGGCGGCGCGCACCGCCAGCGGCAGCTGCGCCGTGGGGCCCGTCGCCAGGTCGACGGCGTTGCCGATGATCCAGGGATAGACGAACGACAGCAGGAACCCGGTCACGCCGAACACGATCGTGAGCGCCGCGAACTTTCGATGGGCGGCCACGTATCCCAGCAACCGCAGCAGCGGTGACGTCGTCTTGCGCGCCCGTGGCTGAGCGCGCTCTACCGAGCGGGGGTCCGTTCCCCAGCTCCAGCCGGCCAGCGATCCCGACGACACTGGTCTGCTCCTAGGCGGGGATCGCGACCGCGCCCGCGTCCTCGAGCAGGGCGTCCCGCGCCGCGCGCAGGCGGGGACCCTGGCGGCCCAGTTCCTCGGCCAGCGGCGCGTGGATCGCGCGCTCGCCGTGTTCGTCGGCGTAGTCCCACAAGCCGTTCTCGCAGCGACGATCGTCGAGCCACCCGGGGTGGTTCAGCACGGGGTAGAGCGTGATGCCGTGCAGCTCGCAGCCTTGCTCGATGGCGGCCAGCGCCTGGTCGCAGACCGTGCCCAGCCAGGGCGCCCGGTGATCTCCCTCGCTGCCGGTCTCCGACACGATCATGGGCCGCCGGTAGCGCGACCAGATGTCGAGCAGCATCTGCGAGAACGGCCGGTAGCGTCGATCGCTCGGGTGGATCGTCGTGCCGTCCAGCATGAACTGGTTGTTCGGGTAGAAGTTGACGCCCACGATGTCCAGGTAGCGCGGGTGGCCGCCCAGCGCGGGCCAGACCGCGCCGGTCAGCATGTCCCAGGCCTGGTACTGCAGCAGGTTGTCCGATTCCACGCGCCGCCAGGTCAGCGGCTGCCGCGGATCGGGCACGATCTGGATGGCGGGCTCGGGTTGCAGGAACCGCGCGCCCGGGATGACGTCGCGGATGCCTTCGATGGCCTCGATTGTCGCGCGCACGAGCTGCACCTTCAGCTCGACGCCGCGCGCGGCCGCGAACGGGTTCATGCAGCGGACGTCGCCGCCTGCCCACGATAAAAACGAGATCTCGTTGATCGGCGCGACCATCACCGGCCCGTCGTTCTCGACCGCCAGCCACTCGGCGAACGCGCGGGCGTAGCGGCCGAACCGCGCCGGAAACCGCGGCGAGAACACGTCCACGTCCGGCGGCCAACCGAAGTGCATGAGGTCCCAGATGACCTGGACGCCGTGGCGGGTGGCGGCGCGCAGCAGCGGAAGCGCGTGCCGAAAGTCGGGTTTGCCCCGCTGCGCCTCCGCGCGCACCCACGAGACGCCGTCGCGGCACGCGCGCAACCCGGCGGCGGACGCGCGCGCGTAGTCGCCGTCGGCCAGCTCGTCGTGGCGGGTCGCCGCCGTGAGGTCCAGCCGGCGCCCGTCCTCCAGCACGTGGCACGAGCATTCGAATCCGCCCAGGAAGAACTCCGAGAACAGCGGCTCGCCGCTGCGCCCGCCGGCGGCGGGGTGGGCGGTGCTTCCGGTCAACCGCATGCCCCCTCCTGTTGCGACACCTCGGACGCGCCGGGTATCGCCGGCGGGGGGAAGAGCACGCGGCTCGGGCGCCGCCACCAGCCCGGCGAGCTCAGGGCCGGGTTTTCGTAGGGCCGGCCGTGCGCCAGGGTGCGCAGGGCATGGGCCACCTCCGTCGGGCGCGGCGCCGGGGCCCGCACGTCGAACATCCCGCACTCGTAGTCCCCCTGGTCGTCGACGACCAGGCGGTCCCAACCGAAGTTGCCCAGCAGCGCCCAGGCCGTCACCGCCCGCACGTCGACGCCGCGGTCGCGCGCTGCCTGCGCGCCGGTCCACGCCTCGGCCAGCCATCGAAGCTGCTCGTCCCAGGTGCGGCAGCCGAGGTGCGCCTCGGTAATCGCGACGGGGAGGCCGTAACGCTCCCAGGCTTCTTCCAGCATCGCGGCGTGCCCCGACAGCTCCGACTCGGCGACGCGCACCGACTCGACGTCGACGTAGCGCCGGACACCGTCCCCGCCGTGCAGCGACGCGGGATAGCGATCCAGGCGGTGATCCAAGAAACGATCGCTGGTCACGTAATAGTTGAGCCCCAGCAGATCGATCCGGCACGGCTCGTCGATGCAGCGCGCGAGGTCCGCCTCTGCGACGCCCGCCTCCAGCAGATGGCCACGCAGCGGATGATCGCCGTCGACCATCCCGCAAAGGAGATCCAGCGACAGCCGTCGCACGCTTTGATCGAACGCCTGCCGCGCGCCCAGCGGCGGCGTCGCCGAGATGCGCCCGACATCCTCGGTCTGGACCAGCCGTGCGCTCGGATTGACGGAGCGGATCGCCGCCATTGCCTCGCGCACCGCGAGACACTGGTTGACGACCGCCCGCAGGAACTCGGCGAACGACGTCCGGTGCGGGTACCAGTGCCCGTACATCGCGCTGAACCGCGCCGTCGTCAGCGGCTCGTTGATGGGTGTCCAGTCCTGCACCCACGGATATCGCTCGGCCACCCGGCGCGCGTAGCCGGCCAGCGCCGCGGGGAAGGCCGGGTCCAGCAGATGGGTCCAGCGCGGGCCGCTGCCGTGATGGAGCAACCCGACGATGGGAACGACGCCCAGCTCGCGCAGGCGCGCCAGCCGGCGGTCCGGCCAGTCCCACCGCGCGGAGTCGAGGCCGTCGGGCGCCACGCGCTCCCACAGCACCGGCTGCCGGGCGGCGGTGACGCCCAACCACCCGAACAGCTCGGCGTCCGACTCGCGCGCCGCGTGCCCCGTCAGCTCCAGCTGGTCGATGTAGCGATCGCCCACCCGGTTGACGGTGCACTCGACCCCCGCCCAGAGCTCGATTCGCCGGTCGGGACGCAGCTGAACCCCCACGCTCAGGCTCCGCGCGCCAGGAGCTCGGCGCGCCGCACGCCCGCGATCTTCGCGCACAGCGTGAGCGCCTGCGCGACGACCTGGTCCATGTTGTAGTACTTGTACGTCGCGAGCCGGCCGACGAAGTGCACGTTGGGCGTTGCGTGCGCCAGCTTCTCGTACCGGTGATAGATCTCGGCGTTCTCGGGGCGGGGGACCGGGTAGTACGGATCGCCGCCGTCCTTCGGGAACTCGTAGACGATGGTGCTCTTCGGGTGTTCCTGCCCCGTCAGGTACTTGAACTCCGTCACGCGCGTGTAGGCGTAGTCGTTCGGGTAGTTGACGACCGGCGCCGGCTGGTGAACCGGGACGTTGACCGTCTCGAACTTGAAATCCAGCGACC
Source organism: Polyangia bacterium (assembly GCA_045802645.1). GTDB lineage: Bacteria > Myxococcota_A > Polyangia > Fen-1088 > Fen-1088 > JADGRB01. The sequence goes on from JBJMQQ010000256.1 coordinate 23,025, forward strand.
GGTACGGCAGCACGCCGAACCGGTGGTCGAAGAACTCGTCGATCGGACCGCTGTACACCAGCGTCTCGTACGGGATGAGGCCCATCACCTCGCGGTAGTCGGTGTTCAGCAAGACGTTGATGTTGGGATGGTCGAGCATCCGCTCGAACATGCGCGTGTAGCCGTGCAGCGGCATCGCCTGATAGGCGTCGGTGAAGTAGCGGCTGTCGCGGTTCGTGCGCACCGGGATGCGGGCGGTGACGGACGCGTCGAGCTCCGACGGATCGAGCCCCCACTGCTTGCGCGTGTAGTTGCGAAAGAACTTCTCGTACAGCTCGCGCCCGACCTTGCTGACGATCACGTCCTCGGAGGTCCGCACCTCGGGCACCGGCTCGGCGAGCGACTGGAAGTAGGCTTCCACCTCGGCGCTGCTGAACCGCCCGTTGGTCAGCTGGTTGATGGTGTCCAGGTTGATGGGAATCGGGACCAGCTGGCCGTCGACGGCGGCCACCACGCGGTGCTGGTAGCTGCGCCAATCCGTGAAGCGCGACAGGTACTCGAACACCTCTCGCGACGCCGTGTGGAAGATGTGCGGGCCGTACTTGTGGACCAGGATCCCGGCGTCGTCGTAGTGGTCATAGGCGTTGCCGCCGATATGGTTGCGCCGGTCGACCAGCAGCACCCGCGCATCCAGGGAGCTGGCCAGCCGCTCGGCGACGACACTGCCGGCGAACCCGGCGCCCACCACCAGGAAGTCGTAGCGGCGCGGCGTGCCGATCCGCGCGCTCACGGGGCGTCTCCGACGGCCACTGCGGCAGAATCCAGCGTCGAGTCGTCGCCCGATCCGTCCATCGGCTCGTCTCGCGCGGCGGACGCGCGGCGCGCTACCACGGATTGCAGCATCAGCGCGCGCATGCGGGCCGCGGTCTCGTCCCACGATCCCAGCGACAACAGCTCGTCGACCTCGCTCAGGTGAGCGCAGCGCCCCTCCGCCAGGGCAGCGGCGACCGCCTCCTCGAACTCCGCCGCGCCGTCGGCGATCCGAACCAGGCCGCGGTCGCCGTACGGCGTGACCACGTCCCGGATCGACGTCGCGACCACCGGCAGTCCGGCCGCCAGGTACTCCGGCGTCTTCGTGGGGCTGATGAACCGGGTGGCGTCGTTGTGCGCGAACGGCAGCAGCCCGACGTCCCAGCCGGCCATGTACGCCGGCAACTCGGCGTACGGCTTCATCCCGAGCCGGTGGACGTTCGGCAGGTCCGGGAGCGCGGACGGATCGATCTTGGCGGTCGGCCCCAGAAGGACGATCTGCCAGTCCGGCCGTCGTTCGGCGATCGCGCGCAGCAGCGGGACATCCATCCGCTCGTCGATGACGCCGGCGAATCCCAATCGGGGCCGCGCAATTGCCGCCTGGTCAGCCGGTTCCGGGATGTCGCCGCGCGCCCGCCCGAAGTGCGCGGCGTCGATGCTGCTGGGAAATGCGTGAACGTTCGGATGGCGGGTGCGCTTCGACTCGTACAGGCTGCGGCCGCCGGTCGTCACCAGATCAGCACGACCCAGTAGTTCGGTCTCCAGCGCGCGCAGCTCGGGCGGCGCGCCGGCGAACCCGCTCAACTCGTCCATGCAGTCGTAGACGACCGCTGCAGGCGTCAGATCGCGGACCAGCGGTAGCGCCATTGGCGTCAAGAACCAGAGGACGTAGTCGACGATCTGCTCGGCGCGCATGAACCGGCGCAGCAGCGTGCGCGCCGCCGAGCCCGCGTGATCGCTGCCGCGGCGCCACTCCGCCAGGATCGGGACGGCGACCTTGACGCCGCCTTCGGCCTCGGTCACCCGCAGCCGATCCGGCCCGTCTTCGAAACGCGGTTCCTCGACGAAGAACACGCGATGCCGTGCTGCAAGCCGCGTCATCAGATGCTGCGGCCGTTGAAAAACGAAGTCCCATCGCAGATGCGACAGACAAACGACGTCTAGTTCCTGCCCGCCGCGGAGGCGGTTGCCATCGCGACCTTGTCCATGTTCGTAATCCATCGCCTCCGAACGTGGTCGCGATTCCACATTTCGAGAACGGGGAGCACACCTCAAAAATACGATTCCCTCGTCGGATCACCGTGATGCAGGGACAGGTTGTGCGCCGGTCCGGCGGCCACATCTTTCGTGCGTGAACGCGCTGCTGGATCGAACACGTCCGTGCTGTCCGCGCCCGCAGCTGGTGCGCCACCGGTGGGTGCCGCTCGACGGTGGCTGGGATTTCGCGCTTGACCCCGAGGCGGTCTGGCAGGAGCCAGAGCAGGTTCAGTGGCAAGGCCAGATCCGGGTCCCCTACGCGCCCGAGACGGAGCTGTCGGGCGTCGGCTTCACCGGGTTCTTCCGTTCGTGCTGGTACAGACTGCGGGTCCCGGCGCCGATCGAGCCCGCCGAGATCGAGCGCGGCGACCGCCTGGTGCTGCGCTTCGGCGCCGTGGACTATCGCGCGAACGTCTGGGCCGGCGGCGGCTGGTGCGGCTCGCACGACGGGGGGTACACGCCGTTCTGTTTCGATGTGACGGGGCGGAGTCGCGACGGGCAGCTGGAGATCGTCGTTCGCGCCGACGACGACCCGCAGGACCTGGCCAAGCCGCGCGGCAAGCAGGACTGGCTGCTGGAGCCGCACGTCATCTGGTACCCGCGCACGACCGGGATCTGGCAGACCGTCTGGCTGGAGGTGGTCCCCGCCGCGTCCATCGGCAGCATCCGCTGGACGCCCAGCCTCGAGCAGTGGGAGATCGGACTCGAGATCGCCGTCGACGGACCGGTCCCCGCCGGCGCAACCGTGCGCGTCCAGCTGAGCGACGGCGACCGCCGGTTGGCCCGGGACACCTACCAGGTGCTGTCGCGCGAGGTGAACCGGCGGATCGCCTTTCCGGATCCCGGTGTCGACGACAACCGCAACGATCTGCTCTGGACGCCGGAGTCGCCGACGCTGCTGGACGCCACCGTCGAGCTCCTGGACGGCGACGGCCGGCCCCTTGATCAGGTGGCCAGCTACACGGCCCTGCGCTCGGTGGCGGTGCAGGGGGACCGCATCCTGCTGAACGGGCGCCCGTACGAGGTTCGGATGGTGCTGGACCAGGGCTACTGGCCGCAGTCCGGCCTGACCGCCCCCGACGAGGACGCGTTTCGCCGCGACGTCGAGCTGGCCAAGGCCATGGGGTTCAACGGCGTCCGCAAGCACCAGAAGATCGAGGACGCCCGGTACCTTTGCTGGGCCGACCGTCTGGGGCTGCTGGTGTGGGAGGAGATGCCCAGCGCGTATCGGTTCACCGTGCCGTCGATCGAGCGGGTCACGCGCGAGTGGATCGACGTCTTGGCGCGCGACCACAGCCACCCCTGCATCATGGCCTGGGTCCCGTTCAACGAGTCGTGGGGCGTCCCCAACCTGCCCGACAAGCCGGCCGAGCGTGAGTGGGTGAGGGCGCTCTACCACCTGACGAAGACGCTGGATCCGACCCGCCCCGTGATCGGCAACGACGGCTGGGAGAGCGTCGCCACCGACATCATCGGCGTTCACGACTACGACGACGCGCCCGACGAGATCGCGGCCCGCTACGACTCGCACGAGAACCGCCCCAAGCTTTTCCGGCACGCCCGTCCGGGAGGGCGGCTCCTGGTCCTCGGGAGCGCGGGGCACCTGGATCATCCCGTCGTGCTGTCCGAGTTCGGCGGCATCGCGCTGTCGCCCGACGGCGAAGGCACCTGGGGCTACAAGCGTTGCAGCACCTCGGAGGAGCTGCTGGATCTCTACAAGCAGCTTCTGGACGTGGTCCGCTCGCGCGACATGCTGGCGGGGTTCTGTTACACGCAGTTCGCCGACACGTACCAGGAGGCCAACGGATTGCTGTACGCAGACCGGCGCCCAAAGATTCCGATCGATGCCATCTGCGAAGCCACGCGCGGCGTCGGGAGACTGCGATGATCGCCAAACAAAGCCTGGTCAAGGCGGACGGGCGGGCCCTTTATCTTTATGCGCGCCAGCCGTTCCCGCAGGTTCGGGAGGCGCCGGCGCCACCCATCAAGCCGGGGCGCGAGGCGCATCTGCGCTGGCACCCGCTGCTGCGGGAGTGGGTGGTCTACGCGACGCACCGCCAGAACCGGACGTTCTTTCCCGCGGCGCAGGACGATCCCCTGGCGGTCACCACTGACCCGAGCCACCCGACGGAGCTGCCCGCGGGCGCCTGGGAGGTGGCGGTGTTCGAGAATCTGTTTCCGGCGTTGAACGAGCTGGCGCCGCCGCCGCCGGAGGCGATCGTGCCGACGCGCGCCGGCCGGGGCGTCTGCGAGGTGGTGGTGTTCACGCAGGACGCCAACGCCTCGCTGGGCGCTCTGCCCGTCGAGCGGATCCGGCTGGTGATCGACGTCTGGGCCGATCGGACCGCCGCGCTCGGCCGCCTTCCCGACGTGGAGTACGTGTTTCCGTTCGAGAACCGCGGGCCCGAGGTGGGGGTCACGCTCTCGCACCCGCACGGGCAGCTCTACGCCTATCCGTTCGTGCCGCCCATCGCGGCGCGGGAGATGGCGGCGCAACGGGCGCACCTCGACAACACGGGGCGCGGACTGCTGGCCGATCACATCGCCGCCGAGATCGACGACGGCCGGCGCCTTCTGTACCGGCACGGCGAGGTGGTCGCCTTCGTCCCGGTGTGCGCGCGCTATCCCTACGAAGTGTGGATCGCGCCTCGCCGGCCCGTCGCGCTGCTCACCGACCTGACGGACGCGGAGCGCGACGACCTCGCGCGCGCGCTCAAGACCGTGCTCATGAAGTACGACCGCCTGTGGGCACAGCCGTTCCCGTACATGCTGGCCCTTCACCAGGCGCCGACGGACGGCGAGCCGCACCCGGAGGCGCACGTCCACATCGAGATCTACCCGCCGTATCGGATGCCCGGTCGAATGAAGTACGCGGCGTCGACGGAGATGGGGGCCGGCGTCTTCTCTGGAGACACACGCCCCGAGGACAAGGCGCGGGAGCTGCAGGATGTTGCCGTCGACATCGACTAGCTTCGACGATCTGTTCGGCGGGCCTGCCGCGCTGTCGGCCTGGGCGCCCGGGCGCGTGAACCTGATCGGCGAGCACACCGACTATCAGGGCGGCTTCGTGTTGCCGCTGGCATTGCAGCGCGGAACGCGCGTCGAGCTGAGGCCGCGCGAGGACGACGTGGTGCGTGTCTTCAGCGCCAACATCCCCGACGGTGGCGTCCGGAGCTACCGGCTCGGCACGGAACATCGCGCGCACGACTGGGCCGACTACGTGCGCGGTGTGACGGCCGAGGCGCGGGCCGCCGGGTACGCGATCGGCGGGTTCGACGCGCTGGTCACGTCCAACCTCCCCGTCGGCAGCGGCCTGTCGTCCAGCGCGGCGCTGGAGGTGGCGTTGCTGCGCGCGTTGCGCCGCGCGTTCGATCTGGCGCTGGACGACAGGGCGGTCGCGCATCTGGGGCGGCGGGCCGAGACCGAGCTGGTCGGCGCGCCGATCGGCGTGATGGACCAGATGGCGTCCAGCCTGGGCGACCCGGCCCATGCGCTGTTCCTGGATACACGCTCGCTGGCGTTCGAGCGGATGGCGCTGCCTGCCGGGCTGCAAGTGCTGGTGATCGATTCGGGGATTCCGCATCGGAACGCCGGCGGTGGGTACCGGCAGCGGCGGAGCGAGGCCGAGCGCGCCGCGCTGGAGCTGGGCGTGCCCCAGCTGCGAGATCTGACGGTCGAAGACCTGCCGCGCATCGCGGGGCTGCCGTCCCCGCTAAACCGCCGCGCCCGCCACGTCGTGACCGAGAACGCGCGGGTGCTCGCCTTCCGGGCGTCACTCGAGAGTGGAGACCTGGACCACCTCGGGGCGCTGCTGGGTCAGTCGCACCGGTCGCTGCGGGACGACTACGAGGTCTCGCTGCCCGACATCGACGAGCTGGTCGGCGCGCCGATCGGCGTGATGGACCAGATGGCGTCCAGCCTGGGCGACCCGGCCCATGCGCTGTTCCTGGATACACGCTCGCTGGCGTTCGAGCGGATGGCGCTGCCTGCCGGGCTGCAAGTGCTGGTGATCGATTCGGGGATTCCGCA
>JBJMQQ010000257.1:0-21687 GCA_045802645.1 Polyangia bacterium
CTCAGCACGCCACCGGTCTGTGCGCTGACGACGCCCAGCAGGCCGGCCACGAAGTTCGTCGACACGACCTTGTAGCAGGTGGTCGTGTCCGTCGGGTCCAGCGCCTTCACGCCGGCTGTCGTCTTCACGCTGCCGCCGGTGATGCGCGCGAACGCCGGGCGGGTCATGTCGTAGGTGATCGAGAGCCCCGACACCTGCAGGAAGAAGTCGCTGCCCACCACGTCGCTGGCGGCGTCGAACTGCAGCCCGGAGATGACGTCCTGCGCGTTCAGGTAGAACGTGACCAGCGGGTATCCCGGGTTCTGATCGGGGCCGATGCCGTCGGGCAGCACGCGGAAGAGATCCTCGAACCAGATGACGCCCGTCTTTCCCTTCTCGATGTCCGAGCGAATCTGGCCGCTGGCCTCGAACCCCATCACGGGCGGCGCCGTCGGTTGTAGCGCGCCCGTCACGTTCAGGTAGGCGTCGGCGACCAGGTTGCCGACCGGCGCCTCCGCGAACGTCGGCAGCGCCAGGTCGACGGACGTTTCCGCGACGGGCGTCTTGTAGGTGAGGCCCGTCCCCTGCAACGCGGTGTCGACGGCCGCGATGTAGGTGTCGACCGCGCTCTGGGTGGTGGGATCGCCGGGGACCTGATCGTCCATGGGCTGCAGCACGTACGCGGCGTCCAGCGCGACCGTCGCCGGATCGCCGGGCTTGGCGCCCTTCGTGACGGTCAGCTGCAGGTTGCCCAGGTTCTCGCCGTACTTGCCGGCGGTGACGATCCAGGTGCTGCCGATCTGCTTGGGCTCGGTCAGCGCGTCGTGGGTGTGGCCGCTGATGATGACGTCGATGCCGGGCACCGCCTGCGCGAGGACCGCGTCTTCGCCGGTGCCGTTGCTGTAGATGCCCGAGTGCGAAAGCGCGATCACCAGGTCGACCTTGTCGTTGTTGCGCAGGTCCGCAACCATCCGCGTCGCGGCCGTGGCGATCGGATCGAAGGTCAGCGGCGCGGCCTGCGGCGTCACCGACGCGGCTTCGCTGCCCAACAGGCCGAAGATCCCCACCTTCAGTGTCCCGACGGTCTTCACCAGCTTGGTTTGAATGACGCCCGCGGCGGCCAGCGCCTGCAGGCCGTCGTCACCGGGGTCGCTGTCTGAAAAATTCATGTTGCTCGAAACGATCGGCACCGTCGCGCCAGCGGCGGTCGCTGCCTGGAGGATCGCCGCGAGGCCGGCGGGGGCCCAGTCCAGCTCGTGGTTGCCGATCGTGGTCGCGTCGTATCCCAGCGCCTTCATCATCGTCAGCTCGGCCGCGGCGTGAGTCGAGATGATCTCGAACAGCGAGCCCATCATGAAGTCGCCTGCGTCCAGCAACAGCACCGGCCTGCCGGCAGCCGCGGCGGCGCTCCGAGCCGCGCCGATAGCCGTCGCGAGCCGCGCCATCCCGCCGGTCGTCTGATCGTCGGCGGTGGTCGCCGGCGTGTAGTCGGCCTCGGGCGACTTACCCATGAGGTGGGAGTGCAGATCGTTGGTGTGGAGGATCGTCAGCTTTTGCGGCGTCGCCGCAGGCGTCGTTCCGCTGTCGCCACCACAGCCAGCCGCCACCAGTGTGGCCGCCGCTCCCAACATCCAAGAAACAGTCAGTGAAACAGAGCGTGCTGCTCGAGCGATGCCTGCCATGGGGACCTCCCTGCCGAGACGGCGCCAGGCTGTGACGGGATGAACGTCACACCGACGAAAAAATGCCCAGGTAACTTCAGCCCGCAGGGATGATCTGCCAATGCACGCGCGATGGCAAGAACCGCGCGCGAATCAGGCGATTAGTTACCTGGCCTCAGCCGCGTGTGGTGGTCACGGTCATTCAGCGACGCGCAGCCTGTCGCAGGAGACGACCGATGACCTCAAAGACATTTGATCGCAAAGAGTTCCTGACCCTGACGTTCACGTTGCTGGGCGGTGCGGTGGCGGCCGCGGCGTGCAGCTCCAGCGGGACGTCCGGGGGAACCGGCGGAACGACCGGCACCACGACGGGCAGCGGCGGCACCACGGGCGGCGCGTGCACCGACCCGCTTCCGGAGACGCAAGTCGCGGACGCGACCGGCCACGTTCACACCGTGACCATCCCCGCATCGGATCTCAATGCGACGTCGGATCAGATGGTCGACACCAGCGTCGCGTTCGGACACATGCACGCGGTGACGCTCACCGCGGCGAACCTGGCCACGATCAAGGGGGGCGGCCAGGTGACCGTCACCTCGACCCAGGCCGGCTCGCCCGCCCACGTGCACGTCTACAACGTCAGCTGTACCGCCTGACGGCGCGCGATCGCTTTTTGCTTCAGACGTCCAGCTCCGGATAGCTCCGGAAGATGCCCTGCTGGTTGAAGGGAATGCGTCGCGACGACTGCAGGTAGGCGGCGACCGCCGGTTCGGCGGCGACGCGATCGCGCAGTTGCAGCAAGCGCGGCGTCCTGGCGGCGACGCGGGAAAGTGCGCGCGGAAACGCGTACTCGAGCCCTGCGATGATCTGGAACAGCGACAGGTCGACGTAAGAGAGAGCCGCGCCCACCGCGTGCGGCACCGCGCCCGTGCTGTTGCCTTCGACGACGCGCTCGAAGTAGCCGAGGTACTTCGGCAGGCGGCTCTGCACGAACGCGTGCGCGCGGCGGGCCGACTCCGGCTTCTGGTCTTCGTAGTAGAGGCTCGACGCGATCGGGTGATGGGTGTCGTGCGCCTCGAGTACGAAGTCGGCGATGGTGAGCTGCAGGTGGTTCGCGCGCAGGCGGCTCGCTTCGTCATCCGGGACCAGCCCCAGGCGGGGGCCCAGGTACTGGAGGATGGCGGCCGTCTGCGAAAGCGTCACGGCCCCGTGCCGGAGGATCGGCGGCGCGAAGAACGGCCCGCCGCCGACCGCCGCGGCGAGCAGCGCCAGGATGGCCTTGCCGCCGCCGCCCTGGTCGGCGGGCAACCGCGCGACGTCGACGTAGGGCGCGCGAGCGGCTTCCAGCGCCAGGCGGACGAACTCGCCCCGCCCCTGGATCGAAGGCCAATAGAAGAGCTCGTACTGCGCGTTGTCGTCGCCCATCGGCGAACTATACGCCCGCCGTTTCCTTCAGATCATTGACGCAACCGGCGCGAGGCGTATCGGATTTCTGAGCCGCGGACGTACCTGGCGGGCGGCCCGGCGCGGCCGAGAACGTCGGCCCGAACTTTGCTGAGCACAGAATCCATGACTTCTTTCCAGACGCTCCAGACTTCCATAAAGAAAAGACCGCTCCTGGCCACCCTCGCCGGACTGTCGACCCTCATGGCCGTCGGCTGTGGTGAAGGCCTGTCGGGGACCAGCGACGTTCAGCAGGTCGCGGGCGACGTTACCGCGGCGGGCACACAGCCCGACGCGGCGGCCACGATTTCATTCGAGGCGTTCACTGACGACGTCAGCGCGCGCACGGCGACGAAGACGCGCACGCTGATCCGCACCGCCGCCGGCTACCAGAGCTTCTTCGGCCACGCGCCGCCACCGGCCGTGGACTTCGCCCGCGACTGGGTGATGTTCTACGCGGCGGGTACGGAGCACACGGGCGGCTACGACGCGAGCTTCGTCGCCGTTCTTCGCGCCGGCTCCAGCCTGATCGCCATCACCCAGCTCGTGTCGCCCGGACCCGAATGTATCGTGACCCAGGCGCTCACGGCGCCCTACGCGCTCATCAAGTTCCCGGCGCAGCCCGGAGCTGCGGCGCAGTTCTACAAGAACGACACGGTCCGCGACTGCGGCTCTGACCTTTGCGCGGCCACGCAGTGCCCGACGGGCATGACGTGCGACGCGGCCACCGGCAAGTGCATGTGCGGACCGGTCTGCGAGATCTATTGCGAGTACGGCAACGTCAAGGACGCAAACGGCTGCGAGACCTGCAGATGCAACCCGCCGCCGACCGATCCCTGCGCGACGGTGAAGTGCGCCGCCGGGACGCACTGTGACGCCGGCAAGTGCGCCCCCGACGCGGTGTCTTGCGGCGGATTCGCCGGCAAGGCGTGCCCCGGGTTCGGCAAGTGCGTCGACGACCCCAAAGATACCTGCGATCCGACCGCCGGCGGCGCGGATTGCCCGGGCATTTGCTCCTGCGTGCAGAACGTCTTTTGCACGGCGGACAGCCGGTTCGACAGCTCGCCCTCCGTTTGCGCGTGCGTCCCCATCACGCCCGGTACGTGCACGAAAGACATGTGCCCGGGGATAGGCCCCCTGGCTGCCAGCACGATTTGCGCGGACGGCACGACGGCCGGACCGGTGTGCGCGCCCAACGCCGACGGGGTGTGCGCCTGGAAGGTGACGACCTGCCCGTAACCGAGCCCTGAGGGGCGCCCGCGCCCACCTACACCGGTCGTCGACCTTCCCTGGGGGCCAAAAACACGAGCTCCGACGGAGATCCAGATCGGGGGTGGGCGGGAATCGCCTCATATGAATGCCCCTCGCCCCCGTCATCGTTTCGCCGGAGCTCTGTTCTGTTCGTTGTTCGCCGCGCTGACGCTGGCGGCCTGCGCTACCGGCGAGGTGGGGGGAGGCGAGGGGGGACATGAGGGTGGCAGCGGCGGGTCATCTCCGACGGGCACCGGCGGAACCAGCACCGGCGGCACGGGCACCGGCGGCTTCACGGCCACGGGCGGGGCGACGGGGTCGGGCGGGTTCACGGCAACGGGCGGCATCACGGGCGAAGGTGGCGTCACGGCGACGGGGGGCCACGGGGGCATCGGGGGCAACGGCGGACGGATCGGCACGGGCGGGCAGGGGACGACGGGCAGCGGCGGGCGCGCGGGGACGACGGGGTCGGGCGGCAGAAGCGGCAGCGGCGGCGCGACGGGCGGCAGCCAGGGAACGGGCGGCGGCTCCACCAACGCGTGCGCGATGACCAGCGTACCCAGCGGCGGCACCTCGCACTGCTCGTCGAACCAGTCCGGGTCGGTGGGCAACCAGCAGTGGACCATCTGGTCCAGCGGCAGCGGCGGCTGCCTCATCACCTACGGCTCCAGCGCCGCGTTCAGCGCGACCTGGAACAACTCGGGCGACTTCCTGGCCCGGGTCGGGCAGGCGCTGGGCTCCAGCAAGACGTATGACCAGTTCACGACGATCGCCGCCGACTTCGCGGAGACGAAGTCTGGCAGCGGCGGCGGCTACTCATCGATCGGCATCTACGGGTGGTCCGTCAGCCCGCTGGTCGAGTTCTACGTCGACGAAGACTCCTACAACCACCTGGGCGGCAGCGGCACGAAGATGGGCACCTTCACCATCGACGGGGAAGGGACGTACGACGTCTACAAGCACACCCAGGTGAATCAACCGTCGATCCAGGGCACGTCGACGTTCGACCAGTTCATCAGCGTCCGCCAGAGCGCGCGAACGTGCGGCCACATCTCGCTGTCGAAGCACTTCGCGGCGTGGAAAGGGTTCGGCATGACGCTGGGCAAGCTCGAGGAGGCCAAGGTGTTGATCGAAGCGGGCGGCGGCAGCGGCCGGATCGACTTCACGACGGCCAGCGTGACGGCCCAGTAGCCGCGCGCCACGGTCGTTGCGTATCCTCGAGTACGCGATGACCACCGCGCGCCGTCCGAAGATCGTCGTCACCCACTGGATCCACGACGACGTGGCCCAGCAGGTCGCACGGCTGGGAGAGCCGGTGTTGAACCAGACGCGGGAGACGTTGGACCCGGCCGAGCTCCGGCGGCGCTGCAGTGACGCCGACGCGCTGGTCGTGTTCATGCCCGATGCGCTCGACAACGCGTTTTTGGCTGCCTGTCCACGCCTGCAGATCGTCAGCGCGGCGCTGAAGGGGTTCGACAACTTCGACGTCGCGGCGTGCACGCGGCGTGGCGTGTGGTTCACGATCGTGCCCGACCTGCTCACGGAGCCGACCGCCGACCTGGCCATGGGGCTGTTGCTGGCGCTCACGCGCAACATCCTCGCCGGTGACCGCGAGGTCCGCAGCGGCCGGTTTGGCGGCTGGCGCCCCGTCCTTTATGGCGCAGGGCTTTCGGGCGCGACCGCGGGAATCGTGGGCTTTGGACAGTTGGGACAGGCCCTGGCTCGCCGGCTAGCGGCTTTTGGCGCGTCGATCATCTACAACGACGCGCGCGAGTCCGTCCCTCCTCACGAAACCGGCCACCGCTCGCTCGAGCAGCTTCTGGGGGAAGCTGACTTCGTGTTCACATTGCTCCCCCTGACGCCGCAGACGCAGCATCTGTTCGACGCCGCAGCGCTGTCGCGCATGAAGCGCGGCAGCTATCTCGTCAACTGCGGGCGCGGATCGCTGGTCGACGAAGGTGCTATCGCCCAGGCGCTGCGCGACGGTCACCTGGCCGGGTACGCCGCGGACGTGTTCGAGATGGAGGATTGGGCGCGCGCCGACCGGCCGCGCGCCGTGACCTCCGCGCTCCTGGATCCCACGCTCAACACAGTCTTCACGCCTCACCTCGGTTCGGCGGTGGACAGCGTGCGTCGAGAGATCGCGCGCCAGGCCGTCGATCGCATCGAGGAATGGGTCAAGGGCGAGCGCCCGCGACACGCCGTCAACGACGTGCGCGGGCGCGCGTTTTCTCCGTGAATCAGCGCGAGAGCGCCGGCAGCAGCAACGCGCCCGCCGCGAGCGCCGTCCCGACGGGGAGCTCGCCGGCCGGCGCCAGGAAGTCTCCCGCTGTGCGGTGGAACGCCAGAAGGACAGGCGCGCCGCCGTGCACGCCCTGCAGCACCACCAGGCCGCGCCCCATGGCGATGTCGAAGACGGACTCGCCGGGCAAGCTGGCGGCGGCGCTGGTGTAGCTGAGAAATCCTTCGTCACCGGCGCGCCCGCACGAGACCGTCATGCTGCCCGGGTTCGCGACGCAGACCTCGCCGTCGTCGTTGCCGGCCCAGCAGGCGGCCACCTCTTTCGTCGGGACACGCTGGACCTGGGCGAGTCCGTCGGCGACCGAGATCTCCGCCTGGGCGGCGTTGCTGGCCAGGTGGGCGATGGGCGCCACCACCAGCCGATCGAGCCCCGTGATTCCGACGATCACGCCGGGCGAAATGCCGGAGACCGACGCTGCCGGGCCCAGGCTGCCGTCATCTGCCAGCGCGAACGCCTCCAGCGAGCCGGTCTTCTCGGACACGTACGCGAACCGCTTCGTCAGCGTGACCGCCGCCGCGGAACCGTCGCCGACCAGCAGCGGCCGGGCGCTGGTGGCTGTCGTCTGGCCGTGGCGAAAGAACCGAAGCGTGGTGCCGGTCAGCACGTAGGCGCCGTGATCGTCCAGCGCGCCGGACAGGGAACCCTCACCGTCGGTGGCCAGCAGGAGCGGGTTCACGAGGAACCCGTGGCCCACCCGAAACAGGATCGCGCCCTGGGCTTGATTCGTCACCAGCACGCGGTCCGCATACGTCGCCAGGCTGCCCGCGATTCCACCCGCAGCGGAGACCGTCGGACCCAGCGGCAGCGCTTGCGTCGTCGCGCCCGAGCGGAGGTCCTTGCAGAGCAGCGTACCCGGCTGCCCGACGGCGGCCGACCCCAGCGAGCAGACCTGAGCGTCCGCGCGGCGCTCTGCCCGGGCGTTTCCAGCAAGAGCTCCGACCAAGAGCCCCGTTCCGACGACCACCGACGCGAGTGAACGAACGAATGACATGTGTCCTCCAGTTCCTAGAGAGCCGCGCCCGGAGGAATACCGGGCGCCCGCGTTCCGTACGCCGCCGTGGCGCGGCGGTTACGCACGCCGCCAGCGTCGTGGTCTCCTCAGAATTCTGTGGCGTTGGCCCGCGCGGGCGCCGGGCCCGTCGTCGTTCGGTCGGGGCACGCGCATTGCAGCTCGGCTGGCGCATGCGTTCAGTTCCCGTTAGGCAGTACGTCGCTGTTGCATCGGTGGTGTTCGGTCGCTGCGGATACAACCCGGGACCGCCCGGCGGATCCGGAGGGACGGGCGGCACCGCGACGGGCGGCAGCGCCAGCGGTGGTCGCGGCGGTGCGGGCGGCGCGACGGGCGGGGTTGGCGGCGGCGGCGGCGGCGGCCATTCGGGTGGTGCGTCGGGCACCGGCGGACAGGCAGGCGCGGCTGCTGGGGGGCGTGGCGGCCAGGCCGGAGGGGGCGGCACGGCCGGCGGCGGAGCGGGCGGTCACGGTGGGGACGGAGGCAGCGCCGTCGGCGGACAGGCCGGCGGCGCTGCTGCGGGGCACGGCGGCGGCGGCCAGGGTGGCGCGAGCGCGCTCGGCTGCACGCCCGCCTGCGCGACGGGATCGATCTGCGTCGCAAGTGGCACCCAGGGCGGCGCACTCTTCATGCCGGACGCCGGCGTCTGCGCCCCCGGCCGACACGTGGAGAACAATTACTGCGTGATCGACCTCAACTATCAGTGCATGCCGATCCCGTCCGCATGCAACGGCACCGTGACGTGCACCTGCGCGGCGCCCTTGTGCGGCGGCACGCGCCCCTGCCTGTCGGCGACCGCGACCGAGGTCCGCTGCATCCTGCTCGCCCCTTAGTCGAACGGGGTCAGCAGGTCGGGCACTCGCAGATCGGCGTGGTGCTCGCGGGCGCGGCGCACTCATACGTCCCGTTGCAGACGCCCAGGCACCCGCAGGTCGGCGCCCCCGAGCACGCCGCAGGCACCGTCACGCAGTGGCGGGTCGGCGCCGGCAGGTCGTCCACCGTCACGCAGCTCAGCCCGGCGGCCGTGCACGCGTCGCACGAGCCGACGTCGGCGCACTGCGAGGCCGGCAGGCAGCCGCCCGCGTAGCAGTGATTGGAAATGATCGGCAGCGACCCCGCCGGGCAGGTTGGCGCCGCCGTCGTGCAGGTCACGTTGGCGGCGTTGCAGCTGCGATTCAGAACGCACCGCCCCGTCACGCAAGCCACGTCCGCCGCCGTCACGCTTTGTGAGGTGCAGCTCGCGATCAAGCAGAGGAGATTGCAGCTGGCGACGGCTGCGTTCTTCGGTATCGCGGCGCAGCTGCAGCAGTCGTTGTGAAGGACGCAGTCCGACGGCTGGGTGCATTCCGCGTTCGACCCGGCCGCACCGCCTGCGCCGCCTTTGCCACCCTTGCCGCCTTCGCCGCGCGCGCCGGCCGCGCCGCCTTGGCCCGCGGCGCCGGCGTGCCCCGCGACGCCGCCGGCTCCCGCGGCGCCCGCGTGCCCCGCGATGCCGCCGGTTCCGCCCGCGCCTCTCTGTCCCGCGGCACCGCCGCGACCCGCAGCCCCCGCGCGTCCTGCCGCGCCGCCGCCTCCGGTCCCCGCGCTGAGGCCGCCCGCTCCACCGGCGGGACCACCCGTGCCCGGCGTCCCGCCCGTCCCGCCGTCGGTTGTGGTCGTCACGGACCCACACCCGTTCACCAACGCACAAACGAGAACGACCGTGAGCGAAAACCGAAGGGTCCGCATCACCCCAGCGTCTCACGAATTGGCGGCCAATCTGAAAATGTCCGAACCCTGGCGCTGCGTAGGGGCGCGACCTACGTTCCGTTCATGAGCGGGCTGCGCCGGTGGGGGGCTTGGGCCGTCTTCGTGGTGAGCGCCGCGTCGTGCGCCGGTGCCAGCGACACACCGGAATCCACCGAGACGGGGGCGCTGATGGCGGCGCCCGGCAGCGTCGCCCCGGCGCGTTCGGGCATCGAGCACGTGGTGGTCGTGATGATGGAGAACCGCTCGTTCGATCACCTGTTCGGCTGGGTGCACGGCGCCGACGGACGCCAGGCGGGGCTGAGCTACCCGGACCGGACCGGTGCGATGCAGCCGACTCACCCGCTGGCGCCGGACTTCCAGGGGTGCGCGCACCCCGATCCCGATCATTCGTTTCAGGGCGGTCGCGTCGAGTACGACGGCGGGGCCTGCGACGGTTGGCTGCGCGCGGGCAGCAACGACGAATTCGCGATCGGCTACTACCGCCAGGCCGACCTGGGGTTCTTCGGGCGCGCCGTGCCGCAATGGACGGCCATGGACCGCTACTTCGCGCCCATCATGGCGGAGACATACCCGAACCGCATCTACCAGCACGCCGCCCAGACCGATCGCCTCACCAACACGACCGCAATCAGCGCGCTGCCGACGATCTGGGACCGCCTGGCGGCCAAGGGGATCGAGGGCCGATACTATTACAGCGACGTCCCGTTCCTGGCGCTGTGGGGCGCGAAGTACGTCGGCATCAGCCGCCCGTTCGCGAGCTTCCTGGTGGACGCGGTCACCGGGCACCTGCCGCAGGTCGCCTTCGTCGACCCGCGCTTTCTCGACGAGGAGAGCGGCACGTCGGGGGACGATCACCCGCACGGCGACGTCCGTAACGGCGAGGCGTTCTTGAACCTGGTCTACACCGCCGTCACGCGCGGGCCGGGATGGAACCATACGGTGCTGGTCATCAACTACGACGAGTGGGGCGGGTTCTTCGATCACGTTCCGCCGCCCACGGCCCCGATCCCGCCTGCCGACGCCGCGGCCGGCAACACCGACGGACGCCTTGGTTTTCGAACCGCGGCGCTGCTGGTCGCGCCCTGGGCGCCAGCAGGCGCCGTCTCGCATGAGCAGTTCGACCACACGTCGGTGCTGCGGATGATCGAATGGCGCTGGGGGCTCGAGCCGCTCACGGTGCGCGACGCCAGCGCCAACAACCTGGCAGACGCGCTGGACTTCAACAGTCACCGCCCGCGGCCGCCGCTGTTACCGGTGCCGCCCGGGCCCTTCGGCGCGCCGTGCGTCGCACCGCCGCCTCCGCCGCCGGGAGACGTCGAGCTCGCCAGCCTCGCCGCCGTCGCCCGCACCTTCGGGTGGCAGCTCCCCGCCGTTCCGACGCCATGAGGCTTTCGACCTTCGCGTTCATTCACGGCGCCGGCGACGTCGGCTGGTACTGGCACCTGGTCGAGGCTGCCCTGCGCGCGCAGGGGCACGTCACCGTTGCGCCGGATCTCCCTGTCGACGACGACTCAGCCGGGTTGTCGGACTACGCCGACGTGGTGGTCGACGCGGTTGGGAGCCGAAGGGACGTCGTCGTCGTCGGACAGTCGCTGGGCGGGTACGTCGCGCCGATTGTCGCCGAACGGGTGGGGGCCAGGTTGATCGTGCTGGTCGCCGGCATGGTTCCGTCGCCTGGTGAATCCGCCGAGGAAATGTTCCAGTCCACGCGGTGGCGGCCAACGCCGGTGGAGGACGGCAGCCCGCGCAACGTCTTTTATCACGACGTCCCGGCCGACCTGGCGGACGAGGCCTTGCGACGTGGCCGGCGGCAATCCGACAAGCCGGGGCAGCAGCCGTGGCCGCTGGCCACGTGGCCAGAAATCCCGACCCGCGCCGTTCTGGGGCGTAACGATCGGTTTTTCCCGGCGGTGTGGTTGCGGAAGGTCGTGGCGGATCGGCTGGGCGTCGTCCCCGACGAGATCGAGAGCGGCCACTGCGCCGCGCTGAGCCGCCCCGGCGAGCTCGCCGCGCGATTGGCGGCGTACGTCGCGAGCGCCCAGGCGCCCGACCGCCAGCCTACGGCCGGATGATCTCGATCCCTTCGATCGTGGCGTTGTCCGTGACCGTCGTCAGCGCGATGACGATCTGTCCCGCGGACGTCGCCGTGGTCGTGAAGTCGCGCAGCGTCGCCTTGAACGCCGCGCCGGTGGTCGCGAAGATGTCGAAGTTCGACAGCACGGTCGTACCGTTGATCGCGACGTTGAACTTCCGCTTGCCCGCCGCGGTCTGAAAGAGCTCCGCGAAGTGCAGCCGAACGGTGTACGACGCCGACGCGACCAGGCTGGGTAGCGTGTACGTGACATTGCCGTATCGCTCGCTCTGGTAGACGCCCTGAGGCGCGGCGTTGGTCAGTCCAGACGTGGCGATGCTGTTCGTGACCGTGCGGGCGGTTCCACCGCTGAAGAACTGATCCGCCGCGAACGGCGAGACCGCGCTGCCGCCGCAGTTGATCCGGTAGACGGTGGTGGGCGTCGACGACACCGTGACGCTGGCGGTTCCAAGGATGCTGCCGCTGGCGGCCGTGATGGTGAAAGGGCCGCCCGTCGTGGTGCCGGCGGTGAAGAGGCCGGCGGAGCTGATCGTTCCGCCGCCGCTGGTGGTCCAGGTGAAGGCCGGCTGCGCGGCCAGGGCGGTCCCGAACTGGTCGCGCGCCGTGGCACTGAACTGCTGCGTGCCCGACGTGTTCACCGTGGCCGTGGCCGGCGAGACCGCGATGCTGGTCAACGTCTGATTGACGGTGACGGTGACCGGGCTGGTGACGGTCAGGTTGCCCTGGTCCTTGACGGTGACCTGGAACGCGTAGGTGCCGGCCTTGGTGAAGGTCGCCGTGCTGGTCTTGGCCGCGTTGGTGCCGTTCGCGCTGAACACGACGGCCGCTGGCGGAGTGCCCGTGGTCGCCCAGGTGTAGGTCAAGTTGGCTTCGCCGCCGTCGTCGGCTCCCAGCGCCGACAGCGTGGCGCTTGTGCCCGCGACGGGGCTGGGGCTCGCCGCGGCCGCGGCCGCGATGGTCGGCGCCGCGTTCGCGCTGCCGCCCAGGATCTCGATCCCCTCGATCGTCGCGTTATCGGTGACGGTCGTGAACGTGATGACGATCTGGCCCGACGCGTTCGCGTTGGCCGTGAACTCGCGGACCACGGCCTTGAACGCCGCGCCGGCGGTGGCGAAGATGTCGAACTGCGACAGCACGGTGGTCCCGTTGATCGCGACGTTGAAGACGCGTTTACCGGCCGCCGTCTGAAACAGCTCGGCAAAGTGCAGGCGGACGGTGTAGGCGGCCGAGGGCGTGAGGCTGGGGAAGGTGTACGTCGAGGCCCCGTATCGTTCCGTCTGGTAGACCGCCTGCGGCGCCGGGTTGGTGACGCCCGAGATCGTGATGGCGTTGGTCACGCTGCGCGCCGTCCCGCCGCTGAAGAACTGGTCGGCGCTGAACGGGGACACGGCGCTGCTGCTGCCGGAGTCGACCTGGTAGACGGTGGCCGTGGCGCAGGTGGCGTTGGCGCAGCAGACGCCGGCCACGCAGAACCCCGAGGCGCATTCGTTGGCGGCGCCGCAGGTTTGCCCGTTCGCCTTGTCGTCGCGCGCGCCGGCCTGCACCCACCCGCACACGGCCGCGACGGCTGGTGCGTTCCGCACCACCAGGTCCGTCGGCATGAACGCCAGGACACCGGGGGGCGCCGTCGGCCGGCCGAACCAGGCCAGCGGCGATCGCTCGGAGTCGGCCAGCGGGGAGGTCGTGGGCGTGGCGGGCGTGATCTGGCCGACGCTGACCAGCCCGGCGTAGCAGCTGTCCTTGTCCCCGCCGCAGTTGAAGTTGGCCAGCGTCGTGCCGTGGCACTCGGAGCAATGGCCCGCCGTGGCGCCGGTCGTGGTCCCGGCGAAGTAGGTGCTGTAGACGTACGTCCAGTTGGTCGGCTGCGGCGCGCCGCCGTCCACCGTCGCGCACGTGAGCGTCGGCAGGGTGCCGCCGTCGGCTCCGCCGGCGCCGCCGGAACCGCCGGTCCCGGATGAACCACCAACACCACCGTCGCTGCCGCCGTTGAACAGCCCGTAAACGGCCACTTCACCGCCCGACGATGGCGCCGCGCCCAGCGTGCCGACGTACACCTTGCCGTTGGCGATCGTGGGCGGGATGTACTTGGGGGCGTTCGCCAGCTTGTCGGCCCCGACCTGGGTCGAGTCCCACAGCTTCGTCGCGACGTTCTCGGCGTCGAACGCATACAGTGCGCCGCCGACGGGCGTGCTCGAGTTGAAGCCGCCGCCGCCCGTGCTGCCGAGCGCGCGGGTCGCCCACACGATGCCGGTTCCCGCCACCGAAGCGTTCGCCGAGAGCGACAGCTGAGCGCCCTGCGGGTCACCGCCCGTCGCGGTCACAGTCCCGCGACTGACGGCCGTCGTGTTGAACAGGTTCGTGCCGCGGTTGAACGCGAAGGCCCCCAGCGTCGAGCCGCCCGGCCACACGTAGAGGCGCGGTCCCGCCGGGCTCTCCCACCAGGCCGGGCCACCAACGATCTGGCCGTTGGTGCTGGACGCGGCGAAGCGCTGCACGATCTGCGTATCGGGCGGCGAGCCCGCCACGAAGTGCCCCATCGAATCGCCCGTGGTGTTGACCACGTACATGACGCCGTTCTTGCCACCGGCGGTCAGCAGCGACGTGCCCGGGATCAGCAGCGGCCCCGAGCTGCCGATGTCGACGTCGCCGTTGTCCAGCGTCGCCACGTCCGACGGCATGAACCACGAACCGACCGTGGGTGTCCCCGCGATGCCGACGTTTGTCAGCTTGATGAATGCGTTCGCGAGCTGGGTGCCGTCGGTGCGGGTGGTTCCCGATCGCCCGTCGCCGCTGACCATGTAGAGGTTGCCCGAGGCGTCGACCGGGAATGCGCCGCCCCCTTGCCACAGGCCGCCGTGGCCAGTGTTGGGGTTCGTCATGTAGGGCGCCAGCGGCCGGATCGGCGACGACGTCGTATCGAAGCGCAGCACCCAGCCGTGGTAGTTGTTCTGGTCGCAGTGGGACGCGAACCCCACCGTCAGCACACCCTGCGAAAGCGTCAGCCCGACGCGGTTCTGGTGCCTGATGGGATCGAACACGATCTTGCCGCCGGACGTCCCGTCACCGGAGCCAGTCACGGCCAGCGGCTGTCCGCTCGCGTCCAGCCCCATGTCGATCGGGCTGCCCGCCTTGTCCGCGCCCGTCGTCAGGTCCAGCGCGTGCAACATGTACTTGAACGTGCCGTTCGCGTTGCGCTTGGCCGTCAGATAGATCGTGTTCGTCGACGGATCGATGACCGGCGTGCTGCTGATCCCGATGAGGGGCTGCGTGTTCACGCAGGTCGAGGCTGACATCCACGGCGTCTCGATGCTGGTGCGCGACCACAGCAGATCCCAGGGACTGTCGGCGTTGTACGCGTAGACGTTGTTCGCCTCCGTCGCCAGGTAGACCACGTTCTTGCCGGCGATCGCCTGCGCCACGTATAGCGGTTGCGCGTAGACCTGCCCGGTGACGGGATACGAGTGGAGCTTCCCGAACGTCCCGGTGCGGACGTTGGACGTGTTGAGCACCGTCTCGTTCAGGTTGGCGCCGGTGCGCGCCAGATCGTTGTGCTGGGTCAGGACGCCGGTCTGTGGGGCCAGCCCGGGCGCTGCCGCCGCCGCGCCGACGGTGACCTCCGTTTCCGGCGTTCCGGGCTGCTGCTCGCAGCCTGACGTCCAGACGCCCACGCCCAGCACCGCCCACAACCCGACCGCCTTGCCCATCCCACGCATGATCCCCACGCCGACTCCTTCGCCACCTTCCGGCGCCCCACCACCGACTGCACGGGCGTCGTCGGAGACCGTAGCGGCCGCTCCCGGGGTTGTCGAGAGCGGCTCGCGTGCGGCCAGAAATGCGAACCGCGATCAGATTGTCGAATTGCGCTCGCTGTCCAACGTCGTCATCTGGGCGGCGGCGTAGCGGGTGCCGGCCACCTCGCTCGCGGGGACGGCCGCCTCCAGCGCGGCGACCTCCGCGGGCGACAGCGTGACGTCCAGGGCCGCCAGCGCGTCGGTGAGCTGGGCGCGGGTGCGGGCGCCCAGCGTCGGGACGATCGTGATCCCCTGCGCGGCGGCGCGGGCGCGCACCCACGCGATCGCCAGGTGAGCGGGCTTGACGCCCTTGTCCGCCGCCAGCGCCGCCAGCCGCTGGGCCAGCGCCTGGTTCTTCTCCGCGTTCTCGCCGCTGAAGCGGGGGAGGTGGGCGCGGAAGTCGCGCGCGCCCGTCGGGCGGCTGCCGGTCAGCAACCCGCGCGACAACACGCCGTACGCGGTGACCGCGACGCCCAGCTCGCGCAGCGCCGGGAAGATGGCCGCCTCCGGGCCGCGGCTGATCAGCGAGTATTCGATCTGCAGGTCGCAGATCGGGTGCACGCGGGCGGCGCGCCGGATCGTCTCGGGGCCGACCACGCACAGGCCGATGTGGCGGACGTAGCCGGCTTTGACCATGTCGGCGATGGCGCCGATGGTGTCCTCGATCGGGACCGCCGGATCCAGGCGCGCCGGGCGGTAGATGTCGATGTGATCCACCCCCAGCCGCGAAAGGCTGTGCGTCAGGAAGTTCTTCGTCGCGGCGGGACGCGCGTCGTAGCCGAGGTAGCCACCGTCCGGCCCGCGTAACGCGCCGAACTTCACGCTGACGACCGCGCGATCGCGCCAGCCGCCCGCCAGCGCCTTGCCGACCAGCAGCTCGTTCTTGCCCATCGAGTAGAAGTCGCCGGTGTCGATCAGATTGACGCCGCGATCGATGGCGGCGTGGATCGTGGCGATGCCTTCGGCCTCGTCGCCGTCGCCGTAGAAGCTGCCGGCGCCCATCCCCATGCAGCCCAGCGCCAGCGGAAACACGCGGGGGCCGCCGGTTCCCAGAGTCAGTGATTCGTAATGCAACGTCGTTTCGCTCATGCCGTAATGTTGGGCATTGGCGTCCCAGTACTCCAGTGAATAGGATGCATGTGAAACATGCCTGCCGTTTATGGAAGAGACCTGGACCTGAACCTGCTGCGGGTGTTCGGCATGGTCGCCGAGAGCGGCGGCGTGACCGAGGCGGCGCGGCGCCTCTACATGACCCAGCCCGCCGTCAGCGCGGCGTTGCGGCGGTTGACCACTGCCGTCGGCGCCCCGCTGTTCGTGCGAAGCGGCCGCGGCTTGGCGATGACCAGCCGCGGGCAGCGGTTGCGCGCCGGCCTGGAGCGGCATTTTCAGCCGCTGCTGGACGCCGCGCTGGCACCGCCGAGCTTCGATCCCGCCACGGACGACAGCACGATCCGCCTGGGCCTGTCGGACTCGGCCGAGCTGTGGCTGTTGCCGGCGCTGCTGCGGACGCTGGCGCGCGAGGCGCCGCGGATGCGCGTCGTGGCGGTCGGCGTTCAGTTCCGGAACGTCGGCGCCGCGCTGGCCTCGGGGCTGGCCGCGGCCGTGACGGTCGCCGACGACCTTGCCGCGACAATCCGGCGCCAGCCGCTGCTTGGAGGTGGCTTCGTCTGCCTGCACGATCCCCGGCACGCGCGCTTCCGCCGCTTGACCGAGGCCGAATACTTCGCGCGCGAGCACGTCATCGTCTCGTACAACGGCGACCTGCGCGGCATCGTCGAGGAGCTCCTGGGCAAGACACGCAAGATCCGCTGCTCGGTCTCCAGCTTCGCCCACATCGGCGCGCTCATCGACGGGACCGCCATGCTGGCAACGGTTCCCGTCACGGTGGCGCGCCAGATCCGCTCAACGCGCCCCCACCTGGCGGCGAAGCCGCTCCCCTTCACGATCCCGAGCTTCGACGCCGAGCTCTTGTGGCCCGCCGCGACCGACGACGACGAGGCCTGCAACTACGTGCGCGCGAGGATCCGGACCATTGCGGCGCAGGTGAAGAGGTCGCCGTGAACGGTGATGCCTAGCGCCTCTCCAGGAATCCCTCGCCTTCGAATATTGCCGGCATCGCCTTTTCAATCCGCGCGAGCCGTGTCGACGACCGCTTGGCCGCGCCAAAGTGGTACAGGTAACCCCTCTGGCGCCCCGGCGTCAGCGCCTCGAAGGCGCGCTTGAAACGCGGGTCGGTTCGAAAACGCGCCGTCAGCTCGTCGGGAACGGGAAAATCCGAGGTCTTCTTCTTCGGCATCCGCAGCCCAGCCTCCTCGACTGCGATCGCCTCTCGCACATAGGCCTTGATGGTCGTTGCGTTCGCCCTGACGTCCTTCGCGCTGGTGAACTTCATGATGCGCCCGGCCTGCACCTGGCCGAGCTGCACCAGGACCTTCTTGGGGTCCTTCAGAAGGGCGCCCTGAAAGAAGCCCAGCGCGAAGTGCTCCTTGAAGCCCTGCAACATGACGATGTTCTTCCCGTCGACCGTATAGGTCGGCGAGCCCCATTTACGCTCCTCCTTCATCCCCAAGCCGGCCAGCACGCGCTCCATCTCGGCAATCTCCGCCTGCCACCGCTCTCGATACGCCATCTTCATGCGGGCACCTGTTCGTCGTTTTTCCGGAGACATCTGACCCGATTGTGCCGGGCCTGTCCCCTATCGGGTGCGTCTAGAATAGTCGGATGGTCGCCGCGCTCGCCCGGATCGCCGTCGCGGTCGCGGTGCTCGCCGACGGTGTTGCAACCGGGCCGCCCCACGCCCCGTCGCCGCCCGTGAACTGCGGCTTCGCCCAGCGTCTGGTTCAATTCGACAAGATCGTGCAAGAGGAGGCGCGCGCCGTCCTGCGCAGCCGGGTGCGCGCCATCGTCCAGCTTGGGACCTACAACTGCCGGCGGATGGCCGCCTATCCCGACCTGGTCAGTGAGCACTCGCTCGCGAACGCGATCGACGTCGCCGTGTTCCTCTTTGCTGACGGCCGCCGCGTCGACGTCGACAAGCACCACAAGAACCACTTGCACCTCGACGGTGCGACCTACAATGTTGACGGGACCTGACATGGACACGATCAAGTTCTCCGACGGTGCGGCATACGAACGCTACATGGGTCGCTGGAGCCAGGGAGCAGGCGAGTCGTTCCTGGATTGGGTGCGGACACTGCCGGGCCTGCGGTGGTTGGACGTCGGTTGCGGGAACGGCGCCTTCACCGAAATGCTGGCTGAGCGTTGCGCCCCCGCATCGATTCACGGCATCGATCCGTCGGAAGCCCAACTGACCTTCGCGCGAACGCGGCCAGCATTGCGGTCGGCCGACTTGCGAAAGGGCGATGCGATGGCGTTGCCCTTCGCCGAAAGCGCATTCGACGCCGCGGTCATGCCTTTGGTGATCTTCTTCGTGTCCGAGCCGGCGCAAGGCGTGGCTGAAATGGCGCGCGTCGTCGCGCCCGGCGGGCTCGTATGCGCCTACGCATGGGACATGCCGGGCGGCGGCTTCCCGTACGCCGTGCTCCAGCAAGAGCTCAACGCCATGGGCGTGGAAGTGCCGAAGCCGCCCCATCCGGAGTCGTCCGAAATAGGCGCCCTGCGGGCATTGTGGGCGCAGGCGGGTCTGGAAGCGATCGAAGCGCGCGCCTTCCCCGTCGAGCGGACGTTCTCGGGGTTTGACGACTATTGGGAAACTGTCCGCGGGGCCCCGAGCATGGGTCCGAAGCTCGCGGCGATGTCGACCGCGGACGCTGCAACACTTCAGGAACGCCTGCGGGGCCGGCTTCCGGGCGCGGCGTCGGGCTCGTTCACTGCCACCGCGCGCTGCCATGCGATCCGCGGAGCGCGGACCGGTCACGGGGGCTAACGCGGCGGATCCTCGATCAGCCGGCCGCCCCGGACCGCGACGATGAACGTCACCGGACCGTCGTTGACCAGCTCGACTTGCATGTCGGCGCCGAAGCGCCCCGTTTCGACGGTCAGACCGGCGGCGCGCAGCCCGTCGGCGACACGCAGATAAAGCGCCTCGGCGCGCGCGGGCGCCTCCGCCGGCTCGAAGCTGGGCCGGTTGCCTTTGGACAGAGTGGCGCAGAGCGTGAACTGGCTGATCACCAAGCACCCGCCCCCCAAGTCGGCGGCGGTCACGTCCATGGGCGTGCGGTTCGGGAAAATCCGCAGCGCCGCGACCTTGCGGGCCGTGGCATCCGCATCCGCCTCGCCATCGCCCTTCTCGACACCGACCAGCAAGACCAACCCGCGATCGATTGTCCCAACCACCTCGCCGCCGACACGCACTTCCGCGCGCGTCACGCGTTGAACGACCGTCTTCATCCAGCTCAGACTACCGCGCCCGTTCGTCGGACAGGCCGAGATGCGCGTCATAGCGCGGAAGTTCCGTCGCCGCGGTTGATGTCGGCACTTCACGCTCGCCGCCGGCGTCGACCGCCCAGCGCCCGCGAGCGTTTCCGCGGAAACGTCCCGTGGCGTCCATCACACAGTCACGTCCGGCGCTCACGCTGTCGGTGGGACTCCGCGCGATTCGAATGCCCGCAAACCTTCGACGAAGCGGTCCGTCCGAGAGAGTACGACCGCCAGAGCAGCCTGCCCGGCATTGATGCAAACGATCACCGCAGGCCCGAAGTGGGAGGGCAGGAGAAGAGGGATGCGAAAGGCTAGACCTCCGGCGAGCAGACCGGCCCAGATCGAGAAAAGGTCGGACCGGCGGGTTGGGCCGCCGAATGCGTAAGCCGTGACGAACGCTGGAACGATGACGACCAGCTTGCCAATCAAGCTCCAAGCAGTTGCCGGCCGTTTGCTGAACACCAGGTCGGGGCCACCTAGCAACTGGACGTCGTACCTGAGAGCCATACCAAGTCCAACTGCCGCGAAGAAGGACAGCGCTCCCACAAAGATGGCGAAGCCGCGACCGCGGTGCAGCGGCCGTTGAGCGGGTTGCGGCCTGAACCGGTGACTCATCGACGGCCTACATCGGACCGGTGGGCGCCGAGCTCTTGAGGAGCTCGGTCAGGCTCTTGCGATCGAACCGCATCACCGCTACCAAGAAATAGTCCGTCGGCCCGAAGCCGCCCGGCTTGCCGCGCGGGATCTGCTCGAACCACACCTCCTGCGGCTCAGCCGGCAAGCGAACCAGCTTGCGAAGGGTCGGCAGGTTCTGCGACACGGAAGACTGTTCAGTGGTTCATCGTCGATGGACCTCGATGACAAGCGGGTGACCCGCAGAGCAAGACGCCCAGCGAAATGCTCAGTGCGCGCAGCAGAGCGCTCATCTTAAAAAGTCGTCCACAGCATCGTCGCGACGAAAGGTGTCCGCGGAAGCGCAGGCCCTGGATGTCAACGGAGGCTATCGAGAAGGCGCGTCAGAGTCATATGTGCGCTCGCGGATTGATGGGTGCGAACGTCTGCTCGACTTCTTGTCTTTGGCGCATTTGCTTTGTCTACTCTCCTCATGTCCGCGAGTCCTCCGCGTTCGACGTCTAGAATCGCATTACTGTCGACGGATGAGCGGTTCGTAGTCGAGACGCCCCGGCGTGGCCTGTACGGAGCAGGACTCGGACAGCTCCTCGGCGGTTTGTTGGTTCTCGTGATCTGTGCACAGTGGACGGGCCGTACGTGGGTCAATGAAGGACGTGGGACAGCCTCCGTGTCCTTCCCGTTCTGGCTGTTTGGTCTCGGCATAGTCGTGAGCGCGATCCAGGCGATGCTGAGACATGACCGTCTGGATATCCACGCTGACACAGGATGGATTCGTACGTATCCCGTCGGCCGCAAGAAATCACTGTTGGGTCCGGACGCTCACCGTTCGGCTAGACGAAGTGACGCGCGGTGAAGCGGACGGGCGCGGTGGCACGCAGGTGCCGGTGCTGGTCCTCGACGATGGGCAGCGCGTCCTTCGCCTCTTGGAGGGATTTAGTGGAAGATCCGCCGGCTGCCGGCCCCCCCGCTCGCACTCGGTTCCGGTTCGTGTTGTGTCGGCCTGACGACCGTGGGTGCGGTGGATTTGCCCGTGTGGCGCGCCAGCAGCCACCGCGTGGGCCGCGCGCCGACAATCTGCTGAATGCGATAGGTCCTCTCGCGATCGTCGACATGTCGGCGGCGACGTACGAAGGCATTGCTGAAATGGCGCGCGTCGTAGCACCCGGGGGTCGTGTGCGCCTGTGCCTGGGACCTGCTCGGCGGCGGCGTGAAATGGTCGTCGGCCCGAACCCGCCCGGCTTGCCGCGACGCTGCGATCAAGTCACTGAGCGATTGCCTGCACAGAGGGAAATGATAAGGGCAATCGATCGGCG
The DNA here is from genome assembly GCA_045802645.1 of Polyangia bacterium. GTDB lineage: Bacteria > Myxococcota_A > Polyangia > Fen-1088 > Fen-1088 > JADGRB01. The sequence continues at coordinate 21,604 of JBJMQQ010000257.1, forward strand.
ACGTATTGCGCCGCCAAAGTGGTCAGATGGCCGTAATCCCATGAGACGATCGAATCCGGTCGTTCGCCGAGGCGAGTCAGGCAG
>JBJMQQ010000258.1:0-21301 GCA_045802645.1 Polyangia bacterium
CGAGCCGGTGCGCAAGCGCCCCGGCATGTACATCGGGGGCACCGACAGCAAGGGCTACCACCACCTGCTGTGGGAGATCGTCGACAACTGCGTCGACGAGGTCATCAACGGGTACGGCACGCGCATCGACGTCACGCTGCACGCGGACGGCAAGTCGGTGACCGTGACCGACGACGGGCGCGGCATCCCCGTGGACGTCAAGAAAGAGTACAAGAAGTCCGCGCTGGAGCTGGTGCTGACGACGCTGCACGCGGGCGGCAAGTTCTCGGGTGCGCAGTACCAGTTCTCGGGCGGCCTGCACGGCGTCGGTTCGTCGGTGGTCAACGCACTGTCCGAACAGTTGACCGCCGAGATCAAGCGCGACGGTGCGCTCTGGGAGCAGAAGTACGAGCGCGGCAAGGCAGTGAGCAAGCTGCGCAAGGTGGGTCCGGCCCGCGGGACGGGCACGTCGATCAGCTTCCGCCCCGATCCGGAGATCTTCGGAAAGCAGGAGTTCTCGGCCGAGACGATCCGCTTCCGCCTGGACGCCAAGGCGTTCCTGCACAAGGGCCTCAGCATCGTCTTCAAGGACGAAAAGGCCGGCACCAAGGAGACTTTCCAGCACGAGGGAGGCATCGCCGACTTCCTGGCCAAGGTGGTCGCCGATCGCGGCAAGCCTCCGACGGCGCCGCAGGTGTTCTACTTCGAGCGGGGCAGCGACGCGGGCTTCCGCATCGAGGCGGCGCTGCAGTGGACGGAGTCGCACGAAGAGACGATTCGATCGTACGTGAACGCCATCCCCACGACGGCGGGCGGCACGCACGAGCAGGGGTTCCGCGCGGCGATCGTCAAGGCGGTGCGCGCCTTCATGGAGACCGCCAACCTGGCGCCCAAGGGCATCACCGTCACGGCCGAGGACGTGCGCGAGGGTCTCGTCGGCGTTCTGTCGGTGTACATGTCCGAGCCCCAGTTCCAGGGGCAGACCAAGGAGCGGCTTGGCAGCCCCGAGGCGCAGGCCCAGGTCGACAGCGCCGTGCGCCCGGCGCTGGAGCGCTTCCTACTGGAGAACAAGACAGCCGGCGCCGCCATCGTCGAGCGAATCGCGCTGGCGGCGAAGGCGCGCGAGGCGTCGCGCGCCGCCGCGCAGGCGGTGTCGCGCAAGACGGCGGTCTCGCACCGGCTGAACCTGCCGGGCAAGCTGGCCGACTGCGCGTCGACCGATCCCGCCAAGAGCGAGCTGTTCATCGTCGAGGGCGACAGCGCCGGCGGCTCCGCCAAGCAGGGGCGCGAGCGCAAGACGCAGGCGATCCTTCCGCTCCGCGGAAAGGTGCTGAACGCCGAGCAGGCCTCGCTGCAGAAGGTGCTTTCGAACAAGGAGCTGCAGGACGTCGTCTCCGCGCTGGGCTGTGGCGTCGGCGAGGACTTCAAGATCGAGCGCCTGCGCTACCACAAGATCATCCTGCTGATGGACGCCGACTCGGACGGCCACCACATCGCCACGCTGCTGCTGACGTTCTTCTACCGGCACCTGCAGCCGCTGATCGGCGGGGGCTTCGTCTACCTGGCGCAACCGCCGCTGTTCCGGATCGACCACGGCAAGCAGACCTTCTGGGCGCTGGACGAGCCCGACCGCGAGCGGATCATCGCCGGCCTGCCGGCCAACGCGCGTCCCGACATCATGCGGTTCAAGGGGCTCGGCGAGATGCAGCCCGAAGAGCTGAAAAAGACCACGCTGGACCCGGCGACGCGCCGCCTGCTGCGCGTCCGCATCGAGGACGCCGTCGAGACGGATCGGATCCTGGGCGAGCTGATGGGCAAGGACGTCGAGGCGCGCTTCAAGTTCATCATGGACCGCGCCGCCGAAGCCGATCTGGATCTCTGACGCGGCGGCTCGGCGCGTCGCAGCGGGCCTGACGCGGCGCTGCCCCATATGTCGCATTTCCGTCAATTGGCCGGCCGTGCGCTCAGGTCAGCCGGAGCGGTGCCGATGAACCTTGATCGGACACCATGCACACCCGCGTCGAACCCAGCGCCACGACGGCGGCTCCCCGCCGGCTGGAAGGGCGGCGCATCGTCACTTACTTCCAGCCCATCTTCTCGGTGCGGCGGCGCCTGGTGGTCGGCCTGGAAGCCCTGTCGCGCGGCCTGGACCTGGGCGGCGAGCTGATCGCGCCCGCCTCGCTGTTCAAGACGGCGCTGGCCGAGGGTCGCTCGGAGGCGGTCGAAGCCGCCTGCCGGGAGAGCGCCGTGCGCACGTTCTCGGGCCTGCCGGCGCGCCTCGACGAGGTGTTGCTGTTCCTGAACCTGGACGTCGCCGCCAGCGCGAACCCGGAGTCCGCCGCAGCCGAGCTGCAGGCCCTGGTCTACGGCGCCGGCATGCAGCCGTGCCAGGTCGCCGTCGAGTTCCTGGAGGCGCGCTTCGACGACCCGTCACGCCTCGCCGCGCTGGCCGCCGCGCTGCGCCGACTGGGGTTCCTGATGGCGCTGGACGACGTCGGTGCCGGTCATTCGAACCTGGATCGCATCCCGCTGTTCCGGCCGGACATCATCAAGATCGACCGCAGCTTGATCACGGACGTCCACGCCGACTTCTACAAGCAGGAGACGCTGAAGAGCCTGGTCAGCCTGAGTCGGCGCATCGGCGCGCTGGTGGTGGCCGAAGGGATCGAGACCGAGGGTGAGGCCGTGACGGCGCTGGAGCTGGGGTGCGATCTGCTGCAGGGATATTTCCTGTCGCGGCCGCAGCCCGCGGACGCCTTCCAGGCCACCGCGGCCGGTCCGGGCGCGATGGGGGCCGTCGAGGGGCTGGCACGGTCGTTCCGCAGCCGCATGGTCGGCGAGATCAACGATCGCCGTGAGAAGCACAGACGGCTCAACGGCCTGCTGGGGCAGCTCCTGGGCGACCTGGTCGGGCGCTCCCAGCCGGAGCTGGACGCGGTGCTGGCGCGCGCCGTTCACGACGACCAGCGCATCGAGTGCCTGTACGTCCTCGACGCCGCCGGCGTCCAGGTGACGGAGACCGTCTGCAACGAGTCCATGGGACGCCGGCCGGGCGGCGCCATGTTCCGGCCCGCGCCGCGCGGAACGGATCACTCGCTGAAGGAATACTTCTACGTGCTCGTCGACGTCGAGCTGCCGCGGTACACGACGGACCCGTACGTGTCGCTGGCCAGCGGCCACCTGTGCCGCACCATCAGCACCTGCTTCCAGGACGCGACCGACGGCCGCACCTACGTCCTGTGCGCCGACGTCCGGGCGTAAGGGCGCGCCTACTTCAGCGTCGCGCCGACGTAGACGAACGCGGCGCCCAGCGCCATCGCGATCCCGATCAACAGCAGCGGCGAGATGCGCACCTCGATGACGAACGGGCGGCGCAACCACTGCCACACCGACGGAAGGCGCGGCTCGGAGACGCGGGTCATCACGCGCGCGACGAGATTCGGCGGCGGATCCACCTCACCGAGTCCGGCCAGGTCATCCAGACGGCCCGGGTCGCGGATCTGGTCGCCGGTCACGACGTGACGCCCACGCGCTCGACCAGATTGCGCAGCATCGCCCGACCGCGCACGACGCGGATCTTCAGCGTCGTGATGGGCAGGCGCAGGATTCGACGGATCTCCTCGTACGACAGATCCTCGGCGTCGCGCAGGATCAGGACCTCGCGATACTTCGTCGGCAACTTCAAGAGCGCCGCGCCCAGGTGCGCGCGCCGTTCGCCGTGCGAAGCGTTCGTCTCGGGTGTGGGCGGGTCGTAGGCGAAGGCCGCCTCGACGCCCGGCACGTCGCGGTCCAGGGGCTCTTCGGTGCGCCGCTTGGACTTCAGCACGTCCTTGGACCGGTTCACCGCGATGCGCAGCAGCCAGGTCGAAAACGCGCGCTGCCGCCCCTCTGGGCGAAAGCGATCCAGCGCGTTGAACGCGTCGACGAACGCCTGCTGCGCGATGTCCTCTGCGTCGGCGCGGCTGCCCAGCATCCGGAATGCCACCGCGAACACCAGCCGCTGGTAACGATGGACCAGCGGCCGAAACGCTTCCACGTCGCCCGCCAGGCAGCGGTTGATGAGACGGGTCTCTTCTTCGTCGCGCGTGCCGTTCGCGGCGAACGGCGCCGACGCTGCGGCCGCCGCCGCGATCGCGCTGGCGACGATCGCGCCGCTCTCGTCGGGATCCAGCGCGATGGCGCCGGAGGCAGACGGTCCAGAAGGGTCGCCGTGCCGCACGTCCGGAGACTACCGCGATTCAGGTGGACCGGGCGGTATACTTTTCGACACGATGCGCGAACCCCGTCGCTGTCCGGGCCTGCCGGCATCGTCGATCCGAGAGGGCCGCGTGCTGTGGGCGGCGGCCCTCCTTGGCCTCTGGTTGGTGACGGCGGCGCCGGCGCGCGCGGCGGATTTGTGGCACGCAGCCGCAGTGGCCACTGCCGCGTCGCAGCCAAATTCACGGTGGCTGCGGGTGGCTGACGAGCGGGCGGCCGAGGGGCGCTTCGCGGCCGCGGCCGCCGCTTACGTCGCCGCCATCGCGGCTGGTCCGACCCCGCCCGTCGTCGGCGTTCAGCTGGGCGACGTGCTGATGGCCGCGGGGGAGCTGGCCGCCGCGCAGGCCTCGTACCGAAGCGCGATCGTCGCCGCTTCCGTCGCCATCGCGCCCGCGCCCGGGTCTCGCGAGCTCGCCCACCTCGATGATCTCCGCGCGCGCGGACAGGACACCGCGCTCGCCTGCTTTGGGCTGGCCGCGGCCCTGGACCGAACGGGGCAGGCGTCGGCCGCGCGCCAGATGGTGCGCGAGGGTCTGGCGGCGGACCCGACCGCCGCGGTGCTGGAGGTCGCGACCCTGCCGGACGCGGACGTTCGAATCGTCCCGGACGGCGAGGTTTTTTACCGGCTGGGCGTCGTTCGCCAGGCCAGCGGCCGTCGCACCGAGGCGGCCGCCGCGTTCCACGCGTACCTGGAACGCACGCCCGGGAGCCGCTGGGCGGACGCAGCCCAGGCCCACCTCGCCGAGTTCGAGTCCCCCGAAGGTCGACGGCCACGTGGCGTGGCGGGCGGGCCCCGGCTGCTGGCTGTCGCGACCGTGCTGGCGACGGGCGGCTCGCCTGCTCCGCTCATCGACGCGGCCTGGCGCACTCAGGCCGGGCTGCTGGACGACTGCCTGGCCGAGGGTGCGGCAGCCCTGGGCGGCGGGTCGTCCCTGCGGATCGCGATCGAGCTGGAGATCGACGGGCACGGGCGGGTCGCTTCCGCGGCCGCGAAGCTTCCGGTCGCCGGAGGTCAGGCGCTGGCACACTGCCTCGAAGAGGCGGTTCGCCGCGGGTTGCGGCTGCCCGCGCCGCCCGGCGGTCGCGCGACCCGCGCGCGCACGGAGCTGCTGATCGGACTGGGCGCGCTTTAGGTGGCGCCGAGCGTGCTCGACGGCATCGTCGCTGGCGGGTTATAGGTGGGAAGGTGCGAAGCACGCGGCCTCGATACATCGCCGTGGAAGGACCAATCGGCGCGGGTAAGTCCAGCCTGGCCGAAATCTTGGGCGAGGCGCTTTCGGCGCGCGTGATCCGCGAGAACCCCGAAGAGAACCCGTTCCTGGGGCCGTTTTACAAGGACCGCCGCCGGCACGCGATGTCGGCGCAGCTGTTCTTCTTGTTGCAGCGCTACGCCCAGCAGGGCGAGCTGGCCCAGGGCGATCTGTTCTCGCTTGGCGGCGTCGTCTCGGACTATCTCTTCGCCAAGGACCGCCTGTTCGCGACGCTGAACCTCTCGGACGACGAGATGGCGCTTTACGACCGCATCTACCAGATGCTGAAGGTCCGGACCGTGACGCCCGACCTGGTGGTCTATCTGCAAGCGCGCAAGGACGTGTTGCTCGAGCGCATCCGCAAGCGTGGCCGCACCGAAGAGCGTCCCATCCGCGCCGAGTACGTCGAAGAGGTGGCGCGTGCGTACGCGCAATTTTTCTTCTCGTACGACGAGGGCCCGTTGCTGGTCGTCAACGCGTCCGACATCGATTTCGTTAACAACCTTGACCACCGGCGCGAGTTGCTGGAGGTCATCGACAAGGCGCGCGCCGGCGTCAGCCACTGGAGCCGCGGCTGAGCAGCGCGCCACAAAGCAATCGCCCCACCCGTAATGGTGGGTTTTCATCGAAAACTTCGCTCTGTCTCGACTGAATCGTCATAGGCGCGGCTGCCCACCTTTGCGCCTGGTCAGCTCCGTTGAGCGGGGTTAAAGTTCCCCATTCGCGCGCACCCCGCGTGCGCCCCGCCAACGGCCGAGCTCGTCTCGGGGAAAGGCTGCTCATGAGCGCCCGATCTGCGTCCCGCCTATTTACGGTTCTTCTCGTTGTCCCATTCGCCTGCTCCAGCGGCAGCTCGTCGAGCAGCGGCACGGGCGGATCGACGGGGACCGGTGGGGCACCGGCGACCGGCGGATCGACCGCAGCGGGTGGCTCACGCGGGCAGGGCGGATCGACGCCGGGCTCGGGCGGCAGCGGCGCAACCGGAACGGGTGGCGTGCTGACGACCGGCAGCGGGGGCGCAGGCGGCCGGGCCGGCGCGACCGGCGGCGCTGGTGGACGGGCGACGACGGGGACCGGCGGCACGACGACCGGCGCGGGCGGCACCACGACCGGTACCGCGGACCAGTCGGTTGTAGAGCGCAACAATCATCCCAGCCGCGACGGTGTGTTCGTTCAGCCGAAGTTGACCAAGGCCGTCGCCGCGACGTTGAAGCTGGAGAGCGCCTTCAAGGCAACCTTCACCGGCAGCATGTGGGCGTCGCCGCTTTACCTGCAGAACGGCCCGGGCGGCAAAGGCGTCTTCTTCGCCGTCACGACGGGCAACGACGTGTTCGCGCTGGACGAGACCACCGGCGCGACCGTGTGGACGAAAAATTTGGGGAGCTCGCCCACCGCCAACGGCGTGAGCTGCGGGAACATTCACCCGCTGGGCATCCTCAGCACGCCCGTCATCAGCGCGAGCGCGCGCACCATCTACGTCGGAGCGGCGATCGGGACGAATTCGATCTCCGACCACCAGATTCACGCGCTGTCCGTCGACGACGGCAGCCCGAAAGCGGGATGGCCCGTTTCGGTGTCGAAGGTGACCTCGGCAAGCATGGCGTTCTCGCCGCCGCCGCAGAACCAGCGCAGCGCGCTGTCGTTGGTCGGCGGGAAGGTCTACGTGGCCTACGGCGGCCACGTCGGAGATTGCGGGCCGTATCACGGCTGGGTCGTCGCAGTCGATACCACCGATCCGACGAAGGTCGGCGGCTGGGTGACGGGCGGTCAGGGTGAAGGAATCTGGGACGCGGGCGGGATGGCGTCCGACGGAAACGGCGTATTCGCGCTGACCGGCAACAGCACCGTCGGCGCGAGCACCCACCTCGACAGCGAAGAGGCCGTCCGCATCACCGGCATGGGAACGAAGTCCGACACGTTCTTTCCGACCAGCTGGAAGTCGATGGACAGCGGCGACGCGGACCTCGGCGCCAGCAACCCGGTGTACTTCGAGCTGCCGGGCGCGACGCCGTCCAAGATTCTGGCCGTCGTGTCGAAGGACGGGAACATGTACCTGCTCGACGCCGCCAACCTGGGCGGCATGGGCGGGCAGAAGGCCGCGCTGCAGGTGTCGAACGGAACGATGTCGATTCACACGGCCGTCGCGACCTACACGACCGCCAAAGGTCGCTACGTCGTCTTCGGAACGAACAGCGGGGCGATGTGCGCCAGCGCCAGCGGTGAAGCCATCGTGTCGGTGCTGGTCCCCGCGGGCGCTCCGCCAAAGCCGACGATCGCGTGGTGCGCGCCCCTGTCCGGCCCCGTCACGGGGCCCGTCACCACGACGACCGACGGGACCAGTGACGTGGTCGTCTGGTACATGAGCAACGGCAAGCTGGCCGGCGTCGACGGCGACGCGGGGAGCTCGATCTTCACGAGCACCGATTCATGCGCCGGTGTCCGCCAGTGGACCTCGCCGATCGCGGTGAATGGGCGCATCGTCGTGGGCGCCGACGGCAAGCTTTGTGCCTGGTCAGCGCCCTGAGGCAGCAGTCGGCGGCGACTACAGCGCCGGCATCTCGTCGCGCGTGATCACGTAGCTGCTGGTGTAGACGGACTGCAGGTGCGAGACGGAGTTGGACGGCGACTGGTAGTACGGCGCCGTCCAGACGCTGAACAAGACCCACTTGGTGCCGGTCGACATCATCTGCGCGGGGTCGGGGATCGGGCCGCACTCGTGCAGCGCGATCGGCATCGTTGATCCGAATACGGTGACGCACTTCTTGTAGAGCGAATTCTGGGCGTCGTAGTTGCCGTCGCCGGCATAGGTGTCGGCGCCGCCGATGTCGACGAAGCTCTTGCCGGGGTAGAACGACGCGTCCGGGCTGCCGTCGTACGGCAGCATCCAGATCATGTTGCGCAGCCCCTTGGTGACCGTCAGGTAGTTGAACGCGTACTTGTAGAGGCGGACGTACTGCGCGCCGCCCTCCATCGACCACCAGAACCAGGTCCCGGCCGCTTCGTGGAAGAGGCGCATGATGGCGACGCCGTCGGCGTCCTGAACGGTCTGGACCATGCGCGCCACGTTGTCGAGGCGGGTCTTGAACGTCTGGTTATAGGTGGTGCCCTCGGTGAGCACGGTGTTGATGTCGGTCTTCGTCTCGGAGCTCTGGTAGCCGTCGCCGTTCGCGATGCCCATGTGGTAGCCGAACATGCACAGGCCGTGGTTCTTGCTGTGGGCCACGCATTGCGTGGGCGCCATGCTGTTGTTCACGTCGAAGGCGCGGATGGCCGGGTACTTCCCGGTGTTCGACATGATGTAGCTGGCGGCGTTGTCGTCGTTGTTCTCCTCCTGCCCGGCGAGGACCTTGTTGCCGTAGATCTGGTAGAGGTAGCAGAGCGCGCTGCGCGTCTTGGCCGTCGCGTTCGGCGTGACGGGGGTGATCCCGCAGCTTCCGGACCCGCCCGCGCCGCCGACTGTGCCGGCACCACCACCACCGCCGCCCGTTGGAGCGCCCGCGCTGCCGCCTCCGGGGTGGCCGCCGGGGCCCACGATCGCTCCGCCGCTGCCGCCCGTTGCACCGCTGACGCCGCCGGTTGCGCCGCCCGTCCCGCGGCCGCTGGTGCCGCCCGTGGCGGGGGCGACGGTGCCGCCAGTCCCGAGCCCAGACTGACCGCCCGTCGCGGCGCCGCCCGTCCCCGTGCCGCCGGTGGAGACGCCCGAGCCCCCCGTCGCGTGGCCACCGGTCCCGCTCGCCGTGCCGGTGTCGTCGTTGCTGCCGCATCCACCTGAAAGGACCGCGAGCAACACAAGGGACGTGAGCGCTGTTTTGATCGTCATGCTGGGTCGCCTCGCCTTTTCAAGCGACCCAATGGAAAGTCGAGGCCCGGACCTTGGGCGTTTCGACCGGTTTTTCGAAAAGAACTACTTGCGGGTCGGGGCGACGACGAGCCCCCAGGGCAAGCCGCCGACCTTGATGCGCTTCACGACCGTCCCGGTGGCCGTGTCGATGACGGAGACATCGTTCGACGGGCCGTTCGCCGTGAAGACGCGCGCGCCGTCGGCGCTGACGCCAATCCCCCAGGGACGCCCACCGACGCCGTCGATGAGGCGCGTGACGGTCTTGGTCGCCACGTCGATGACCGCGACCGACTCGCCACGCCCGGTCGAGACGTAAAGGGTCTTGCCGTCGGGTGACAGCACCTCGCCCATGGGACGGGGGCCAAGGGGCGTCTTGGCTTTCGCCTCGATCTTGATGCTGCCGACGGCGGCGTGCTTGTGCGCGTCGACGACGGTCACGACCGCGCCGTTTTCGCACGTGACGAACGCGGTCGCGCCGTCGGGGGTGAAGGCGACGCCGCGCGGGCGGGGGCCGGTCGCAATCTGGCCGACGACGGTCAGCTTGCGCGTGTCGACCGCGAACACCAGGTTGTCGGTCTCGGCGGTGACGTAGGCGACCTTGCCGTCGGGGCGCAGCCGCACGCCTTCGGGTTCATGGCCGATCGCCACCTTGTGGACCACCTTGCCGGCCCGCAGGTCGACGACGCTCATCTCGGCCGTCTCCTCGTTCGACACGTAGAGGGTCCGACCGTCGCGCGAGACGTCGAACGACTCCGGATCCTGTCCGCTGGGGAGCGTTCGCAGCAGCTTGTGGGTGCCCAGATCCACGACGCCGATGCCGTCCGCGCTGCGGTCGGCCGGCGGCAGCTTGGACTCGTCGACACCGGGGCCCCCGCGCGGAGAACCCGAGAGCGCGACGTACAGCAGCTTGCCGTCCGGCGACGCCTTGATGCCGCGCGGGCGCTTGCCGACCGGGATTCGCGCGGCCACCTCACCCTTGTCGACGTCGACCGCCAGGATCTCACCGCTGTCCTCGGCGCTGACGTAGACCAGGTGCGTCGAGGCCGCGGGCTCGCCCGCCAGGGCAGGGGGCCCGAGGGCGACCAGAAGCGCGAGGGTCCATAGGGCGCGTGACATCCCGCAGGGATAACGCATGAGGCGGCTCGGCGGCGATGGATTTCTGCCGCTTGACTCGGTCTGGCCAGGGCGCAGAATAGTCGCCATGCGTTGGGAAACCCCGTCGTTCGTCGAGATCAACATGAGCGCCGAGATCGGCGGCTACGGAAGCGACTTTTCGGACCGCGATCCCATGGGTCCCGTCGCCGAGCCGACGGCAGCGGCGGACCGCGCGCCGGCGGCCGACACCGCTCGGCGCTAAGCGGCCGGGCCTCGCTTCGTGAAAGTCCGCGTCCTCGGATCCGCGGCCGGCGGTGGTGTACCGCAATGGAACTGCGGCTGTGAAAATTGCCGGGAGGCGCGCCGGCCGGGGGGAACCGTCCACCCGCGCACGCAGGAATCCGTGGCTGTCAGCCCCGACGGCGACAGCTGGTTTCTCCTGAACGTTTCGCCCGAGGTGCGGGCGCAGCTCGAATCGTTTCCGAGTCTTTGGCCGCGCGACCGCCGGCACTCGCCTGTGTCGGGATTGCTGTTGACGAACGGCGACCTGGACCACTGCCTGGGGCTGCTGTCGCTGCGCGAGTCGTATCCGCTGGTCATTTACGCGACCGAGAGCGTGCGCAACGGCTTCACCAGCGGGAACGTCCTTTACCGAACGCTGGAACGTTTCGCCGACCAGGTGACCTGGCGGACCCTGGCCATCGGCCACGAGCAACAGCTGGGCGATGGCGCGCTGACCGTCACCGCCGTGGCCACGCCCGGCAAGCTGCCGCTGCACCTGGAAGAAGTTCGCGCGCCGTCGCCCGACGACAACGTCGGGTTGGTGATCCGGGACGGCCGCACCAACCGATCGCTGGCCTATTTCTCCGGTGTCGCCGGCCCGTCGCCCGCGCTGGTCCGGGCCGTCACCGACGCTGACCTGGTGTTCTTCGACGGCACTTTCTGGTCCAGCGACGAGCTGATCGCGCTGGGGCTGGGGACGCGCCGCGCGGAAGAGATGGCGCACTGGCCGGTGGGCGGCCCGGACGGCAGCTTGCCGTTCGTGTCGCGCCTGCGCGGGCGGCGCATCCTGATTCACATCAACAACACGAACCCCATCTTGCGCGCGGGCAGCGCCGAGCAGCACGCCGTGCAGGCGGCGGGTATCGAGGTCGCCGCCGACGGTTTGGAGGTCACGCTGTGAGCGGCGCCGAGCTGACGCCCTGGCCGGCCGAAGAGTTCGTGGCGCGGCTGCGGGCCGAGGGCGTGCGCCGCTATCACGATCAGCACCCGTTCCACCAGCGCATGCACGCGGGCGCGCTGAGCCGGACCGAGCTGCAAGCCTGGACGCTGAACCGCTACTACTACCAGACGCGCATCCCCATCAAGGACGCCGTCATCGTGTCGAAGTCCGAGGACCCGGCGTTCCGGCGGGTCTGGATCCGGCGCATTCACGACCACGACGACGAGGCAGGCGGGCTGGCGCTGTGGCTGCGGCTGGCAGAGGCGGTGGGGCTCGACCGCGAGGAGGTCGCGAGCTGCCGGCGCGTGCTGCCGGGCGTGCGGTTCGCGTGCGATTCCTACGTGACTCTCTGCCGCGAGAGCCCGCTGGTGGTGGCCGTGGCCTCGTCGCTGACCGAGATGTTCGCGCCCGATCTGATGTCCAAGCGGATCGCGGCGTGGGAGCAGCACTATCCCTGGGTCGGCGCCGAAGCGCTGGCGTACTTCCGGGGCCGCGTCCCGCGCGCGCGGCGCGACGGCGAGGAGGGGCTGGCCTTCGTGGTTGCCGGCGCGACATCCCGACCGTTGCAGGAGATGTGCGTGGCGGCGCTGGTGCGCAAGACGGAGATCCTCTGGCATCTCGTCGACTGCGTCCAGGCTGCCAGCGCCGGGGCCCCGCCCGCATGATCCAGCGCGGCACGCGCGTCAGCCTGGCGCGCCACGCGCGGCTGCGCGACGACCCGCAATCGGGCAAGCCCGTGCTGCTCGCGCCCGAGCGCGCGCTGGAGCTCAACGCCACGGGCGCGCGCATCGCGGTGCTGTGCGGTGCGGAAGCAACGGTCGGTGAGATTGTCGACCGCTTGATCGCCGAGACCGACGGGAGCCCGCCGGCCGCTCAGATCGAGAGCGAGGTCCTCTCGTTCCTGCGTGCGCTGGAGGATCGCGGGTTGCTGGTCGTGCGGGGGCCATGACGAACGAGGCGCCGCGGCCGTACACGCTGATCGCCGAGCTGACCTATCGTTGTCCGCTCGGGTGCGCGTACTGCTCGAACCCGCTGGATATGTCGGGTGGGGCGGACACCGAGCTCGCCACGACCGACTGGGAGCGGGTGTTCGCCGAAGCCGCGGCGCTGGGCGTGCTGCAGGTCAACCTGACCGGGGGCGAACCGCTGGTGCGGCGTGACCTCGAGGCGCTGGTGGCGGCCGCGCGAAAGCGCGAGCTGTACGTCAACTTGATCACCAGCGGCATTCCGGCCGACGCCGCGCGCCTGGCACGGCTGGTGGCGGCGGGGCTCGACAGCTTGCAGCTCTCCGTGCAGGACGTGGACCCGCAGGGCGCGGCCTGGATCGCCGGGCGTGGCGACGACGACGCAAAAAGGGCGACCGCCGCAGCGGTGCGCGCGCTGGGCTTGCCGCTGACGCTGAACGTGGTCCTGCACCGCGGGAACATCGCGCGCGTGCCCGAGCTGGTGGCGCTGGCCGAGGCGCTGGGCGCGACCCGGCTGGAGCTGGCGAACACGCAGTACCTGGGGTGGGCGCTGGCCAACCGCGAGGCGTTGTTGCCGACCGCCGCGGCGATCGAGACCGCTCGCGCCGATGCGGCGGCCGCCCGTGAGCGGCTGCGCGGGCGCATGGAGATCCTGTTCGTCCGACCTGACTACTACACCGACCGGCCGCGCGCCTGCATGGACGGGTGGGCGCGCCGCTACATCCTGGTCACGCCCGACGGCGTGGCGCTGCCCTGCCACCAGGCGCGCGCCATCACGTCGCTGACCTGGGAAAACGTGCGCGACCGGCCGCTGGCCGCCATCTGGTCGGACGGCCCGGGGTTCCGCGCGTTCCGCGGCGACGACTGGATGCCGGCGCCGTGCCGCACCTGTGACGAGCGCGCCACCGACTTCGGCGGCTGCCGCTGCCAGGCGTTCGCGCTGGTGGGGGACGCGGCGGCGACCGATCCGGCCTGCGCTCTGGCGCCGCGGCACAGCCTGGTGCGTGACGCGCGCGCGGCGGCGGAAACGGCGCCGGGGGGACAAGCCCCGGTGCGCTTGCGACGGCTGCGCCAACCCTCGTGAGCCGCACATGACCGCCGCCATCGAGGTGCAGGACCTTCGTAAGACCTACGACCAGGTCGAGGCCGTGCGCGGGATCGGGTTCTCCGTCGGGGCCGGCGAGATCTTCGGGTTTCTCGGCCCCAACGGCGCAGGCAAGACGACGACGATCAAGATCCTGTGCACGCTGCTGCAGCCGACCTCCGGGACGGCGCGCCTGGCGGGCGTCGACGTGGTCGCTTCGCCGTCCGAGGTGCGCCGCCGCATCGGCGTCATCTTCCAGGACCCGGCGCTGGACGATCGGCTGACCGCCGAGGAGAACCTGCAGCTGCACGCGGTCGCGTACCGCGTTGCGCGCGGCGATCGCGCGGCGCGCATTGACGAGGCGCTGCGGTTCGTCGACCTTCACGACCGCCGCAAGGACCTGACCCGCACGTTCTCGGGGGGCATGAAGCGCCGCCTGGAGATCGCGCGCGGACTGGTGCACCGGCCGGACATCCTGTTCCTGGACGAGCCGACGACCGGCCTGGACCCGCAGACGCGCGCGCGAACGTGGGAGGTACTGCGCGAGCTGCGGCGCAAGTACGGCACGACGCTGTTCCTGACGACCCACTACATGGACGAGGCCGAGAACTGCGACCGCATCGCCATCGTCGATCACGGCCGCATCGTCGCGCTGGACACGCCGGCGGCGCTGAAGCACGCGGTGGGCAAGGACCTGGTCGCGGCGCGCACGGCGGATCCCGCGACGCTGGCCAAGCTGCTGCAGGACAAGTACGGCGTCGCGAGCACGCCCGGCGAAGGGGGCCTCACGTTCATGGTCGAGGAGGGCGACGCCTTCATCGTGAAGCTGCTGACGACCGACCGCCCGGCGCTGGACGGGATCAGCGTGCGGCGGCCGACGCTGGACGACGTCTTCCTGTCGCTGACCGGCCGGCAGATCCGCGCGGAAGGCGCCGAGAACAACATGGCACGCGTGCGCGCGATGGTGCGGAGGCGATAGCGATGCTGGAGGTCGTCTACGCGCTCTGGCGGCGCGACATGATCAAGTTCCTGCGAGACCGGCGCCAGCTGGTGACCAGCCTGACGCGGCCGTTCCTGTGGCTGCTGGCCTTCGGGTTCGGCCTGCGCGCGTCCGTTCGGCTGCCGGTCTCGGGCGCGGACTTCGTGTCGTTCCTGGTCCCCGGCCTGGCGGCAATGACGGTGCTCTTCGCCAGCATGTTCGCGGCCATCTCAATCGTGTGGGAGCGCGAGTTCGGCTTCCTCAAAGAGCTGCTGGTCGCGCCGGTCCCGCGCGGCGCCATCGTCGCCGCCAAGATCCTGGCCGGCAGCGCGACCGCGCTGATCGAGACGACGATGATGCTGGCCTTGTCGCCGCTGGTCGGCGCGCGTTACAGCGTCTGGGGCGCCCTGGCGTCGCTGCCGGTGCTGGTGGTCTTCGGCATGGGGGTCAACGCGCTGGGGATCATCGTCGCGGCGCGCATGCGGTCGTTCGAGGGATTCGGCAGCGTCGTGAACTTCGTCATCCAGCCGGTGTTCTTCCTGTCGGGCGCGCTGTACCCCATCGCCGGCCTGCCGCGCGTGCTGCGCGCCGTGGTCATGGCGAACCCGATGTCGTACGCGGTCGACGCGGTCCGCGGGCTCTGCATCGGGCACCACGGGTTTCCGCTGTCGCTCGACTTCGCGGTCGTCGCCGCCTCCGCCGTCGCGCTGGGCGCGCTGGCCACCCGGTCGTTTCGGCGCATGGAGGCGTGACAGGGAGGCGGCGTGCTACGCTCGACGGCGATGTCCGCCACGGCCAAGCCCGACGCGAAGATCACCTCGGCGACGCTGCGCGCGCGCAAAGGGACCGCCGAAAAGACGGTTCTGCTGACGGCCTATGACGTCGTGTTCGCGCGCCTCGCGGACGAGGCCGGCGTCGACGCCATCCTGGTCGGCGACAGCATGGGGATGGTCGTGCAGGGCGAGCGCTCGACGGTCGGCGTCACCGTCGACGACGTCGTCTATCACACGCGGATCGTGTCGCGCGGCATCACGCGCGCGCACCTCATCGCGGACATGCCTTTCATGAGCTACCAGGCCTCCGTCGAGGACGGCATGCGGGCCGCCGGGCGCCTCATCAAGGAAGGGCACGCAGAGGCCGTCAAGCTGGAGGGGGGCGAGGAGGTGGCCGAGCTCACGCGGCGCCTGGTGCGCGCCGGGATCCCGGTGGTCGGCCACGTCGGCCTGACGCCCCAGTCGATCCACCAGATTGGCGGGTTCAAGGTTCAGGGGCGCACCGAGCCGCAGCGCGCGAAGGTGCTGGCGGACGCGCAGGCCGTCTCGGAGGCGGGCGCCTACGCCGTCGTGCTGGAGGCCGTGCCGCACGCGCTGGCCGCCGACATCACGAAGGCGATCACGGCGCTGACCATCGGCATCGGCGCTGGCGCCGACTGCGACGGTCAGGTCATGGTCATGCACGACCTCCTGGGCCTGCAGCCGGCCTGGAAGCCGCGCTTCGTGCGCCGCTACGCCGAGCTGGGCAAGGCGGCCGGCGACGCGTTCGCGGCCTACGCCGCCGACGTGAGGGCAGGGCGCTTCCCGTCGCGCGACGAGACCTACGAGTGACGGGCGTGACAGGCCCGCTGGTCATCCGCACGCCGGCGGAGATGACCGCCTGGTCGCGCGCCGCGCGCGCCCGCGGCGAGCGGATCGCCTTCGTGCCGACGATGGGCGCCCTGCACGAGGGTCACGTGACCCTGTTGCGCGAGGCGCGCAGCCGAGGCGACAAGGTCGCCCTGTCGATCTTCGTCAACCCGACCCAGTTCGGACCGAACGAGGATCTGGCCCGTTACCCGCGCGATCTGGAAGGCGACCTCCGCAAGGCGGCCGGCGCCGGCACGGACGTCGCGTTCGTCCCCGAGGCCGCCGACATGTACCCGCCGGGCTTCCAGACGGTCATCGAGGTGCGCGAGCTGGCGCGCGGTCTGGACGGCGTGTTTCGTCCCGGCCACTTCGCCGGCGTCGCGACCGTCGTCGCCAAGCTGTTCACCATCGTCGCCCCCGACCTCGCGATCTTCGGCGAGAAGGACTTCCAGCAGCTCGCCATCGTCCGGCGCATGGTCGCCGACCTGGCCATGCGCATCGACGTCGTCGGCATCCCCACCGTCCGCGAGCCCGACGGCCTGGCCATGTCCTCGCGCAACGCCTATTTGTCGCCCGCCGAACGCACCCGCGCCCTGTCCCTCTCCCGCGCCCTCTTCACCGCCCGCGACCAAGCCGCCGCCGGCACCCGCGACGCCGCCGCGCTGCTGACCAACGCGCGCGCCACCCTGGACATCGACCGCCTCGACTACCTCGAGCTCTGCGACGCCGACTCCCTGGCCCCGATCCCGGTCGTCGATCGCCCGTCCGTCCTCCTCGTCGCCGCCTTCATCGGCCGCACCCGCCTCATCGACAACGTTCAAATTGTGCCCGTGATCGCGCCCCAGCCATGATGCCCGCCCAGCGCCGGTTCCAAGCAACGGGATTGCTCGCCTCCGATCGCCACGCGGCCCCCGCTGCCGCTTGAACAACAGGTTTTGGGGGACAATGGCAGTTCGACAGACCGAGCTAGCGTGACTGAGAAGACCCAAGCCGCGAACTACTCCGCTGACGTCATCGATGGCGTGCTCGATGGCGTCTTCGAGGCCGCGCTGGCCGCTGACGAATTTGAGTATTGCTGCGCTCTACTTCGAATCCGGGGACTCGAGCCTGCTAGCTGGGATTCTCTCGCGGAGAGCAATGTCCTCGTTCAGCAAATCGTGTCGCTGACGGGCGCCCCGATCATGTCCGGATCATCGAGGGACACCGGTCATCGCTCTCCCCGTTTCACCGCGGAACGAAGGCGGAACCGAAGTATCCGGCGGAAAAGGTGGAGCTACTCTCGTCGCTCGCCAAGAGCCTTCGGGCTCGCTCTCGTCAATCATCTGATAGCCCGCCGCGAGAGATATCGGACGTCGAAGGTGATCAACAGTGAGCGAGCACGTGACGCAGGGCTTGGTGCAGTGACGCTGCTTGTCGATCAAAGAGGTCTGGTCGGGTTCACAACACGCCCCGGAGCGGTCTAACCAGGCGTTGAACCGGGCGGGCGCTTGCGCGCCCTCAGGTTAACGCCATAACGTTAGCCGCACAGACAATTGACCGACGACACGGTGAGGATCATGCCGACGCTCAGGATCGTATTGTCGCGCGACGACGGCCGGAGCAACTTCACTGTTCTCCGCGAACTTCGTCTGTCGGCAGAGTCGGCGAAGCGCGTCACGAAGAGTCGCGTCGCACGCATCCTGGCAATGGCCATGCCTGGCTTCCGACGCCAGAAGGGCCGCTTCGCGAGATTCGCCGGATCGGAGGTGCTGCCCGTTCTCGAGATCACGGCGACGGGCTGGCGCGCATGGCGTCTAGCCACCAACGACGAGTCCCCAACCGGGTTTGAACCATCCCTCCCCGGACGGACCGGCCAGCTGAATGCGAAGGACAACCCTTTCGCCGACCGGACGCGTGGCATCTGGGAATGCGCCGACATCTCGGAGGTCACGAGAGACGCGCCCGAAGCCCGCTAACCCGGTCGTTGAACCTGCCGGACCATTTCGCGCCCGCGGGTTGACGCCATGTTGTTAGCGCCGACTTGCGTGTAGTTACGCAGTAGGTACACTTGTGCGTGCGTGAAACGGCTTCGCTTCGACTGGGATCCGCGGAAAGCGGCTGCGAATCTCAGGAAGCACGGTGTGTCGTTCGAGGAGGCGAGGACGGTATTCCTCGACGAGGACGCCCTTTTTGCGCCCGGACGAGGATCACTCCGACGAGGAGAACCGGTTTGTGCTGCTCGGGCTCAGCGGTCGACTGAGGACCTTAGTGGTTTGTCACTGCTACCGGCAGGACGACGAGGTCATCAGGGTGATCTCGGCGCGGAGGGCCAATGCTCTTGAGCGTCAACAGTACGAGGATCGGAGAATGAGATGAGAAAGAACTACGACTTCTCGAGCGCCGTTCGGAATCCGTACGCCAAGCGCCTCAAGCGGCAGCTCACCATCAGGTTGGACGAGGAGACGATTAGCTACTTTCAGGGGCTCTCGCGAGAGATGTCTCTCCCGTACCAGACCCTCATGAACATGTACCTTCGCGACTGTGCCGAGACACGCAAACGCCCGCACTGGTCGGAACCTCCGCGTTCGGAGCGGGTCAAGAAGGCGGTGCAGCGGACGGGCACCAGCGCCCGCCGCTAATACCATTCCCGTTACCGAAGGAGATATCGGCGCGCGGTGGCGGTCAACCCAACCAGCCGGTGCTTCACGGCGAGCGGAGTTCCCGCAGGACGTCCTCCGCAGAGATGAGACGTCCAGCTTCGACGTCGCCTTCCGACTGTCGGAGCGCAGCTACAGTGCTGCGATGCGGCCCAGTTTTTCGGCCAGCGCGAGGCGGTAGAAAACGCGCAGCTCGGTGAAGAGGGCTTCGCTGCGCTCCTTGTCGACGTAGCGGCGTTCCAGCGCGGCGGCGTAGCGGTCGGCGCCGTTGTTGGCGGCTTGGTAGCGGTGGCGTTCGTCGTCGTCCAGGTCGTCGGCGAAATGGACGTCGCCGTACAGGCGGCGGCGCAGGGCGGGATTGCGGCCGGCCAGCAGGAGGCAGCAGGCGTACTTGTCGACCTCGGCTTGCAACTCCAGCTCCAGCTGCGAGACGGAGCGGTCGGCGGCCGCGCAGAGCGCGAGATAGATGAAGTGGCTGACGCCTTCGACGGCCAGGCAGAAGTCGCCGAAGTTGCGGTCGTCCAGGGCCGTCGCCGGATCGTTCTGTTCCAGGTTGGCCAGCGCGGCCTGGTCGACGAACAGGGCCATCGCGAGCTCACCCCCCGACTGCTGCACGACGAGCTGCTCGCGCGGCGTGCGCGCGCCCGCGCCCAACGCGGCGTCGCGCGTCTCGGCGTCGACGACGAACGCGTCGATGGGCAGGCGGGTCTCGACCCGGTACAGCGCCTCCAGCCCCAGTTGCAGCCGCGCCAGCACGGACAGCCGCGCCGCGTGCGCCAGCGGCGGCGTCATTGCGGCCGCCCGTCGCCCTTTCCGGGGACGACGCCCAGCGCCGCCAGCCGCGCCGCCGCCGACTGGCTCTTCGTCTCTTGCCAGCGCCGGTAAAGGCGCACGACGTCCTGATTGCTGGCCGGGATCGCCATGCGACGGCTGACCAGGGCCAGCGCGCTGACGAACCGGACGAAGTTGAGCGCCAGCTCTTCAAACACGCCGCTGAACGGATCCCCCGTCCAGCCGGCGCCGCCGCGGGCCAGCTCGCCGTAGGCCGAGCCGCCCATCCCGATGTAGTAGTCGACGTCCACGGGGCCGCCCGCCAGGTGCTCGCTCCAGAAGCCCGACACGTAGAGCGACGTGTCCCCGATCTCCCGCAGCTGCCGCCGGCGCTGTGGCAGCGGGGCTTCGGTCGCTGCCAGCATGCGCAGGGCGATCGGGGTGTCCTCGATCGGCTGGGCTGCGTAGGCGGCCAGCAGCTGAACGATGTAGTGCTCGACCAGCGTGCCCGGCTTGAGGCCTTGGTCCCGGAAGGCGCGGTCGACCTCGTCGTGAAAGAACCCTTCGACGTTGCGTGCGACGTCCATAGTTCAGCTATGTGTATTTATCGGCAGGAAGTCAATAATTCGTGAATGATTTCATGTAGATAACTTGTTTCCAGGTTGGCACCCGCGCTTCCCGGATGCCAGCGCACACATCGGAACCCGTTGACGGACGGGCAGTTGCGATTAGAGTGCCGCGCTGGCACTCATCTGTTCTGAGTGCTAATCGAAGTGCTCACCGTTTACCGTTCCGGAGGAGACAGATGAAAGTTCGCCCGCTGCAGGATCGCGTCCTGGTTCGCCGAGTCGCCGAGGAAGAGAAGACGAAAGGCGGCATCATCATCCCCGATACCGCCAAGGAAAAGCCGGCTGAGGGCGAGATCTTCGCCGTCGGCAACGGCAAGACGGACGAGAACGGGAAGCTTCGGCCGCTGCAGGTCAAGAAGGGCGACCGCGTCCTCTTCGGCAAGTACAGCGGTAACGAGATCAAGATCGACGGCGTCGATTACCTGATTCTGCGCGAGGAAGACATCCTCGGCGTGCTCGAGAAATAAAGGAGACTGGACCATGGCAGCCAAGGAAATTCTGTTCGACGAGGCGGGGCGCTCCCGCATTCTGGCCGGCGTCAACGCGCTGGCCGATACCGTGAAGGCCACGCTGGGGCCGCGCGGTCGCAACGTCGTCATCGAGAAGTCGTGGGGCGCGCCGACCGTCACCAAGGACGGCGTCACCGTCGCGAAAGAAATCGAGCTCGAAGACAAGTTCGCCAACCTGGGCGCGCAGATGGTCAAGGAGGTCGCCTCCAAGACCTCTGACACCGCCGGCGACGGAACCACGACGGCGACGGTGCTGGCGCAAGCGATCTTCCGCGAGGGCGCGAAGATGGTCGCCGCTGGCCACAACCCGATGGAGCTGAAGCGCGGCATCGACAAGGCAGTCGAGAAGATCGTCGAGGCGCTGAAGAAGATCTCGAAGCCGACAAAGGGCCAGAAGGACGTCGCTCAGGTCGGGACGATCAGCGCCAACGGCGACGAGTTCATCGGCAAGACCATCGCCGA